>DASZIA010000578.1:0-17713 GCA_035949535.1 Planctomycetaceae bacterium | reverse complement strand
TTGCCTTCGATCCCGCCCTTCACTTCCGGTCCGGCGGCCTGTACCGCGCACGACGCAAAAGCCGCGATCGCAATCGCGCACAACAAAGTTCCCGTCGCTCTCTTCAACATGCTTCGATACCTCCCAAGTAAGTACATTTTTTCCTGCAATCCGATTGCGTCAGCCCCTGTGTCCATTGTTCGGCTCGGCTTATCGTGCGCTCGGCAACACTGGCTGTCAAACGGTTTAGGCCAGATTTCGCGGGGCCGATGTCCCGCCGTCGGCCTTCGGTAGCCCTCGCTGGAATTAATTGACCAGGTTACCTCGACTGCGAAGCTTGCCTCCAACTCGTCTGTGGAGCGAGTCTCACTCGATTCCCGACGGCAGCGGCCTTTTCTCTTCGCCCGACTGAAGTACCGGCAACCCGCATGAAGCATGTGGAAGAACCAGCGCACAAACGTTCCAAGTCGCAGTGATTCTCGGGATAAAAGCCCCATTCCAAACGGCAATCCACGTCGTTCGTCTCCCCCCTTCCTCAGTTACGCGGTTCAGCGAATAATTTGCTTGAAAGCGGGGAGCGGACAAGGAGTTGCCATGACGAAGAACACAAAGCGGAAAACGGAAGTTGAATCATCAGCGGATGCGTTGGCCGGTGAGGCCCGAGGTCCCCACATTCGCCTGCTGATCGAAAATCTCTCTTCGCCACAGGCGGTCGAACGCGAGCGGTCTCGCGGGGAACTTGTGGCATACGGCGCGCCGGCTGTTCCGGACCTTCTCGGAACCCTCGGGGCGGCCGACGAACGGAGCCGACTCGAAGCCGCTAAGGCGCTCGCCGAAATCGCCGACCCTTTGGCGATTCCGACGCTGATCCAATGTCTGGAGGATGATCATCAGGACTTGCGCTGGGTCGCTGCGGAAGGGCTGCTCAACATCGGCGGCCCGGCAATCGAGCCGCTGCTGTTGGCCCTCATCGATCGAGCGTGGGCTCACACGATTTTGGACGGAGCTGTGCATGTTCTGCGCGGACTGTCCCGGCGCGTGTCGGACCCGATTTTCGAACCCGTGATTTCGGCCGCCGTGCGCTCGCCAGAACCGGGAGTGAATGTGCCGCCGGCCGCCGAAACGGCTCTCACAACATGGCGTGACATTTGGAGTCACGCAGAGAGCACTCAAGCAGTTTCGATTTCGCCGATCCTCGAGCCGCGCAAGGACAAAGCCTGGTACGACAGGCGACGTTGATCCTGGCTTGGCTCTGTTGTTGAGCGTCGATCGTCCAGCCGCTAACTCCTGAGCGGCTTGCGTTCGAGAAGGCGTTTCAGGACCAGTGCGCTATTGTGATCCTCGTCGCGCGCCGAATAGACCAGAGTCACGCTGCCTTCGCTCGACTTCTGCTTGAGGAGGCGCAGCACACCGGTTTTGTCCTTAAGCTCGGCCCCGTAGCGTTTTTGGAACCCCTTCCACTTCGCGAGGTCGTGGTCGAACCACTTTCGCAGCTCGGCGCTCGGTGCCGCGTCCTTGAGCCAGAGATCCAGCTTCGCCCGCTCCTTGGTCACGCCGCGCGGCCAAAGCCGCTCAACCAGAACCCGAAAACCATCCGTTCGCGACGGCTTCTCATAGGCGCGCTTCAATCTGAAAATGGCACCTTCCTTTGCGTTTTTGCGAATCTGCGCTACGTCGCTGCAAAGGTCGTTCCGCAATCTCAGCGCCGCCCGATCACCCAGCGCGTGAACTTGAGCGCTTTAAGACCCTGCTCGGCCAGCACCTGGCTGACCAACTTTGCCTGGTCCTTTGCAAAGGGCTGAAAAACGAGCACGCCGGCGTCGTTATAGAACGTCTTGAGTTGCCCCTCGACGATCTTGTCGATGATGTTGTCGGGCTTGCCCGATTTCTTCGCCTGTTCGCGGAGCCGTTCGCGCTCCTTCTCCACGATCGCCGGATCGAGCTCTTCGGGATAGGTGACGATCGGTTTGAGCGCGGCGATGTGCATCGCCACGTCCTTCAGGACGGGGCTCGTTTTCTTTTCTCCCGATGCCTGAAACAAGACGCCCGTCTTGTGATCGTGGTGGACGTAGGCGCCGACCGGACCTTTCACGCGCGCCAGGCGCGTGACAATCATCTTCTCCCGAATCTTGTTGATCATCTCGTCGAACATTTCGGCGAACGTCTTCGCGCTGCCCGGGGGCTTTTGCAGCATCAGCTCGTCGGGGCTGAGCGCGCCGGGGCCCTCGAGCAAGTGCTTCACCAGCTTCTCACCGAACTCGGCGACCGCCTGGCCCGTGGCCACAGGCGGCGACTCGCATTGGATCTCGATCATGGCCGCTTCGCTGCCGTCGCCAGCGACGAGCGTAAAGATGCGACCCTCCTCGGTCGGGTTGTCGGCGCGCTTCTCCTTCACCTTGCCGACGTCCCGTTTGAGAATGTCGATCGCCTTGGCCTCGTCGCCTCCCGCTTCCACTAATGCCTTTTTGACGAGCATCATCGGCAGGTCGGTCTTGTCACGCAGCGCCTTGACTGCGGCCGCGCTGATTTCCGTCATCTTCCATCTCTCCTTGTCGGCAACGCCACGGGATTCGGCCCGCTCTGACCGGGGGCGACTCCCAATAAGACGACACGACGCGCACAAGCGCGGGTTCGCGGTTAGCGGAGGGATTGCGGCTCGCCGATCGCGCGCCGCAACCTGGGGTTTGCATTACGATATCGAGGGAATCGGCCGCGGCTCGTCCTTCGCGGGGGCCTCGGGTTCCTCCGGAAGTTGGGCCCGGCCGGTGAGGATCGAATCGGTCAGATAGCCAAGAATCAGGCGAATCGAACGGATGCTGTCGTCGTTCCCGGGAATCGGCAAGTCGACCACGTCGGGATCCGAATCGGTGTCGATCAGGGCGATGACCTTGGCTCCCACGTTCCGTGCCTCGCGGACGCAATTCTTCTCCTTGCCCGGATCGACGACAATCACCGCCTCGGGCATGCGGTTCATTGTCCGGATGCCGTTCAGGTTGCGGAAGATCTTTTTCTTCTCGCGCATCAGCGTCGACTGCATTTTCTTGGAGTAAGTCTCCAACTGGCCGCCCGTTTCCAGCGCTTCCAACTCTTCGAGCCGTTTGAGACGGCTGCGTACGGTCCGAAAGTTGGTCAACGTGCCGCCGAGCCAGCGCTCGGTGACGTAGGGCATGCGGGCCGCCTCGGCCATATCTTGAACGGCCTCTGCCGCTTGCCGCTTGGTGCCGCAGAAGAGGACCAAACTCCCGTCGGCTGCCACCTTTTGCAGGTACTTTCGCGCCCGCAACAGGCCGGTCACCGTCTGCTTAATATCGATGATATGAATCAGATTCCGTCGGCCATAAATGTACGGCCGCATCTTGGGATTCCACTTGCTGGTGCGATGCCCGAAGTGGACGCCCGAATCTAGAATCTCCTTGACGACGATCTCCGACACGTGTTTGTTCTCCCGACGACAGCCCTCGACCGAATCTCGCGAAGGATTCGCAATTCGATTCGGCACAGCCCGTTTGCCGGGCCGTTGCGATTTGACAGCCGTCTTCTTCAAAAAGGTCCAAATTGATTGTGCCGACGCAACTTACGTCGGCACCTGGCGAATTGCCTCGACCGCTGCCCTGGAAGGGTGAATCTTATTGCTTGGCGTTTCGGGGGTCAAACGACGTTATTGGACGGGGAGTCTGGCCGAGCCACCAATTTGCCACCCATCCCCCGACATGCGCGAGCGTTGCCGCAAGATTATCGCGGCCTTTGACCCCCGATCGCTGCGTTTTAGGGCAACGACTTCCCTTGCGAACTCTGGTGTCCCAAGGCAACGTATATCGAGCATCTGCGCACGTTTACCCGCGAGATAGGCCTCGATGCGGAATCGAGGCGATGGATTCTCGGGGAGACCGTGCGACTCTTGTATTCTTGATCCCGCGCTTTCCGCCAACCAGCCAGAGGTTCCGCCATGGTGATCCGCAGCAAAGCTTGGAAGCCCAACCTCCTATCGGCAACCGTTGGGATTGCCGGTCTTTTAGTCACCGTCGCTCAAACGGCATCGGTTGCGAAACCGACGAGCGATGCCGCGGAGACGACCACCAATGTCGTCGTCGAGAAGGACATCACGTACGGGAAGGGAGGGACCGAGGACCTCAAACTCGATTTGGCCCGACCCGAGCACGCAGACGGATTGTTGCCGGGAATTGTCTACATCCACGGCGGCGGTTGGAGCGGCGGCAATCGCGCCGCCTATAAGAACGACATTCAGGAGGCAGCCAAGCGCGGGTACGTTGCCGTCACCATCGAGTACCGACTCACCCAGCCCGACAAGAGCGGCAAGGCGAAATACCCCTTCCCCGCCCAGATCGAAGATTCGAAGTGTGCCGTCCGCTGGTTGCGGGCGAACGCCGAAAAATACCACGTCGATCCCAACCGCATCGGCGTCACGGGCGGGTCGGCCGGCGGCCACTTGAGCCTCTTGGTCGGCGTTACGGGTGCGGAGAAAAAGTTCGACGGGATGGGTGGGAATCCCGACGCGTCGAGCAAGGTGCAGTGCGTCGTCAACTATTTCGGCCCGACCGACCTCCCGCGAATGTATGGTTACGAAAAACGAGTCGATGGGCTCTTAAACACGCTCGTGGGCGGAACGCCGCAGCAACGGGCCGATCAGTACAAAGAGGCAAGCCCTGTCACGTACGTGACAAAGGATATCTGCCCGATTCTCTCGATCCACGGCACCGCGGATAAACTCGTCCCGGTGGACCAGGCCGTCGAATTCGATGCCGCGATGAAAAAGGCCGGCGCGACGAGCGAGTTGATGATCCTTGAGGGTCAAGGGCACGGCTTTATGGGCCCAGCGGCGCGCAAGGCCCGCGAGGCCACCTTCGCGTTCTTCGACAAGCATCTCAAGCCGGCGAAGTAAGACAGGACGGCCGGAGCAGAGATCTCATGGCCGAACACGAGCCATCGGAACTGGGAAGCGAAGAGTCGTTTAATAATGGCGCGGCGCGCGGCGTTCGGGCCGCCCCATTCGTCGCGGTAACGATCGCGCTACTGGCCGCAAGTTTCGAGCTCGGGATCGATGGACGAATGCCTTGGCTGTTTTGGCCGATGCTTTTGGATTCTATTCCCTTCTTCAAAGACTTTTTCAGACAGCGGCCCCAATTCGTCATTCTGATCTACGCGGGGCAGTTCTTTTTTCCGCTCATCGGAATCGCGCTGGGCGTTCTTGCCATGCGTCGCGGTGATCGGCTCGCGAGGTGGCTCGGCGCAGTGGCAGCCTTGACTTGTCTGCTGGTTCTGATCGAGTACGTACCACTCAGCATTCGCGGCATCAAGGTGGGCGCCACGCCTCGCGCTTCGATCAATGTAGTTCTCCGACATGAACGGCGCTTTGAACCTGACGGCAAGTCGCCCGAACGACTCAAAGTCCATTTTTTTGTGAGTGGCGGGCAATCGCGCGTGACTTCCGGACGATTTGCGTGACCAACGCCCGGTCTTCGCGAGTCGGCCTGCGTCCGAGATATCGCGTGAGGAATCGCAGCCGATCGCTCGCCGAGACGCCGTTGGCGGAATAGTCGAGTTGGGCCAGATCCTTCACGATCCAGCGGTGCGACAGCCGGGGCCGAAACCGTGCGCGCCCCAAATCGAGCACGTGAATTGGCGTAACGGGACCACTCTGCGGCACCATCAGATGCGTGAGGTAAAAGTCCTGGTGGTGCATCCCGGCCGCGTGCATACGACACGCCACGTCGGCCACGCCGGCAACGATTCTTCGTAGCGACGCAAGCTGGCCGTTGTGCACGGAGTGCCTGTGGGAGTCCAGCCAGGCGGTCAGCTTTTGACAGCCTGGGATCCCCTCTGTGATCAGGAAGGATCGGCCGCCGGCTTCGCCGAGCGCAACCGGAATCATTGTCGCAATCCCGATCTCATGAAATCGCAGGATGGCCTCCCACTCATTGCGGGCACCGACGATTGGCCGCGTGAGTCTCAACAGTGGCTTGATCAACTCTGCAATGCGCGGCCGTTGATGACGCTTGAGGTAAAGCGTGCACGTCGCCCCGCCGGCGAGAGCAAAGTCGAGGCGCGTCGTCGTCCGCTCGCGCAGCACATTCTTCGCGATCTGGCCGCCGGAGAAATTCGCAATCGCTTCAAACGTCGTGAGCGCGTGCCGCTTCAACAGTGCCGCAAACTCGCGATTGACTGTCAGGCGTCCGCCGTCCCAGTCGTCAAACGCGAAACTTTTCACGCAGCACCTCTTCGAACAGCTCGCATGTCTCGCGGGCGTTTTTTTCGACCGTCATTCTGCGGGCAGTCTCCCAGCAGGCGCTCGACATGGCGGCCCGCTCGGCCGTGCTGAGCGAAAAATGAGCATCGATCCGCTCGGCGATTTCCTCGATCGCGTGCACGTTCGACACGAGATAGCCGGTCTTTCCGTCCTCGATCAGGTCGGCTCCGCCGGCGGTCGCGGTCGTCAGCGCGGGGGTGCCACACGCGAGGGACTCCAAGTTGACGTTCGGGAACGGCTCGTATGTTGTGGGCATCAGCGAGAGATCGGCTGCTCCATAAAAGCGATGGATATCGCAGCGATGCCCGACGAACAGCACCGATTCCTCGACACCCAAGGATTCGGCCATTCGGCGAAAACGCCAGATCGGTCCTTTGCCGACGACCGCCAAGCGCAGCGTACGACCTGAACGAGCGATGGCCAAGGCCCGCAGCAGCGAACGCAGCCCCTTCCCGTGAAAATCCATCGACGCGAAGACCAACAGGGGCCGCGTCGGCTCAACTCCAAGTTCCTCGCGCACCTGGTTTCGCTCTTCGCGAACCCCAGGGTGAAAGACGTTCATGTCAACGCCGTTGTAGATCGTGCGGACTTTTTCCTCAGGGATGCGGTAGTAGCGCACCACCAGTTCGCGATCGAGCCGCGATTGCGTGACGATCCGCCGCACGTTGGATGAATGAAAGATCGTCCGCTCGAGCGCGATCATCGTGCGGTGCCTGGGATTCAGTCGCTGCAAAGCGCGGTGAACGGAGTTGCGGTAATAGACGTTGAGCCAGTGCGACTGCAGCCGGTCGGTGATCCGCACCGCATCCAGCTCGAACGCACGGCCCAGACCGTAAGCCACATCGAACCGCCCTGCCCGGACGGCCCGCCCGGTGTTCTCAGCGAATGAGCGGCTCTTCGTCCACGAGGTGAGACGATTGACCGTGATCGGCACGAAATTGACTTCACTCGACAACTCCGGATCGATCGACTCGCCAATGAACGTCACGTCGTGGCCGAACGATCGCAGACGCCGCGCGAGGTTCACGCAGTAGCGCTCGGCGCCGCCCACTTTTAGCGAGTAACGGCGTTTGACCAATGCAATCCGCATGGGAATCCTCGTCGAGTTGTTTGAGCGAAATTGATTCTCGAGCAGCCCGCGCCGAGACGTGTCAGGCGGCGATCGGCCGGCGGTGGCGCAAGAGTTGGGCGATCACCGCGTCGAAGGCCCATTCGCTCGAGAGCTCTTCCATGCAGCGATGATGCTTGAGCGGGCACGTCCGCCGCTGACAGGGGCCGCAGTCGACTCTGATCTGCAGGTGGACGGCGTGTGCGTCCTGGGTATCGCTCCACTGTTGATGCGTCGGACCAAAGATTGTGACGACGGGAATGCCGAAGGGTTGGGCGAAGTGCCGCGGGCCCGAGTCGGTCGTAATCAGCATTTCGGCCGAGCGAATGGCTGCCTTGGTCAAACCGACGCTGGTGCGAAAATTGGCGAAGCTGACGATTCGCTCGCGGGAAGCCAGGTGCACAATGCGTCGCGCCTCTTCGCGTTCGGCGGGCCCGCACAGGACCAGCACGGTCCGCCCCAAATGGTCGACAATGCTCCGCGCCAGATCGGCGAAGCTCTCCGTCGGCCAGTGCTTGGCCGAACCGAAGGCCCCGCCCGGATTGAGGCAGAAAACGCCTCGCGCCGACCAATCTGACGGATAGGCCTTCCAAAAACGCGCCAACTCGCGATCGTCCCCAGGTAGCACGGCGGCCTGCGTCGTCCGATCGGCTACATCGCAACCGACCTGTTTGGCGAGCCGCAGATATTCGTCGAGAACCGGATTCGGAACGGCCCGCGGCTTGGGGGTCAACGCGTCAGTGAGGAAAATACTCCGTCCATCGCGGGCAAAGCCGACGCGATCTTTGATTCCGGCGACCCACGCCACGCACGCGCTCCGCAGGGAATTTTGGAACAGCACGGCCAGATCAAATTTCTCGCTCTTCAGCCGACGCACGAAACGCCAGCCGCGCGCCTCCCGGGTCGTGCCGTGCGGTTGGTGTTCGAGAATGCGATCGAAGAAGTCGAGTCCCGCCAATGCGTCAGCGATCGGCGGACGCAGCACGCCCACGATTTCCGCTTCCTTGAACTTCGCCCGCACCGCCCGCAAGGCTGGCGTCGCCATCACAGCGTCGCCAATCCAATTGGGAAGAAACAGGGCGATTTTCATCCAGCCTTCCGTATGGCCTTCGCCGTGGTTGGATCTTTGGAATTGCGAAGTTGTTCGAGGACGAGCGTGCTCGAGATTCCCGGCACGTGCCCGAGCGCTTTGACCTGACCGCCGTACGCCTCGACCAGCTCGTGGCCGACGATTTCCTGCGGCGAGTACCCGCCCCCCTTCACGAGCAGGTCGGGCTTCAGACGGGCCAAGAGTGTGTGCGGCGTCGACTCGTTGAAGATCGTGACGTAATCGACGGCTTCGAGTGCGGCGAGCATCGCGGCCCGCTCCTCCTGGGCAAATACCGGCCGATCGGGGCCCTTGCCGAGCTGGCGGACGCTCGCGTCGCTGTTGACGGCGACGATCAGGCAGTCCCCTTCTCGAGCCGCCTCTTGCAGGTAACTCACGTGGCCCACGTGCAAGAGGTCGAAACAGCCATTCGTCAGGACGATGCGATTCCCCATCCGGCGTCGCGCGGCAACGTGCCGCTCCAAAACGTCGAGCGAGCAGACCTTGTCCGCCGTCGTCCGCTCGGCCGTGAAGAGGTCGGCCAAGAGATCGTCTCGGCTGATCGGCACGACGCCGACTTGTTCGACTTCGAGGCCGCCGGCGACGTTCGCGAGCCGCGCCAAATCGAACGGATTGATGCCGGCGGCCGTACCGACGCCGATCATTGCCAGCACCATGTCGCCGGCGCCCGTAATGTCGTAGACCTCGCGTTTGCGCGTAGCCAGATGCTCGGCCGCGCCGTCAGAGCGCACCACGACGATGCCGTCGCTATCGAGCGTGATAAACGCGTGATCGAGTGCGAGATCGGCACAGAGCCGACGCCCAGCGGCGATGGCGTCGTCGATCCGAGCAATCTCCCGGCCTGTCGCCCGTTTGGTTTCCATCCGATTGGGCGTGACCGCGGTTGCACGGGCGAAGTTTCGGCAATCGCCCGACGAGGACGGATCGACAATCACCGCAAGGCCCCCCTGCCGAGCCGACTGAATCAACTGGCGACAGACGTGGGGCGTGCAGACGCCTTTGCCGTAATCAGAGATCAGCACGCAGTCGTGCGAGGCGAGGGCAGCGAGGAGGGATTGGATCAAGCTCTCCGCGACCGTCTCGCTGAGCGGACGGCGGACTTCTCGGTCGACGCGGAGGATCTGGTGCGGGTGCCGCTGCTGGGCTCGACCGATGAAGCGTTCCTTGACCGTGGTCGGCCGCTCGCTGTCGACAATCACCCCGCGGCAGTCGACGCCGTGCCGCTCAAGCTCGTCTCGCAGCTCACGACCGTCGGCGTCGGCACCGATCACGCCGGCGAGCGTGACGTCGGCTTCCAACCCGCGAAGCATGTTGGCGACATTCGCCGCTCCGCCCAGGCGCACCTCGCGGCTGCGCTCGCGGAGCAGAATGACGGGCGCTTCCTGGCTGATTCGCTCGGCATCGCCCCAGGTGTAGCGATCGAGAATCAGATCGCCCAGGACGAGAATCCGCGGACGGCCCAGGTTTTGGACGAGATCGATCAGATGATAGGACACGGCCCGCATTCCCTTGCGGCAAACGAGAGACCTCGTTGTCTCTCGAATCGGCGAGCGGCGGGTGTCAGCCCGCCGGTTCTTGTTTTCGTTTTAACGTGCGCAGCGAGCCGTTCTGCCGACGGCTCGACGGAAATTTCGTGGATTGCCGCGAGCGAAATGATCGTTTTCTGACCGAATTCGGTCAATCCCGGATTGGGCTTACTGGCCTAGCCTATTCGGGTTAGTGCCGATTGGCCCGCAGCATCGGTTCCAGCTCTTCGACAAAGTCGTTGACGTCCTTAAACTCGCGGTAGACCGACGCGAACCGCACGAAGGCGACCTGGTCGATCGTTCGCAGGCGGTCGAAGACCTTTTCCCCGACATAGCGGGAAGGGACCTCACGGTCGAAGTTCTGATAAACGTCCGCCTCGACGTCGCAAACGATCGCCTCGATTTGACTTTCGCTCACGGGCCGCTTGTAGCACGCCTTTTCGAGGCCGGCCCGAATCTTCTCGCGGTCGAACGGGACGCGGGTGCCGTCCTTTTTGATGACCTTGAGGGGCGACTCTTCGATCTTTTCGTAGGTCGTGAACCGGCGCTCGCAGATCAGGCATTCGCGCCGCCGCCGGATCACGAAATCCTGGCTGGCACGGGAGTCGATGACTTTCGTCTCCCCGTTCCGACAGAATGGGCACATCATGTGTCAAGAACCGTCTTCAAAAGCAGTTTGGCGAAAGGCGACGGCTGCGTATTCCACCCCGCAAACCCGCGCGATTCGTACTTTTTACCCATATTAAGGTATCCCAGCGCCTCCGAGTTGAACAGGGGCAAGCCGGCCGACGAAGTCGGGTGCCACTGGCGGCTAGTCCCGCCAGTGTTTTTCCGGAAGAAGCAAAGAACCCACTGGCAGCAAGCTGCCAGTGCCACCCGACGCTGCCCTCTGGCCCGTCGGCTTAGTTGCAAGCCGCTCGAACAATCGCTTACATTGTTTTGGCTCGCACGACCGGAAAAGTGTTTTTGCATGACATTTCAGTCGCGCGCCGTAAAGGCGCGCTCTGGGCGGGCGACGGCCGTCCATCGATTTGGAGATCCTGACGTGACGATTGACAAAAGCCTGAGGCGCAAGGGACGCCTGGCCCGTTCGCGCAACGTGCTCAAACGCGACGAACGCATTGCCCAACTTCAGGCCGAAGAGCGATGGACACCGGGACGCAGTCCCTTGGGCCTTCCCAAAGTCCGCATTGCGAAGTCCACGGCCGGCAAAAAGAAGAAAAAGAAGGCCGCGGAAGAGGCCGATACAACTGCTGCTGCCGCGGAAGCCACGCCGGCGGCGACCGGCAAGGGTGCCGCACCGGCAAAAGCCGCAGGCGGCGCCAAGGCCGCAGCACCGGCAAAACCGGCTTCCGGAAAGAAGTAGGGACAGGTCGGCAAGGCGGCAGCAACTCGCGACTCTTCGGTTGGGCTCCTCGGGGCTCAACCTGCGCGAATTCTGCGAACCGCCGTTTCCAAAATGGTTCGCGCAGCAAGCCGACCGTCCCGATAACCGCGACCGTTTCAACGGCGCGGCAGGTCCTGGACGACTCACCGCTGCGAGCACCTTCATGGATATGGTCCGACATCTGCGCGCCCGGGTTGGCGCTGTTCCTCGTGCTTTCGCTCGTCGCGAGGCCCGCCACTTCCTGCACGCGGCTAAGACCTGCCGCACTGCTCAGACCCGCACCCTGCTTGGTTTGCTCGCGCTCAACGGCGGGTCCCGATTCTCGCGCGATCACCGCCTCGACGGAGTCCGCACGGTCAGCCAGTTCCGCCGTCGCCTGCCCGTCGCCGACTACGAATACTTCCGCCCGTACATCGACGAAGTCAAAGCCGGCCGCACCGATTCGCTGTTGGGAGCCAAGAATCGCCTGCTGATGTTCTCGCTCACCAGCGGCACGACGGCCCAGTCGAAATACATTCCAATCACCGAGCGCTTCTTGGACGACTACCGCAGCGGCTGGCAGATCTGGGGCATTCAAGCGATCGACGCGCATCCCGGAATTAACAGCCGGCACATCCTGCAGCTCAGCAGCGATTACGATCTGTTCCGCACGCCGGGGGGCACTCCCTGCGGCAACATCAGCGGGCTGGTCGCCGCCTGTCAGAAACGGATTGTCCGCACGATGTATACCGTGCCGGGCACCGTCTCCAAGATCCGGGATTCCGATTCCAAAAACTACACAGCGATGCGATTGGCCATCGCCGACCGCCACATCGGAATGGTGATGACCGCCAATCCCAGCACGCTGATTCAACTGGCCAAGCTGGCCGACGCCCGCAAGGAAGATCTGATCCGCGATATCGCCGACGGCACGCTCTCGTCGGCGGAGAATGTGCCGGGAGAGGTTCGCCACGCGCTCCGCCGGACGATTTCGCGCAAACGCCAGGAGCGGGCCCGCGAGCTCGAGGCCATCGTCGATCGCACGGGCAGCCTGTTGCCCAAGGACTTTTGGCCCGAGATGCAACTCCTGGCGATCTGGACGGGCGGCAGCGCGGGAGCTTACTTGTCCACCTTGAAGCGGTACTTCGGAGAGATCCCTGTCCGCGATCACGGACTTTCCGCGAGCGAAGGACGCATGACGATCCCCGTTGCCGATCACAGTGCGGACGGCGTCCTTGATGTCACGAGCCACTTCTTCGAGTTCCTGCCGGAGGAGGAATACGGCCGAGAGGACGCACTGGTGCTCGAAGCCCACGAGCTCCAAGAGGGGCGCAACTATTACATCCTGCTGACGACTTCCTCTGGCCTCTACCGCTACAACATCTTCGACGTCGTTCGCTGCACCGGTTTCTATCACTCGACCCCGATGATCGAGTTCCTGCACAAGGGGGCGCATATCGCGAACGTCACCGGCGAGAAAATCTCCGAGTCGCAGGTGGTCCACGCGGTCCGCAGCGTGATCGATGAGATGCGACTGACGCTGTCGCACTTCACCGTCAGCCCGGTTTGGGGCGACCCGCCGCGGTACCAGCTGCTCGTCGAGCGGGGCGACGTCGGCGTGCCGATGGGAGACTCGCTGGCCCAACGGGTCGATGAACGGCTGAAGTCGCTCAATTGTGAATACAAGGAAAAACGCGCGACGGGCCGCCTGGCTCCGATGAAGTGGATGCCCCTGCCCGACGGCACCTGGTCGGTCTTCTCGAAGAACCGCCGCAAAAACTCGGGCGGCAGCCTCGAGCAGTACAAGCATCCGTGCCTCGTTCCTGACCTCGAATTTGGATCGAAACTGTTCATCGAGATGGCCGCGGTCGGAATGAGCGCCCTCCCGGAAAACTCCACCGGCGACGCGCCGGCCATCCTGACGCTGCCGGATGCCCAGCGCGAGGCCGCCCGCCGGGTCGCCGGCTAAGAACTCAAACGCGAGAGACTCGCGATTTGAAATTCCGCGGGGACTCGCCGGATCCGAATGGGGTTCCGGCGACTTCCCCGCGCTTTTTTTTGAATCGGGCGATTTGCTCCCGCGGTCGGCGGCCCCTCGAAGGTCGATTGGCTCCCGGCGAAAGCCTGGGACCACTGTCCGACCCTATTTCGCGGAAGTGTCCCGTCCCACGGAGCCGTCCTCCCAAGTCGTTTTGGCAACTGGCGTTAGGTTGGGACAAATTCTCGTTGGCGAAGTTGTCCCATCGCGTGTGCGAAGGTGTGTCCCGCGTGTCCCGTCCCGCCGGGGATCTTTTCTCCCTCTAGTGAAAAAGGATCCCCCATCACCGCCGGGAACCAAACTTTTGTACCCGCCGGGGATCCTTTTCCCACCGGACAGACTTTGACCCGTCTTTGGGCTCGCACCAGAGACAAAGGACCCGCGTTTGGCAACGCACCGATCCGCCGGCGCGCACCCCCGATTTCTTGCCACAGCACGACCCCTACTCCATCCTACCGGCGATTTCGAAGAGCGCTTAGCCCGAGTTTCCACGGCCGTGTAAACAACTCGGAAAGTTTTCTGGGCCTCGAAGGTCCGCCCGCGCGTTGCCTCGAGACCCGACCTCCGGCCCCGCCGGATGACAGGCTCGACACTCTGCGTGAGACCGTCCGGAAATTTCGAGGTGTGTCTCCTGCACTGCCCTCGCTTACGCGTCGGGTTAATGGATGCGACACACTAACCCGAAGCGTGAGCGAGGGCTCCTTGACCGCATCGAATTCCCGGACAGTCTCGACACCCAGCGTGGGCATGTCTTGGAAGTCTTGGCAGAATGTCGTAGCCACGAATCGTCGTGCCAGGACCCCGCGACGCATCCGTCTCGATGAATCGCCGTCGAAACGGCATTCATGAAAGAGGTGCAAGATGTCGGCACCTGTTCCCGTCGAGTGTCCCCACTGTGGGGCTCGGCTGAAACTGCCGGACGCATCGAGACTTGGCAAGAACGTCCGCTGCCCGAAATGCAAAGAGCACTTCTCGGCGGGACCGGCGTCGACCAAGCAGAACGTCGACGAAGAGAGATCTCGAAGCTCGGCTGAGTTCGAAGATCTGGAAGAAGAGTTGGCACCGGCTCCGTCGCCGGCACGTCGAGCGAAGCCGAAGTCTGCTGCGTCGAAAAAAGCTCGCCGCGGAACGTTTGAAGAATCCCGGGAGCCATGGCGTCCGCGAAAGGACGAAGGCTTTCACGAAGGCTGGTCGATGGCCGTCTGGCCGCTGGGCGGGCTTGCCGGCGGCGGGGCGGCTGGCTTGCTCTGGATCATTGCCGCTTGCGGGTTGCATCACGATTGGAGCATCTTCGCCTGGGGAATGGGGGCCGGCACGGGCGGTGGCGTGGGCTACACGGCCTCGAAACGCGGCAATACGTCGAGCGGAGTGCTGGCGGCCGTGATGACCGTTGTCCTCATCGTCACGTTCAAGTTTCTGATCGCCGTGATCACCGTGCATCAGTCCGGCCAGGTGGAAGGCCCTCTCGATGACGACGCGCTGATCGTCGAGGAAGCCCAGTTCATTGTGATCGACGCCCAAAAGAATGGGAGGCGACTGGAATGGCCCCCCGGCAAGTCACCGAACAACGCACAGACCATTGACGACTATCCCGCGGCAGTCGCCAAGCAGGCAAAAGAGAATTGGAACGCGCAGACCGCGCGGGTCAAGGGGATGCGCGAAATGGCCGACGCAACGAACGCGGTGGGCCGATCGCAGATCGGCGAAGAGTTTGCAGACTCGTTCGGCGTGTTCGGTATCGTCTTCGCGATCTTCGGAGTCGCGACGGCCTACCACGTCGGACGCGGCCTCAACTGAGGGGGTCGAGGCCACGCCCCCGCCGGGTGCCATGCCCCACGGCTTTGCGCGGGCATGTCTTTGCGTTCACGGCAGAATGTCGTCGCCGGAGAGCCGGCGCGCAAACGCCGTCCCTCGCATCTACATCGATCGCAATTCAGCGCGAGTCAAGCCGAGCAGTAGGTCCAGCATGCTGCGGAACTGCGGTTCCTTAGAACCTTGCCACGCGACAAGTTCGCGTCCTTTGGCCGTGACGAGGTGAATCTGATACGGCCCCCCGATCGACGGCATGAGGAAGTCAAACAGTCGGCCGAAGAGCGCCTGCAGAGGGCCAAACAGGACGACGGTTCCCCACCCGGACCCCTCGTGGCCGTACTTCGCGTTAATGAAAGTGACGCCGCGCAAGTTGCAGCGATGCGACGTGACCGGCACAAACGCCAGGTGAAAACGGGTCGTGAATCGGTCTCCTCGAATTTTCGACGTGCGATACGTCCCCGTCAGGATCAGCGGAACGATGCAAGCCATGAGACGTTGTGGCAGGCCGCGACCGGACGCCAAGACGACCGGCACGAGCAGCAGGACGAGCACGACGATCCTGATGCGCAGGCGGACGCCCAGCAGGATCTCCTCGTCGGCAAGGCCTTTGACCGCTTTCGGCTCGCTCGTTGCCGCGGATTCTGGTTGGGGACTGGGTTTGAACGCGCATCGCTCGCCTGGTGACGGAACTCTGGTCGAGACTTCCGCAAGATTGTCGAGAAAGCCCGCGTCATCATTTTCACGAGCTTGCCGCGGTTCGCTCTCGGGGCGAATCTCAACAACCCGTCGGCACTTCGTACACTTTGCCCTTTTCCCGAGGGCATCGTCCCGGAATTTGAGCAACGCTCCACAGTCACTGCACCGGACGACGATTGCCATGAACGGTCTCGGCAGACGCGAGCGATCAAAGAGGGGTCGAGAGAGCCGGACAGGAGTCATTTGTCCTGTTGTCCTCGACTCATTGGAAATGCCAGGGCAGTCGCCCTCCCGCGCCGGACACTGACCGCTCTCGTCCGATGCACGGAGGCTCCGACACATCGCCACGATAGCTTTGCGAATCCGGCTGCCATGTAAAAAGCACGCCCTTGGTTTGGTCGCGTAGCGCAACTGCGAGTTCGTCTGAAAGCGAGAGCTTCACCTGACGGAGTAAGACGGGCGCGCTCAGGCCCACGACAGTGGCGTGGACGTCAATGTCGTACTCGCCTGGCGGGAATTTAAAGGAGGCAGGATCCTTTGGTGGTAGGAAGTGATGATTAAGCGATACACCCTCCTCGCCGACCCTCAGGCCACTCCCAATCTTCAAGTCCTTGGTTTCGCCGTACGCCCAAAAACTGAAAATGCGTGCCGCACCTGCGGTCCGCACGTTGAGGTATATCGCTTCGACGATCCGGCCGCGCTTTCCGGTCGTGTACAACATGGCCCGGAAAAAGACCTTGGGTTGGGTCCCCTCATAAAGAAAACCGACAAGCATAGGCTGCGTCATGCTGAGCTTTCCGCGCACAAGCAATGTGAGCATTGCTACCGCGATGGACAGGAACAAAGACACGGCTGAGATGATAATGGAGGCCAGCGCCATACCTCGACCCTTCAGCGATAACGTTCGAACGCACCGGGGCGGCCCCTCGGAAACAAAAGGGGCTCACGCCATGAGAAACGTAGCTCCTCACGATTTGGATCACCGGTTCTGGACGCCGCCAGGCGGATGGCTGAGGTGGAACTGTCTCCGGTTCAACCGCGGCGGTTCCACGTTGATTGCCCCGCGCATCCCGAATCAATAGGTCCAAAATGGCCGGGCAGGCATCGAAGTAATCCGCCATTACTCACCCCTCGTCGTTTGCGGCAGACGTGTCGCCTTCCTTTCTCCCCTCTCCCCTTGCGGGAGAGGGGTCGGGGGTGAGGGGCTGCCTTCCGTCGCTCGGGGCTCAGCTTCAGCGGCCTCGAGTCGCCGCGCGCGATCCAGCTGGAGAGTCATCGGCGGCCCCTCACCCCTAGCCCCTCTCCCGCGAGGGGAGAGGGGGATAAGAGGTTTTGGAACCTCGCGATCCTCTCGTGGGCTAGTCGAAAAGATAGCTGACCGATTCGTGCCGGTGGATGCGGCGAATGGCTTCGCCCAAGAGGGGCGCGACGGTTACGACTTTCATGTTCGGCAGGCGTTGCTCTGGCGAGAGGGGCAGCGAATTGGTGACGACCAGTTCGCGGATTGGCGATTCCCGCAGGCGACTGGGAGCCGGGCCGCAGAGGACCGGGTGCGTCGAGCCGACGTAGACGTCGCTGGCTCCGTGGCTCTTGACGACGTTGACCGCACCGACGATCGAGCCGCCGGTGGAGATCATGTCGTCGAAGATCAGGGCCGTCTTGCCGCGGATTGGGCCGCCGATGAGGTTGACCTGCTGGGTGTTCATCGCGCTCGAGCGGCGTTTGTCGACGATCGCCAGGTTGCCCCCGAGCCGCTCCAGGTGCTGTAAGGCCCGCTTGATGCTGCCTTCGTCGGGGCTGACAACAACGATGTCG
>DASZIA010000577.1:0-5559 GCA_035949535.1 Planctomycetaceae bacterium | reverse complement strand
CTCCTGGAACGGATTTGTGGATCGCGGCGCCGACGGGCAGACGTACGCCGGAATGACCGCGGCTGCCGGCCGGGTCAATCCTGCGTTGCAGGCCCCAGAGTTCAAGACGGTGTACGAGCCGGCACTGAACGGCGGAGCGGTGAGACAAGCCGGCGAGAAGATCGGCGCGTTCATGCAGATCCTGTTGTAAACGGTCGACGCCTCGAGGAACCCCAGCAGCCGCTCGCCCCAGACGTGGACGTTGCCATCGGTATGACAGTACCCGCAGCACGGACTCGTGGAGCAGAAGAGGCAAAACGCGCCGCCGTGCGAAGCCAGCAGCAAATCGAACGCCGGAGGAAAAGTCTTGTTCACGTCGTGATAGTTGTGAGCGGCCAAGGCAATCTGCTTGAGGTTGTTGCGGCACTGGCTGCGGCGGGCCGCTTCGCGAGCGGCTTGCACGGCCGGCAGCAACAACGCGATCAGCACCGCGATAATTGCGATCACCACCAAGAGCTCGATCAACGTAAACCCGCGGGGACGCCGGCGGGCGGCCCGTGACGATGGGGAAAGAATCGAGGCGTTCAAGAGGGACTCCTCAAAAAAGGAGAAAAATTGAGTCGCGGCAGCTCTGAAAAAGAGTCGACGTCGATTCCGCGCGATCGACAAGGGATCGATCGGCCGGTTGCCAGGCTGAGTTCTCGTCCGTGAAGATGCGGCCGACGGTGAACCCGCAGGCGGCCAGACGATCGTGCTTCTCGCGCCGATAAGGGCGCTCTTATTCTTACGACCGTGAGAATATGAGTACCGCATGCGGAGCAGCCCGTCAAGGACGATGGACGAAAAAATTTTAGCACTTAGCCCGCGTCGGGATCCCTGCCGAGCTCTGGTTCAGCATCGTCGAAGTTGACCGTCTCGGCCCTGCGATTAGAATAAACACCGAGCTTGCCGCTCCTCTCTCCTGCCGCTTTGGTGCGGGTGAAACCGAGTGGTTACGGTCCAGGCCGGCGGATCGCGCCGCCTGCATCGCCCCGTTCCGCCTGCCAGCGACTTCGCCGCTGCTGTGTCTCCTCGAATCGAGGCCCTACGCGCCTCTTTTCGAATGCCCCATTGTTTCGAGTGCACTGTCGCCGCAGGCCGCCCCGGAAACGCAAGGATCGGCGCGCCTTAACGCGAGCCCGATCGCTCGAAGGATGCCGGCTATGTCCAAAGACCTGTTTGACGAAACCACGATGACCTTCGGCGAGCACCTCGAAGCGCTGCGCCTGCATCTCTTCAAGGCGGTCATCGGTCTGGTCATCGTGATGATCGGCACGCTCTACTGGGGGAACTATTTGGTCGACGTGATCCGCACCCCCATCGATCGGGCACTGAAGCGCAACAAAATGTTCACAGACGAAGTCACCGGCTTTTGGGGCCAGGTCACGTCGATTTTCGGCAAAAACAAAACGGGCGACGACCCGCCAGCGGCCGAACCGCTGCAGCCTGCCAATCAGAAAACGATCAACGTTCGCGTGAAGCCCAGCGATCTCTTGCGCGTGCTCCACGAGGCGGATCCAAAACACTTCGCGGCCGCCGAGGCGCCCGAAGGGGAGAAGGCCGTCTCCCTGCCCCTCGCGGCAGACGAATTCAAGGACATGCGCCAGACGATCGACGATGCGCATCACCCGGTCACGCTCAACGTGCAAGAGGCCTTCATGATGTATATCAAGGTGTCGCTCGTGAGCGGGATCGTTTTTGCGAGCCCTTGGATTTTTTACCAGATGTGGCAATTCGTGGCGGCCGGCCTTTACCCGCACGAGCGCCGCTACGTCCACGTTTATCTGCCGATGAGCATCGGCCTGTTCCTGGGCGGCGTGACGTTCTGCTTCTTCCTGGCGCTCCCCCTGCTACTCGATTTTTTGCTCAGCTACAACCGCTGGCTGGGCGTCGTCCCGACAATTCGTCTTTCCGAATGGGTGACTTTTGTTATCCTTTTGCCCGTGATGTTCGGCCTCAGCTTCCAGCTTCCGCTCGTGATGCTGTTCCTAGAGCGGATCGGCATCTTTACCGCGACTGACTACCGGACGCGGCGCAGGCTGGCAATTTTCGTGATGGCCGTCGGGTCGATGATCATCAACCCGGGGGGCGACATCGGGTCGATGCTGCTCCTGTTCATTCCTTTGGTCATTTTGTACGAGTTCGGAATTCTGATGTGCGGCTATTGGAAGTCCGAGGGACCCTTTGAGGAAGCGGCGACCACGTGACGGCCAAGAGACGCTCGACCTCGGGGTGCTGGCCTTCGGTCGGCCGACGCCATTTGAGAGGGCGGCCGCAGTCTGCACGAACCGCACAACCAGATCGGTTGATAGAAAAGTTGCAAGCGGAAGCCCACTCGGGGTTCGTTCTGCCGCTAGAATTGACTTGGATGCGCGCGGGCCTCTCGTCCGCCGCGCGGATTCGATCGGTCCCCAGATTCATCCACTCGCAGTTCGCGCTAGCGCAAGCGGAAAGGAATCGAGCAGTTAGGGAGTGAGAATGAAGCCAGTTTTTGCCGACGGCGATTCGCTCCGCCGCGTTTTCGCCGCTACCACCGAACACGCCTTCGAGGTCGACTTGGGCCTCGCCGATCCTCCCTTGATCGATTACCTGGTCGACTTGTTGATTCGCTTTATTCGGATGGACGCCATCTTCAGAGTTCGCGATCCCCGCGGCCGGCGCCTGAGCGAGGTCGCCGAGATGATGGCCGAAGCCGCGGAGCGCCAAGCCAACCCGCAGCGCGAAGTCTACCGCCACATCGGCGACTTCACGCTGTTCTGGGCCGGCGTGTATCCCGAGGCGTTGTCCAGCATGAAGTCTCCCGATCGCCAGGACCACCTGGTGGATTACTTCGTGCAGGGAAAGCGGTCGTACTATCTGGCGAGCACGTTCGACCAAAAACCCTACGATCAAGAGGCGCCGATCCTGCGCCGGCTGAGCGAAGAGTTCGAGCTGTGCACGTACGGACTCAACCGAGTCCGACTTCTCTGGGAGCAGGAAGCAGCGGAGTATCGCAGCCGCGCCCTGTCCCCGCCGCGAGACGATGCGCCGCCGGCTTCTGCGTGAGCCGTAGCGGGCGACTGTGCCGTCTTTGAGCCCCGTGGGTCCAGGCAAGGACCCGTCGGCACACGCTGCCCAAAAGTCGGCGATTCCCGGCGCGCAACGCTCAATACTTGGATCTTGAACAGGAGACAACAGAGCTAACGGAGGAAAACAAATTGCGAATCAGGACCCCGCCTGCATTTGGGCCTCTCTTCGACCCTTCTCTGTTACCTCTGTTACCTCTGTTACCTCCTGTTCAAAGCTCTTTATGCTTTCTTTGAACTCGGTAGGCGACCGCGCCGCTCACTTGCTCGGCCCAATCAGACCTTGTTCACCTTTTCTGGATCTAAAGGCCTTTAGGAATGTTGGCCCCGGACGCTTTGGAAAAGTTAGTGACGGATGCACTGTACTTTCGTCGGAAGATCCCGAATACGTGCTTGCAAACGAATCTCGCCGCACGCGAGCTCCAAGAGCAATCCGCGGAGGTCGTGCCTGTGATAGAGGAGGTTCTAGTCAACGTAGTTGTTCCGCAAGCCTCTTCCGTGGCCAAGCGGACCGACCGGTTCATGGGTTTGAGGAACTTAATCGGAGCTTACATGGTTCTTGGTTCAAAGCATGACGCAGTCAGAGCGGTTACGTTCCTGCGTACGCTGCCACTCGCTTTGCAGGCCATCGCCGTGGCGCTTATTCCCCTATATTTTCGCAAGGAGGTGTGTTCTCCGAAGGCAAGAACCGGGAACGACCTCAAGCCGCGCCCCGATAAGCAGTTGCTCGCGTTCATCGAGGAATCAGCGAAATCACAGGAGACGAGGCTCCGAGAATGCGCGGCTTGGGCAAGTTCGTTCTTTCCGACGCAGGAGGAAAAGGGGACGCAGCTGGCGACCGGGAGAAATGAGACCAACTGAGGGCGAATGCGCGGAGGCAACGAAGCGAATTCCTTCCTTGCCCACTTTGACCACCAATCAGTGGCGAGGCCGTCTGGTGAGATCGCGTCGGCCTGATCGGGTCATTCGGGCGCGGACGATGCTAGAATACTGGTTCCCCTCTGACCGGAGGAACCGCATCCCGTGCACACTTCGTTGAAATGCGCTGCCTGCGGGCGGCTCCATGCGATTGATCGGTTGCAAAACGTCTGCGAGGCCTGCGCGAAGCCTTTGCTGGCGGAATATGCGCTCGACAAGTTGGCCGGCACCTTTACGCCCGACGCGGTGCGCGGGCGGTCCGAGCGATCGTTGTGGAAATTTGCCGAGGTGCTGCCAATCGATCGCCGAGAGGAAATTGTTTCGCTGGGAGAAGGTCTGACGCCGCTCTTGCCGGTTCGCGGTCGCGGCCCGCTGTCC
Organism: Planctomycetaceae bacterium; assembly: GCA_035949535.1. Taxonomy (GTDB): domain Bacteria; phylum Planctomycetota; class Planctomycetia; order Planctomycetales; family Planctomycetaceae; genus DASPSM01. The sequence continues at coordinate 1,180 of DASZIA010000577.1, read as the reverse complement.
AACTTCCAGCGGTTGTACGTCAAGGACGAGTCGCTCAATCCAACCGGCAGCTTCAAGGCCCGCGGGATGTCGGCGGCCATCACCCGTGCGAAAGCGCTGGGAGCACAGACCATCGCCCTGCCTTCGGCAGGGAACGCAGGCGGCGCCGCGGCGGCTTACGCGGCCCGGGCTGGCCTCGAGTGTTTTGTTCTCGTGCCGGAAGACACGCCGGCGGCCAACGTGATCGAAGCGGTGATGGCCGGCGCGCACGTCGGTCTGGTGAAGGGCCTGATCAGCGATTGCGGCAAGCTGATTCGCAAGGCGTGCGACAAATTCGGATGGTTCGACCTGTCGACGCTCAAGGAGCCGTTCCGCGTCGAGGGCAAAAAGACGATGGGCTACGAGCTGGCATTCGATTGTGCCGACGAATCCACCGGGCGACTGATGCTGCCCGACGTCGTCTTCTACCCGACCGGGGGCGGAACCGGGCTGATCGGCATGTGGAAGGCGTTCGACGAAATGGAACACCTGGGCTGGATCGGTTCCCATCGGCCGCGAATGGTGGCCGTACAAGCGGAGCATTGCGCTCCAATCGTGCGGGCCTTCGAGCAGGGGCTGCCGCACGCCGAGGCCTTTCCCAACGCGCAAACGGTCGCCTCGGGGTTGCGTGTGCCGGCGGCCATCGGCGACTTCTTGATGCTCGCGGCAATCCGGGCCAGCCAGGGGACGGCAATCGCCGTCTCAGACGCTGAGCTGCTCGCCGCCACTCGCGAGATGTCGCGGGCCCTGGGCAACTTCGTCTGTCCGGAAGGGGGGGCCGTTTGGGCAGCCGCTTTACGGCTGGCCGAGCAGGGCTGGATTCAACCCAACGAGCGGATTGTCCTCTACAATACGGGGACGGGGCTCAAATACTCGCACCTCTTTCCACCCGGGGACTTGCCGGTGGTCGATCCGGCACGGCCCGACGCTTTCGAGAAATGGCAAACGGAGATTGACGGATGTCGATCCTCGACGACCTAGGGCCGGCTTCCAAGCAGCTCAAGCCAGCCGACTGGTCCAAAGACTCCGCGGGGGGCAACGGCGCGACGCGGGCGTGTGACAGCGACTTCGCCGGAATGCGCGACCTGGTCGAGTCGCTGGAGCAGGTCCTGTTTCTGATTTCCGCCGACTGGAGCCGTGCGTTCTACGTCAGCCCGGCGTA
>DASZIA010000576.1:0-3462 GCA_035949535.1 Planctomycetaceae bacterium | reverse complement strand
AACGGGATCATCACGGCCCGCGTATAAAACAAGGCGCCGGCCAGCGCTACGGTCGCCAAAATCATCAGGGACCCGACGGCCAGCCAGACTTGCTCATCGCGCAGATTTGTGTTCATTCGTGGATCCACTTTTGACCTCGATCGAGCGGGACGAGTCAACGGCGATCAACGCATAGTAACCGCGTGACCGGACCGATACGATCGGTGCCTGACTGATTCCGATGGTTCGATTGGGCTTTCCCTACGATGACTTCACGCGGACGGCGACTCCTCCAGCGTTTGTTCACGGTCGCGTACGATCCAGATCCGGTCCACCGGTCTTTCCTGGCTCGCGCGCAGTCACAAGAGAGTCCGCTCGCCCAAGTGACCGCGGCCGTTCTCGACGCGGCCGAATCGGAGCGGCTGTTCGGCGTTCCCCTCGCGCGACGCGGCATTCAGCCGGTCTATCTGCACGTCGTCAATCGATCCCAAACCCACCTGCGCCTGCACGTGGTCACGATCGATCGAAATTACTACACGCCACTGGAAGCGGCCGGCGTCAGCCACTTCTCTATGCTCAAGCGACTCTCGGCCTTCGGAGCCATCGGATGGTGGTTCCTCTCCTTGCCGCTGCTCTTGTTGATTCCCTCGAAGCTCGTTTCCGCCTACCGCGCCAATCGTCGAATGGATGAGCAATTTCAAGCGCAGGCGTTTCGCCTTCGTCCGGTGCCGGCAGGGGGCGAAGCTGAGGGATTCGTGTTCACGCACCTCGATTTTGGGACGAAAGTCGTAAGGGTTTGTTTCCACGCGGCCACCAGCCCGTTTGACCTCTTGTCGCTGCCGCGCGCAACGGCCGACCCCGCAACTTATGTCCCGCCTCTGGGCGCGGCCAGCGGGCAGCCCGTTGTCGATCTCACGTTCACGATCCCGGTGCCGGGAATCGCCGCCGATTATCTGAGCCGAGATTTCGACACGCTCTACCCGAGCAGCGAATTTACCGACTGCGACCTGCCGACCCTCGTCCAACGGCTGTCATCGATGCCGCCCGCCACAACCAATCGCCAGGAAACCCGCACGGGCGATCCCGTGAACCTGGTGATCATCGGCGAATTTGCCACCATCTTGAGCGCGTTTGGCGCTCGTTGGGACGAGAGCGAGACGATCACGCTTCGGACCTGCTGGAAAACGGCGCGATCGTTTCTCTTGGGCTCGCAATACCGCTACTCGCCGGTGAGCCCGCTGCATCTGCTCGGCCGGACGCAGGATATTGCCTTGCAGCGCAGCCGTCGCTCGATCAACGAGCGTCTACACCTGCGACTGTGGTTGACCACAATTCGCTTCGGGGGCAAGCCGGTCTGGATCGGCCAGATCAGTCGCGACATCGGCGTGCGATTTACCGCGAAGACCTGGAACCTGACGACGCATCGCATCGATCCGGACGTCGACGAATCGCGCGATTACGTGGTCGAGGACCTGATGGAGGCCGAGCGAATCGACGCGGTCGGCTACGTCGACGGCGTCGGTGCGTGCGAGGCAACGGCTCCCCGGCGGAATCTGACGGGCGACCCCTACTTCACCGACGGACGGCGCGCGGTCGTTCTCCTTTCGGAAACGCGGGCTGCTCCCCGCTTCGTCCGGTGGTCCTGATCGACGATTTCGCAGCAGCCAATCCGCCTACGGCGAGCTGCTGATCGTCGTGTTCTTCGCGGCCCGCAACTTACGGATGAACCACACGACTGCCAGGAAGATCAGGGCGCCGATGAACGACACCACGACTTCCTCGGAAGTGACCGTGATCGCCCCGACAATGCCTAGATCAATATGCAGGACCTTGAACAGGAATCCGCCGATCAAGGCGCCGATCAGTCCGATCACCAGGTTGAGCACGCGCCCGAAGCCTGCCCGGTGACCCTTCACGATCATGCCGGCCAGCGATCCCGCGAGGGCGCCGACGATCAGCCACGTAATCACTTCGTCCGGGTTGATTTTCATCAGCGCAGCTCCTCAAGCTCAGCAACGTGGCTCGACGGACAGACCATCCGGGATGGTTTGCCGCGGGCTGGTTCGCCCGCCGATGGTAACGGGGCGCAAAGACGATAGCCACAAAGTTCCGGTTGGCACTCCTCGGCGCACCTACTGGTCGGACATCGCGGTCTATTTGCCGGAAGGATCAGCGGCGACGCGAAACCCCAGGCTGAGGCCGGCCGACGTCGGTTTCGATGCTCCGCGGGAGGCTGAACGGCACTCCGCCGCGCTCGATGTCCACGCGCCGCCGCGGAAAACGCGATTCGTTCCCGAGGAGGGCCCCGACGGATCGGACTCGGGCGACTTGGCGTAGTAATCGTCGGCATGCCAATCGCCGCAGAATTCACGCACATTCCCGTGCATATCGAACAGCCCGAACGCGTTTGGCCTGAACGACCCGACTGGCGCTGTGAAAATATAGCCGTCGCGAGCTTTGATCGAATGCCAGCTCGGAAACTTCGCTTTGACGGACTCATCGGCGACGTTTGCCATGGTCGCAAGGCTCTCTGGATCGTCGCCGTTCGCAAAGAGCGTCGTCGTTCCCGCGCGGCAGGCATACTCCCACTCCGCTTCAGTCGGCAAGCGATAAATTTTGGCTTCCCGCCACGTCAGCCACGTGCAAAAGGCCATTGCGTCCCGCCAGGAGACGTTGATCACCGGATGGCTATCTTCTTGGGCGAACCCAACATTGTGCCAATTGAATTTTCGATCCACCTTAAATTTTCCGGACGCCGCATCCACTCCGGCTCCCTGCCCGCCGGCACGCTCACAGACGCTCTTATATCCCGTGGCCCGCACGAAGCGAGCGAACTGTCCCCGCGTCACCTCATGCGCGGCAAGATAGAACGGGTGATTGATGCGAACGTGGTGTGGTGGCTGCTCGGACTTGGCGATATCCTTCTTCCACTTGGGATCAAGTCGAGCCATCTGCGCGATCTGCTGGGGCGTCGACCCCATCACGAATTCGCCGGTTGGGACCAGAAGCATCGTTTGGCCGGCCAGGTTCGTGGCTTGCTCGTCGATCTGAGCGTAGCGACTCCACGCTTTGCGCGCGTCGCCGATCTGCTCTGCGTTAAAGGGAGCAACCAAGGGTGCAGGAGCCGCGCCGGGCGACCGTGCGGCGGGCGCCGACGGAATCGGCGGCCAAGGAGCCTTGGTGCCGACGCAAACAACTCGAAATCCGACGCGATCGCTGCGGTACGTCGAGATCTCGGCAGCTCGGTGCGCGGACCGACAGTAGATTGCGGAACTACTCCAGCTCCCGCCGCGCACCACGTGCAAGGCGCCGGTGGACGGGCCGGTCGGATCCGCGTGGGGCGGCTCCCGGTAGTAGGACATCGAAAACCAGTCGGAGCACCACTCGGCCGCATTCCCGTGCATGTCGTAGATGCCGAAGTTATTGGGCGGGTATCGGCCGACGTCGTTGGTGAAGGCCGAGCCATCGGAGGAAGTCAGGGTA
>DASZIA010000575.1:0-15968 GCA_035949535.1 Planctomycetaceae bacterium | reverse complement strand
GGCTGCTCGAAGAGATTGGCGAAGGCGGAATGGGAACCGTGTGGGTTGCCGAACAACTGCAACCCGTTCGGCGGCGCGTGGCGCTCAAGCTCATCAAGCCCGGCATGGACAGCCGGCAGGTGCTGGCGCGGTTCGAGGCCGAGCGTCAAGCGCTGGCGGTCATGGACCATCCCAACATCGCCAAAGTGCTCGATGGGGGGGTCACGGACCAGGGGTCGCCGTTCTTCGTAATGGAATACGTCAAGGGGGTGCCGATCACCCAGTTTTGCGACGAGTCCCGGATCACCGTCGAGGGGCGATTGGCGCTCTTCGTGCAGGTTTGCCAGGCCGTGCAGCACGCTCATCAAAAAGGAATCGTCCACCGCGATTTGAAGCCATCGAACATCCTGGTTTGCCTTTATGACGGTCACCCGGTCCCAAAAGTGATCGACTTCGGTCTCGCCAAGGCGATCAACCAGCCGCTCACGGAAAACACGCTGTATACGGCGCACGGCATGATGGTTGGGACGCCTTTGTACATGAGCCCCGAGCAGGCCGAGTTCAACAACCTCGACGTCGATACGCGCACCGATATCTATTCGCTCGGCGTGATTCTGTACGAGCTTTTGACCGGAACGACGCCGCTCGATCGGCAGCGCTTCAAGGCAGCCGCCTGGCAAGGGATCGTGCGTTTGATCAAAGAAGAGGAGCCGAGCAAGCCGAGCACCAAGCTGAGCGGCTCGGGCTCCTTGCCCTCAGTTGCCGCCCAGCGAAGCCTGGAGCCTGCCCAACTGACGCGCCTCATCCGCGGTGACCTCGATTGGATCGTGATGAAAGCGCTCGAGAAGGAGCGATCGCGCCGATACGAGACGGCCAATGGCCTGGCCCGTGACGTCCAGCGCTATCTGGCTGACGAAGTGGTCGAGGCCCGGCCCACGTCAACAACCTATCGGCTCAGGAAGTTCTTCCGCCGCAACAAAGGTCTGGTGCGGGCGGTTTCAGCAGTGTTCGTATTGCTGGTAGCAGGCATCGTGGGTACATCCTGGGGGATGCTGCGCGCAGATAGGGCCCGGAGAGAGGCGGAGGTCGCGCGTATTGCGGAAGCGGCCGAACGCCAGCGCGCCGTCGATGCTGCTGCTGCGGAGAAGAAAGCGAAGGAGACGGCGCAGGAGCGCGAGGCGGAAACGCGGGCTGTTCTGGACTTTGTCGAAAAAAAGATCTTCGGGGCGGCTCGGACGGAGGCGGAAGGCGGCCTGGGCCCTGAAATTACGCTCCGCCGTGCCATTGAAGCAGCCGTGCTGTTCGTGGATCAGGGGTTTGACAAGCAACCGCTGATCAAGGCCCGTTTACGAATGGCGCTGGGGACGTCGTTTTACTACCTCGGTGATGGAAAGGCCGCGGCTGATCAATATGGAAAGGCCCGCACGATTTACACGAGCCAACTCGGCCCGGACCATCTTTTCACTCTCCGGAGCATCGACAACCTGGCCAACGCCTATGCTTCCCAGGGTCGGCAGCCCGAAGCTCTCAAGCTCCGCGAAGAAGCTCTGGCGCGGGAAAAAGCTGTTTTCGGGACCGACCATCCCGAAACTCTGGGAGCTATGAATAACCTGGGTGCAAGTTATTCATCGCTGGGTCGTTATGCCGACGCGCTCAATATCTTGGAGGAGACGCTGGCCCTGCGCAAGACCAAACTTGGCCCGAACGATCCGGAGACTCTCCGTACGTCTTACAACCTGGCGCGAGCCCTTGCCGGCCTGGGGCGGAATGTGGAGGGGGTCAAGCTTCACGAGGAGACGCTCGCTCGGCGGAGGGTCATCATCGGTCCCGATCACCCTGACACGTTTTGGAGCATGGCCAACCTGGCCGATGGCTATGTTAAGCTCGGTCGGAAAGCCGACGCCCTCAAGCTCCAAGAGGAAACGTTGGCGCTGCAAAAGGCTAAGCTCGGACCCACTCATCCCGATACACTCGCGAGCATGAACAATCTGGCCATGAGCTACGCCGGCGCCGGGCGGCGACAAGAAGCGGCGAAACTCTTTGAAGACGCCTTTGTGCTGCTAAAGGCCAAGAAGGGAGCCAGCCACCCGCATACGCTCCAGGTCATGTACAACGTCGCGTGCATTCATGCCCTTATGATTCCCGATGTAAACGACCACGCCAAGCAAGCCCGCCTGGCTGTGACCTTGCTCCAGCAGGCGCTTGACGCAGGGTTCCAGGACGTCGAATTGATCAAAAAGGATAGGGACCTCGACGCCCTGCGCGATCGTCCAGACTTCAAGAAACTGCTTGACCGGCTGGAAGGCAAAGTTTCAGTGGAAAAAAAGTGACTGCTGGCGCGCAGCCGGCTAAGAATAGTCGGGGCAACAGGACGCCGTTAGAATTTTTTCTGAGCTGTATCAGGGCACTCGCACTGGAGTGGCATATCGTTCGCGCACTCCTAATTCCTTGAGAATTTACCTGCGGCTTCTCGGACGATCTTGCTACGGTCGTCAGATGCCAAACGAAGAATCTTTACGACGTCCGGATGGTGAGCATTGATAGAAGTCGCGACCACTACGACGGCCTTTCGAACTTTCGCGTCGGTATTCTCGAACAAAGGCAAGACCCGATCGAGTGCGGTCTCTGCCTCGGGGCCAATGAACGCCAATACCCGCAGTGCATCACGGCAACACATTGGGTCGGTCAACACGGAGGCAAGTGGTTCAACACACTGGTCGGGGACAGTGTGAGCGATTTGGCCAAGCGTTAGAACGGCCAATTGCTTCGTGATTGGAAAAACCGATTGCGTAAGCTTCGCCACCGGTCCAGCAACGGAGACTGCGGCTGTTCCGATACGAAAGAGGGCACGCAGGGCCTCATCGATAATTTGAGAGTCGTCACTCTCTAGCATGCGCGCCAACTGTGGGATGACGCGATCAGCATCTGGTGCGGACCAGCGACAACGATACAACTCAGCCCAGTTAGCGGCGTTGACGCGATCCAGGATGGCTTTCTCTTCCGCACTCATATAGGCCAGACTCCCGCTGCCAAGATACGAGTAAGACAATCGAGTAGTGGAAAATCCACCACGACCGCTTTCGAATCCGGTTGCGCGAAACATCCAGCGATTCTATCACGAAGGATCGGTTTGCCGCTGCTCTGACTGACGACGGGATTTGAACTACGCATTATCCTATAATCAAAGGAGTTCCGTCGTTTCGCGCGAACCTTCCTTCAATCGCAGCACGCGAGTTGAACAAGTTCGTCGAACTGTAACTTCGGTTCCCACAATGAGAAAGCCCATCGACGTGCTTGCCGAAGGGCTCGGTTCTGAAAATAGCCGGGACAACAGGATTTGAACTCCGGAAAGACGTTCGTTTTCTGCTGCCGATTTCGGGGCGTTTGATCCGGTCTCGCGGCCCGACGCCTGATTCCGACAAAACCCTGAGCGAATAGTCGCGGTCCCTTTCGTGATCCGCTGGTAGAATGACGGCATGACGTGGCGAAGGTGAAATCTGACCTCGGCCCGTGGGATGTGGACGTAGTGTTCCCCGAACCGGGGCCGCAAGTCCCGTCGTGGCTTGTGGCGTGTGGCTTCGCGCTGGCCGTCGTACTCGGGCTGATCCTGTCCCGATTCCTCTGAACTGCCGCGCCAACCAAGAGTCGTGGGCCAGCCGCAGACTGCCGACGCCCCTTAAAGGCTCGTTTGGGGGCGTTCGCACAAGATCGGCGCGGTTCTCCTCAATCGGCCACCTCGCACGCCAAATCGGTACTGTCCCCGTCGCACCGGATGCGCAGTTTGTCACCGTGTTTGAGCTTCCAGCCACCTAGTTCCGACCAGCCCACGGACATCGAGTCGAGCGGCTTCACGTCGCGGTCGAGGCGATAGGATCTCTCCTCCTTCTCACCCTTCCCCTGCACGAAGACTACTGTAACTTTGATTGATTCCTCGGATGACGGGTTATTGACGTTTGCCACCATGCCCTGGCCCGGGATTTGGGACTTGCGGAAACTCACCTTGAACGGCGGCGGCCCAGCCTTGGCCGGCGCGCGGGCCGGGACAGGCGGTCCGCATCCGACTATCAATGGCAGCACTATCAATCCGACCAACAGACAAACCGTGAGACGCATCGACTCACCCCCGCGCCGCCGAACCGATAATTTCGCTCGCTAAGCAGCCTGACGGCTAATTTTGGCTCGTCAATGGCCGATATTGCCAGTCAAATTGTCGGCGTGCCGAAATTATGCACCATCGGTCCGATTGAATTCCTTTACGGCGCTGGACTCATGGTCCCGACGCCAACCGTGTACTACGGTTACGGTCCCCACGAGCGTCCGTCGCCGCTTCAGATGCGGATAAACTTAGTCTTAGTCGCTCTCTACAGCCCGTTGGGAAGTGTTTGCCGAGCTGTGCCGGGTGCCACGCGAGCGTTGGCCGCGTATCAAGTGGCATGTAATAGACTTGGGAGGAAGATCCTTCCCTGACCTCCCGTGCCAAACGCGACAAACCGTGTGATTCAAACGCGACCGTTGTCGTCGCCAGAGACGATCTTGCTGCACTATCGCGAACGCGGTACACCACCCGCCGAGGTGCTACGTGCTTCAGACCCGTCGCGTCGCGATGCTGGCCCTGTCTGTTCTCGTGATGATTATGGCCACCTTGCTCCTGTGCTGGGGGATCGACAGCGTGCCAAGCAGTCTCTATTACCAGCCGGTCAAATGGCTCCTTCGGATGAAGTGGTGAGCGATCCGTCGAACGCTCAGATTGATGGCAGTTCTGTACCTTGCGGTGCCGATTCCGGCCTACGCTGCGAAACCGCATTACGAACTCACGGGCAAGGTTGTGAAGATCGCGGACGGTGACACGCTCACCATCCTCGATGCGGACAAGGAGCAGCGCAAGATTCGCCTCGCAGGAATCGACGCGCCTGAGAAGGGCCAGCCCTTTCGAACCAAAGCCCGCGAGGCGCTTGGCAAAGTGTTCGGCCAGACCGTCCGCGTCGAGATCGGTATCACCGGGAAGTCGGGCGCATCTTTTTTGGGCGAGCGCTTCGTCAACATGGAGATGGTCCGCGACGGCTTCGCATGGCGCTATGTGACCTACGACAAGCCGGGACAGTTCACCGCCGCGGAAGCCGACGCTCGCGAGCATCACCGTGGCTTGTGGGCTGACAAGGATTCAGTGCCGCCGTGGGAGTGGCGGCGCGAAAAACGGCGTGGGCAGAAGACCCAGTGACCCGCCCGGAGGCTACTAATCAACCGTTTTAGCGGTCTCGATCAGTGCCGCTAGCCCCACAAGCCATTCCCTTGCTTCTTCGAGTACACCGAGGGCCTGGTGCTCTTGCCGAAAGGGAACATGCATTCATCTTGAGCTTAAATCGGTCGCTTAGAGCCTAACCTCACGCCACAGCACGGTTCCTTATTGCTTCTGATCCGGCTTTTCTCCGTACTTCAGCGAGAACTGATTCTCGAAAAGTCCCGTCGGATCGTATTGCCGCTTTCGCTTGAAGAATTCGGCCGTTTGCGGGTACGCGCGGGCGAATTGCTCCTTCGTGGCGTGCAGCCGATAGGGCAGGTAATAACGTCCACCGCAAGCGAGGGCGGCCTCGATTAGTTCGGTCGTGAGCGACTGCATTTGCCGCTCGGCCTCGGGCGTGCGGGCCTGACTGAAGAGCATCACGAAGGCGAACAGGTCCTGATCGGCATATCGCAGGAAGGAGTCGTGGTCCTCGCGGAGGTTGCGAATGGTGACGTTCAGCAAATCAACGTCGTGTCGCGGAATGACCTCGTGTGCCCGGCTGAGAAAGTCGGGAACGCGCTTCGTCGGAATAAAATACTCGTGGAGGATGTCGGTGCGGTCGGCATTCTTCTCCTGGTAGACGGCCGCCTCTTCGTCGAGCAGCTGGTTCCTCGACACGTAGTTTTTGGAGATCTGCTCGCCGAACATTTTTTCCGCGCGCCAGCGAAGCTCTTTGCCGACGTCACTGCCCAGCTGCGCCCGATACACGGCCCGCCGCAGCGAGCTGAGCTGCGGCGAGGTGAGCGCCGGAATCTCCTTGGCGTCGCAGGGCGCCTGGCGGAAGACGGTCAGCACGGCATGTCGCAAAAACGTCTTTTCGCCCGGCACGACGCACAGTCGGCCATAGACCATGCCGATGTCGGGCGACGCATTCACTTTCTCGGCAAAACGCGTCGCATAGCGGTCCGCCGCCACCGTTTCGACCTCGGCCCGATAACGTTCGTTCGCCACGACCTGCAGATCGACGTGCAGAATCACGCCCAACAAGCCGTAGCCGCCGAGCACGAGGGAAAACAGCTCGCGGTTCTCGCGGCGGCTGCACGTCACGATCGAGCCGTCGGCCTTCATCAGCCGAAGCGATTCGACGGTCGACGCGATCGGCGCGTGGTTTTGCTGCCAGCCATGGCAATTGACGCTGATCGATCCGCCGACGCTGAAATCGTTATTCGATTGCATGACGGCGACGGAAAATCCGCGCGCGTCGAGATAAGGGATGATTTGCGACCAGCGGGCGCCGGCCCCGACGTGCAGGATTTGCCGCTTCGCGTCGAGCTCCATGTGGTTGAAGGGTAGCATGTCGATCACGACGCCTTCCGGCGTGATCGTGTGTCCGCCCATGCTGTGCCGCGCCCCGCCGATGGCGACGTGCAAGTTTTGTTGTCGCGCTCGGTCAATCAGCTCGCGGAGTTGACGCTCCGCCGATTCCCGGTCCGAGGGGATCGACCAGGTCTCCGCTACGTGCGTGCGGTTGAGGCGGCTGGCGTCGTCCACATATCCGGCGGGCAACACCTCGGTGACCGGCCGGTCCCTGAACCAGGCCCGGCTCCAGTAGTACGAGGGAAAGCCGACGACGGCCGCGGAAACCAGCACCAAGCCTGCCGCCGCCAGGCGAAAGCGTCGCCGCGTTCTCTTCGGCGCGGCGATTGGTGTTGCCGCGATGGGGAGCGTTTTCATCTTTGAGCGCCGTGTGCGCGTTCCTCCGGGAGGATAAACCTCCCGGCTCGGGAGCAGTGCCTTGTGGAGCCGCAGGGAGGGGTACCCTCTGGGTCTCCCCCGGTCTTTGGATGGTCGCGCGGCGTTCCATTGATGCGTCCGTCTTCGATTGGACGAGCTTCCTCAGTTGACATGGCGAGCCTCACACGGCCTGCCGCTGAATCGCGGCGGTCAAACAGAAAGACGTGCCCCGAGTCAGAATATCACGCCGATCGTACAGATCCTTGAAAAAACACACTGCTGAGCCAGCGTCGGCCCAGCGGTGGCACCACCGGAACGCCACGATACCAGTGCGTCCAGTCGAAATTGGTGGGGTGCCGCCTCGGACGGCCCTTGAGTCTCGGACACCAGCCGTCGCGCAACGGCGCTCGAAAAATCGCGAACTACGCGGCATTCGTCGCGATTGGTCATGTCGGCCTAGAGCGGCGTGGCTGGCCGTCCCTCTTGTGATCGGAATGCGCCGATCAACGTTGTAGACTGGCGGCATGTGCGGACGCTTCACGCTGCGAACTGCGGCCCGCGATCTCGTCGAGGTCTTCGAGCTTCTGCGCGAGCCAGAGCTGACTCCGCGGTTCAACATCGCTCCAATGCAGCCTGTCGCACGCCGGATCCGCGAATTGCTTACAATCGGCGACTCAGTTATTCGTTCACGAACACTGTCGGGTGGCCATGATGAACCGCGTGAAGTGGGTCTTTTGGAACGGTACAGAACGTCGGATCCGCGCCGGCTGGCGTATCGTCGTCCAACTGATCCTCTTTATTTTGGTCCAAATCGCTTTGGGCATCCTTGGCGCCCTTTTGGGGAAAACAACGGTTTCGACTGTTGCGGTGATCGCGCTTTATCCGGTCCTAGGAGCCGGCATGATCTGGCTCGTCGCACGCTATATCGATCGCCGCCGCGTGGCAGACTACGGGTTCCGCTTGAATTCCGGATGGTGGACAAATTTCAGTTTTGGCGTCGTCCTCGGCGCCGCCCTGATGACCGGCATTTTCCTAACAGAGCGCTGGGAATGCTGGATCTCCGTGACGCCGGTTAGCACGACCGAGAGCGGCTTGGCAGTTGGCCCGGCGGTGTTGCTGAGCCTTCTCTTCTATTTGACAGTCGCTTGGATGGAGGAGTTCACATCCCGCGGATACCAGCTACGCAACCTGTCCGAAGGAATAGTCGGCCGATGGCTGGGCCCGCGGGCAGCGATCGGCGTTTCGTTGGTGGTTACTTCCGGCGTGTTCGGGGTGCTGCACGTGCTTAATCCCAACGCAACCACTGTGAGCAGTCTCAACATCATGCTCGCGGGCATTCTGCTCGCTCTGCCTTACGTTCTGACCGGCGAGCTGGCCATCTCGATCGGACTGCATCTGGGCTGGAACTTTTTCCAGGGAACGGTTTACGGGTTCCCAGTCAGCGGCAGCCAACCCAGCCGTCGGTTGTTGATCTTGGAGCAGTCTGGCCCTGATCTGTGGACTGGCGGGGCATTCGGCCCCGAGGGAGGACTGGTTGGCATCGTTGCCACACTGGTTGGCTGCGTCCTGGTTTTGGGATGGGTCCAATTTCGCTATCGACGCCTCACGCTGGACGTCGCCCTGGCGCGATACGAACCTCGGCGAACGGAACTTTCGCCGCAGGATATATTGGTGGAAGCATCGCGCGAGTGAAGAAGCACGAGATCTACACGTGAAGATCCACGTTTTTCGCGCGCAGAATCGGCGATTGGCAGCGGGATGGCTTCCGAGTCGTCCGTGTTCTGAACTTCGCTAATGGCGCTCGAAAATGAAGCGTCTGCCGCCGATTGGCTAAACCGTGTATGCAACCTCGCGACTAGCGAGTTCAGTCCAAGGACCGTTTGGCTCCTTCTTCGCAAAAATGTGGGCCTCCAACCTGTAATTCCCTGCGACAGCCTCGTGGTGCACCACCTGCAGCGCGATCTGCACGCTCAAAGACACCGGCGGAACAACAGCTACTGGCTGGAGAACAAGCCCCGATTGTCCAGCGGCGACAGAACCACCTGCGCTCGCATAAGACGCCAGAACCACGTTGAACTGGTGTGTGATGCACTGTGAGCCGATTCATTCAGCCTTTGACTGGCATTCGGAACAGTGGAGATTGGTTCTTGAGTCTTACCGATCTTGGACAACAGGGGGCCCCAATGCGACCAACAGCGCGAGACTGAGCACTCGACGAAGGTCAGTCATACAGGTTCGTCTCACTGGATCATGCATTCCGGCAAGGAAGCGCGCAGCTCGTCGATGTCCAAAGGCGCCATTTGGGAGCCCCAAACGGCGAGCTGCTTGAGTTTTGTCAGTTTCTTGAGCGATTCCCTGCTGTTCTCCGTTATCTTGGTCATGGCCAGATCGAGCCTGGCCAGCTGCGACAACTGGGCCAGCTCCTTTACGCCCGAATCGGTGATTTTGTCGAAGGACAGCTCGAGGCTCCTCAAGTTCTTAAGCGGCCGCAGAGCGCCAAGCCCTGCGTCTGTGATCTTGGTCGATGTGAGATTCAGCTCGACGAGACTGGTCAGGCCGCTTAACTGTCTGAGCCCGCTGTCTGCGATCGCCGTAAAAGAGATGTCTAACTTCATCAAGTTCTTGAGTTTCGTGACGTCTGAGAGGCACGCATCCGTTACCGGAGTGGACCGTAAATTGAGATCCGTCAGGTGTTCGAGCTGGCCAATCGATTTCACATTCGAGTCGATGAGTTTGCATCCCTCGAGATGCAAGCTGGCCAATACCGGAAGCTGACGGAACTCCGAGAGTCCGCTCCCGTTGATAGTTGTATGGGACAGATCGAGATGCCTTAGCTTTTGAAATTTTCCAATCGTCTTGAGGCCAGCGTCGCTGATCTTCGTCTGCACAAGTGCCAGGTTTTCAAGCCCCGTGAGCGAGGAGAGCTGAGCCAGGCCCGTGTCCGTCAACATTGCGTAACGGATCTCGAGCGAGGTCAGATGTTTGAGATCCTTGAGCTTCGACAGCGAGGAATCGGTCAAATTCTGGCTGCAGATCGTCAAATGAGTCAGGCTCACCAGCTCCTTGACCGCGCTGACACCCGCGTCGGTGAGCGTGCCATCCAGTTCGAGAGACTGGAATGCTTTTAGGTCTCGTAGTTCCGCCAAGCCAGCTCCCGTAATTCGAGTTTGCGAAAGATTGAGTCCTGTCAGATTCGTGAGCGCCTTGAGATTTCGCAAACCATCGTCCGTGACCTGGCTCATCTGAAGGCTTACGCGCTTGAGGCTCGTTAGTTCACCTAAGCCACTGCCGGAGATTCCAGTCTCCGACAAGCCGAGCTCCTCGAGGTTTTTAAGTCGACTGAGACCCTTCAGTCCTGAGTCGGTAATGTGCGTCCTGTCTAGCATCAAAGAGGTCAATTTCGTGAGGACACCCAGCTCCGGCAGCCCGGCGTCACTGATTTCCGACTTGGCGAGATTCAGCCGCTGCAAGTTTTTGAGTTGTCGCAACTCCCTGAGGCCCTGGTCGCGGATGACCGTGTCTCCCAGGCCGAGGGCTGTCAGATTGGTGAGCGGCTTGAGGTCGCGCAGGTCTTCGTTTTGAACCGTGCTCAGCTCAAGATCGAGCCTGGTTAGGTGCTTGAGATCGGCCAACCCGCGGAGCTTTGCGTCTTCCAATTGGGTCATTGTCAGGTCGAGCGTGGTCAGGCTCGGAAGCGCCTTGAGCGGACGCAGTTGCTTTTCGCCAAAGATGTTTCGGCCATAGATTCCCGGCCCGCGGCCCCCGCGGTAGCTCACGGCAACGACCGGATGATTCGGCAACTTTTCGTCGCGATGAACCCTTCCCCCCAGTCGCTCAATTTCTCGGACTGCGGTCGCCTCGTCCATGTTTTCCGGAATTTTTTCGTGGCCCCGGGGTGCGCTGCCCGCGGGCTTCCCTTCGTCTGCTCCCAATTCAAGAGCCCCCGCGTGCACTCGTCGCTTGAGCGCGGGCCCGGTGATCTCGTTCCCGAAAACACGCAGCACCGCCAGGCCTTTGAGACTCCGCAGCGAGTTTCGTCCCTCGTCGGACAGGTCGACAATATTGAGCTGCAGTGTCGACAGCTTGTCCAACCCGCGAAGGTTTTTGAGACCGGCATTCGTGACGCCGAAGGGGAGCGTGAGGCTCCTCAAGTTGGCAAGCTGCCCGACGTCTTTCATTCCGGCGTCGGTAATTTTCGTGCCGTCCAGACTCAGCTCCCGGAGGTTCGTGAGCGCCCGCAGTTCCCTCAAGCCGGCATTCGTAATCTTCGTCTCTTTGAGTTCGAGCACCGTCAGGTTCTCAAAAGCTCTGATCTCTTTCAGTCCGGCATCCGTGATCGGCGCCCAGTCGAGGGTCAGCTTCTTCAATTCCTTGAGTCGGATAAGGTCCTTGAATCCGATTCCGGTGACTTTGGTCCCGCCGACGTCGAGCGTTCTCAGATTCGTGAGCTCGCGAAGCTCGCCCATGCCTGCATCGGTGATTCCCGTAATCGCGAGTTCCAAATTCACCAGTGTGTTGAGCTCGCGAATTTCAGCTAATCCGGCGTCGGTGATCTTCGTGCTTGAGAGGTTGAGTGTTTCGAGGTGTTTGAGATTCTTGAGCCCCTTCAAACCGGCGTCGGTAACCTGACACCAACTCAGGTCGAGTGTCCGCAGGTTCTCGAGCCCCTGGAGCTCCTGGAGGCCCGGCTTTGTGAATGACCCCATGTTGAGGTGCAGCTGGGTGAGTTGTTTGTGAAGTGCAATGTCTTTCAAGCAGGCTTCCGTGAGGTTGCCGCCGAGCTTGGCCGAAGTCAGTTTCGTGAGACCGTTGAGCTCTTTCACTCCCGCGTCGGTGAGGTTGGGTGCATTGACGTCGAGATCCTTCAGGTTTTTGAGAGCCGCGAGCTCTTTCATTCCCGCGTCCGTGATCGGGATCATCCCGAGGTGCAGTCGCGTTAGACCGTGAAACTTATTGAACACCCGCAAGTCCTGATCCGAGAAATGAGCGCTGTAGAAGAAGAGCGTTTTCAGGTTCGGAAGCTCGCCAAGTTCCGCCAGGCCGTTCCCCTCGATTTCATCCGGCAAGTAAAGCGTCGAGAGCTTCGTGAGCCCTTTGAGCTCTTTCATGCCGGCATCGCGAACCTCCGTGCCGAGGAGGCTGAGCGTGGTCAGATTCTTGCACTCGCGGAGCTCTTTGAGCCCGGAGTTGGTGATCCGCGTAAAACTGAGATCGAGCGATTCGAGCTCGAAAAGGTGCGAGAGCGCCTTCATTCCCGCGTTCGTGATCCGCGTTTCAAACAAGTCCAGCGACTTCAAATGCTTGAACGGGGCCAGTAAACGGGCCTCGCGGTCGCCAAACTGGCGGTTTTGCCGGAGACTGACGGCGACCACGGGACGTCCGGCGGAACTCGAGCCACGCGCAACCCGCCCGCCGAGCCGTACGACCTCGTGCAGGGACTGCACCTCGTCCGCATTCTCAGCACCGATTGCGATGCGATTCGCCAGGAAGGCCGCAGCAGTCAGCACCACACAGTGGATCGTTCGTTGCATGAAGTAGCTCCGAAGTAAGGCATGCTCCAGCATAGCAATACTTCGAGGTCCTTCGCCCCGCCAAAAGAACTCGTGTTGAAGCGGAACGTACGACACCCCGCCAGCCGTATCTCGTTCTCCGCCACCGTCGATCGCAACGGTAACTTCTCCATCGACGATGTCCCGACCGGCAAATACATGCTGAACGCCGCCTTTTTCAAGCCTCCTCGCGACCGTCTGGCGAACCATGAGTTCGAAGTCCCGGCGATCGACGAGAAGCTGTCGCAAGAGCCGGTCGACCTTGGCGTGCTGACCATGGACTCCGCAGGCGGCCGGTAATGCCGCACTGCAGCGACGACGACCAGTTGCCCGAAAGCTCGCGGAAAATGCATTCCGTCAGGGCGCGGACTGAGGCGGGGACAGTTGATGGCAGATCTCATAACGATTGTGGATCCAGGCGTGAAATCGGGTTTCCACGCCCGGACTTCTCTTCGTAACCCCAACATGTCTGCAGCCCTTCCCTTTTCGCCACCGCCGGCGAGTCATCCGCATTCCGTCGCCCTCCTAGGCCGCGTCCGGACCGACCCGAGTCAATTCTTGGAATTCCAACAGGGTTTCCCAGATAATCACACCTTGCGGCCGCCAACCTTTGCTTATTCTGGGGAATGACTTGCGCGACCCGCGGCTTGGACAAGCTATGTCGGGAGTCGGCGTTTGAACGATGAATCGAGACGCATCGAGCCGAAAGACCCGCGGGTTGAAGCCGCGCTACGCGAATTCCTCGAGCGGGTCGATCGCGGCGAGCCGGTCGACCGCGAGGAGTTTCTCGCTCGCCACGCACTAATCGCCGACCAGCTGCGATCGGCCATCACCGCCGAAGAGGAAGTGCGGAAGTTGGCTGAAGCCGAGACTCCGCCCGACTCTGCGCACGACTCTACCAAGTCGTTTGCCGCGCATGGTCAGGAAACCATCGTACCGCAATCGGTCGGGAAGCAAGCCGCGGAGGTGGAGACGGGAGTGACCGGCCTTTCCGGCCAATTCGGCCGCTACCGGATCATCCGTGCTCTCGGCAAGGGCGCCATGGGGACGGTCTATCTGGCCGAGGACACTCACATCGAACGCCAGGTTGCGCTCAAATCGCCCCACTTCAACGAAGACCCGACGGGCAACCAAACGGAGCGCTTTTTTCGCGAGGCACGGTCGGCCGGTAACTTGAGGCATCCCAATATCTGTCCGATCTACGACTTCGGCCAGATTGACGGGAAGCACTTCATCACGATGGCCTACATCGAGGGGTGTCCCCTCTCGGCCTTGATCCAGCCTGGCAAGCCTCAATCCGAGCGGAAAATCTTGATTGCGATCCGCAAGCTGGCCCTGGCCCTGCAGGCGGCACACGACAAAGGGATCGTGCACCGCGACCTGAAGCCGGCCAACATCATGGTCGACACCAGCGGCGAGCCGATCATCATGGATTTCGGCCTGGCGCGACAAGCCTCGCGCGGCGACGACATCCGCCTGACGCAAACCGGCAATATCGTCGGCACGCCGGCCTTCATGTCACCCGAGCAAGTTGAGGGAGATCCCAAAAAGATCGGTCCGCCAACCGACCAGTACAGCCTCGGCGTGATTTTGTACGAGCTGCTCACCGGCCAGTTGCCGTTCCAGGGGTCGGTCATGGCCGTGATGGCGCAGATCCTGACCAAGGAGCCCCCCCGCCCCAGCCAATTGCGTCTTGAAATGGATCAGCGCATCGAGACCGTCTGCCTGAGGATGACGGCCAAGACGCCATCGGAACGATTTGCGTCCCTGAAGGCAGTTGCCGACGAAGTAGCGACCATTCTGAAAAGCCCGGCCTCGAAACCCGCCCCCACGGAGAAGCCGGGTCCTCATCGGGCGCGAGAGATCCAGGAGAAGAACTCCGGAGACGGCGAACTGTGCACAGCGCGGATCAGCGTCTTGCACCAATTTCGCCGGCCGCTCAACGAAGGGGGCTGGATCCCATGGAGCGTGCTGGCCGGCAGCCTGACAGTCTTCGCGGTGCTGGCGGCGGTCATCGTGTCGTATCTGGGCAGAACCGCCGCCGTGATCGACAGCCAGAATCCGGGAATCGAAGTCGCCGCGAAGGGAACGCCTCAGCCCATCACAGGTCCGGATCAACAGTCGATCGCGGTCGTTCCGGGCGCTGGCGCCCCCAAGCAGAATGCGCCGAGCCCAACCTCAGCCGGCAAGACGCCGTTGCCTCCGCAGACCCTCAACCACGAAGAGATGACAACAGCTGCCGACCTGTTGCGGCCTGGAAGCATCTGGGCCGGGAACCGCTCGTACCGGAGAGGCTCGTATCCCGGCGCCACTGTGACCTATGAGCTGCATGTGCGCGAGAGGGACGGAACAAAGTTCAAGGGCCACATCTTCGACAACGGCCCGGGTCGCAACCGAGCCGAAGTAGACGGCGAAGTCAAAGGAGACACGATCACCTGGCGCGAGCAGGGCAGGTTTCCCGAGCTGCACGTCAATATCCAGGGGAAGCTCGTGGGCAACAGCATCCGGCTCACCCTCCAGGGAAAGCATGTCGATGGAACGACGTTTATCGAAGGCGAAGGCGAGTTGGCGCTCCGACCCAACCCCGCGCCGACGTTCAAGAACAGTCTCGGCATGGAGTTTGTCCTCGTGCCGCAAGGCAAGTCGTGGCTGGGCGGTGGGGGCGGCAAGCCGGGCGACAAGGAAGTGGTCATGGCCCATGACTTCTACCTGGGCAAATACGAGGTGACGCAGGAGGAGTGGACCAAGGTGATGGTGCTCAACCCGAGTTGGTTCTCCCGCACGGGGAGCGGCAAGGACAACGTGAAGGACATTACCGACGCGGAGCTCAACCGTTTTCCCGTGGAGAATGTGGCGTGGGACGCTGTGCAGGCGTTCTTGGAGCGCCTGAACGGCGGGGAGAAAGTCGCGGGTTGGGTCTATCGCTTGCCGACGGAGGTGGAGTGGGAGTATGCGTGTCGCGGCGGTCCGCTGTCGGACAAATCCGAGAGCGCGTACGACTTCTATTTGGACCGACCGACCAATCAGCTCCGACCGGAACAAGCGAACGTCAACAAGTACCTGCAGCGGACATGCAAGGTGGGCTCGTACCCGCCGAATCGCCTGGGTCTGTACGACATGTGCGGCAACGTCTGGGAGTGGTGCAACGACGCCGAGAGGACTGCCGACAAGGCCGCAAACCGGGAGTTCCGAGGCGGCGGCTGGAGCACCCTCCCGCTGGCGTGCACGGCGGCGAACCGTCTCGGGCCGGCGCGCTGGGAGGGCCGAGTGGGCTTGCGCCTGGTCCGCAGTTCCGGGGAGTAAGGTCGCCGGAGGCGCAACGCCGAGTTGGCGGTCGGACGTGTGGATCAGTTTGCGGGGCGCGGCGCCGCCGGGACAACGTCGACGGCGTACCAAACGGGCGCGAAATACCGATCGTTGCCCCAGGCGGACATCATGGGAAGCAGGATTCGTTGTTCCTCTTTCGTCAATGCGCCGAAGGGCGT
>DASZIA010000574.1:0-4252 GCA_035949535.1 Planctomycetaceae bacterium | reverse complement strand
CTACGGCGATCGTTGCGACCTTCCCTGGGGCGTCCGTTTCCCGATGGGCAGCGTCCCCGACATGGCCCTTGTGCTGCGCGGTTTTCTAGGGGCCGACCAGGACTCTTCAATGCGGCTGCATCCGACACAACTCTACAGTTCGATCACGGCGGCGATCCTTTTTCTCCTGACGAATGCCTATTTCTATTATCGCCCGCGCAATGGCGCCGTGATCGCGCTCGCCGCTTTCACTTATGCGATCACCCGTTTCACGATCGAGTTTCTGCGCGATGACGAGCCGCTGCAGTTCGGCACTCCCTTCACGATCTCTCAATTGATCAGCATTGTGATGTTCGTGTTCGCCG
The DNA here is from genome assembly GCA_035949535.1 of Planctomycetaceae bacterium. GTDB lineage: Bacteria > Planctomycetota > Planctomycetia > Planctomycetales > Planctomycetaceae > DASPSM01. The sequence goes on along the minus strand of DASZIA010000574.1, from coordinate 3,908 downwards.
TCGGCTTCAGCATCTGGTTGTCGCGCCAGCCGCTCTTGCGAGTGAATCCGCAGCTTGCCAAGTCCGGCCGGCCGATCGCCGTTTGACGGGCACGGCTTGACAGGAGCGCCGGCACCCAGGACGATGACGGGCGCCGCGCGCTGCCGCGGCCCGGATGCGGTTTGCCGACGACGTGCGGCAGCGCCCGGTTCTCCGTTCGCCGCCACTCGGGCTCGTGCCAAAACGTGTCCAGCGACGACAAACAGCTCATTCGACAATGTCTGGCAGGCCGGACGGAGGCTTTTGGGGAACTGGTGGTCCGCTATCAGGATCGCCTGTGCAATTCCCTGTTTCGGGTGTTGGGCTCCTCGGATGATGCCCGCGACGCCGCACAAGACGCCTTTGTGCAGGCCTTCCAGAAGCTGAAGACTTTCCGCGGGAATTCGGCCTTTTATTCCTGGCTCTTCCGCATCGCCCTGAATGCGGCCGCAACCCAGCGCCGCCGTGCCCGAACCAAGCCGACGTCGATCGACTCGATGCGCGAAAGCACGGGACGCACGCCCGTCGACAAACATCCCGAGGCGGCCCCCTCGCACTCGATGGAGCGGGCCGAGCGCCAAAAAGCGGTTCAAGCCGCCCTGGCCGCTCTGCCGTCCGAATTTAGGATTCCGCTGGTCCTGAAGGAAATCGACGGCCTGAAGTACCAGGAAATCGCCGAAATCATCGGCTGCCCCATCGGCACCGTCCGCAGCCGCATCCACCGGGCGCGAGCAGAACTGCGGCAACGCCTGGCGTCGCAGTTGCATGAGGAAGAGTCGTCAGTGCCGCAGGAGTGATCTCACGTGGAGACTACGATGGACTTCTTGTCTGCGATTTTCTTCGGCGTGAGAGGAATCGACGCAGTGGCGGCTTTTGAAGCCGCTCCCAGGAATCCCTCCGCGACGTTCTATCGGAAGGCGGCCCTTTGTTTCTTCCTGGTTGGCGCGACTTTGTTGCTAACGGCCGCCTTGGTTGACGTTCTTGCGAACGCTCGTGCGATCGGAGAGGTATTCGGCTGGTCGGGAATCGGCTGCGTTCAAGTGAGCGTGCTCTGCGGACTGCGCTATTCTGTTGTCAACAGGCGAGCGGACGCAGCCGAGTGGGAATGACGCGGGCTGCCAAAGAAGAGCGGCTGAGGAGCTTCGCCCTCCCAAAGGGTGCCGCCGTCAGCGGGGTGCGATGCCGGGCAGTGAGGTGAAGAGATAGTAGGCGCGGGGAACGGCCGCCTCGAGGACCGCGTTCCACCGTGCCTCGGGTCGGGCCGCTTCGCTCGATGAAACGAGCCGCTCGAAAAAATTCGGCGGCGATTCGTAGGAGACGACGCGGGCCGCGCTCAGTTTCAGGCGGTCCTTGAGCGATTTGATCGCGTCTTCCGTGAAGCCGATTTGATCGACCAGTTTGCGTTCCTTGGCCTGCTTCGCGGTGAAAACCTGGCCGGTAGCCATCTCTCGGATCTTTTTCTGATCCAGCCCCTTGCGGCTGCCGGCGATCACTTCCAGGAACCGATCGAGCGTCTCGTCGAGGACTTCCATCCAGAGTTTTTTGTCGACATCAGAGACCGGACGGAACAGGCTCAGCGTGTCCTTGTAAGGTCCGGTCTTGAGCGAATCCTCTTTGACACCGACTGTGTCCGCCAACTTCGAGATGTCATAGTGCGGAAGAATGACCCCAATCGACCCAGTCCAACAGGTCGGCTCGGCGAAGATCACGCCCTCGGGCCCTGCTCCCATCGAAACGTAATAGCCCCCCGAGGCGGCGAGGCGCTTCATCGACACATTGATCAGCTTGTGCTTGTCGGTCTCGAGCTTGCGCAGCGCGTGGTAAATCTCGTTGCTGTCGGCGACAAGGCCGCCGGGGGAGTCAACGACCAGCACGACGCCCTTAACGTTGTCGTCCTTGCTGGCCTGCTCGATGGACTTCAGCACGCGGCCGGTGAAGGGAGGCATAATGGTCCCCTCCACGGTGATCAGCGCAATCCTGTCGGTGATCAACGGATCACCCGAGTGGAACTTCTCGACAACCTCGCCGTAGCTGAAATACGTGTGGTACTGCGAATAGAGCATCAGGTTGAAAACGATCGAGATCAGCAGAACCAGCATCAGGAGCCAGGTCGACAAACGCCTGCGCGGCGCTTGGACGACAACGATCGGTCGCTCGAGCTGGGAAGGCACGACTGGTCGACTGCTCGGAGCACTCATCGCGGTGGCCCTGGTAAGAGGAGTAAGCTGCAGCCGGTTTTCCGGTGTTTCGCGTTCTGCCGGCGGGGGTCGCCCGAATTGTTGGCAAAACCCCCACGCGCGTCAAAACCGAACTGAGCGCGCGTCGATAAAAGCTCTGGCGAAAGCGATTACTCCAGTCGCGACGATTATCCCTCGTCCTACTGGGGAGTGCAATCTTCGGGCTTTGCGGATTACGCAGGCCGCCCGCGAATCTGCCGCTCGCCAGGAGACCCAGGGAATGACCGTTTTCCGTTCGCGCCTCGCAGCGGCAATCTGTTTGCTGACCGCGACCGCCGCCTCGATCAGTCTGGCCGGACTCGCCCGAGCCCAATCGCCGGCACCTAACTGGCCGTTCGACGAGCAGAACCAGCCCCCGGCCGCGCAGCCCAAGTCCGCGGTGCAGCAGCGCCTTGAAGAATTGTATCGCCGCGATGGCCGGCCCCTGCCCGACTACATGCAGCAAGACAGCTCCAGCAACCAGGCCGCTCCCGCGACTCCGTCACAATCATCGGCTGAGCCGCCCACTCAGCGGAACCAGCGCGGCGCCGCCTCGCAGGGCACGGTTCATGAACAGCTCTCCGACTATTACCAGAGCGAAGGGAAGGCCATCCCCGCGCCTCGACGCGCCCCGGGCAGTTCCGCCGCCAATTCGACTCAAAAGTCCGCCAATCAACCGAGACAGGTGATCGCGACGCAGCCAGCGCAAGGGCACTGGTACGATCGCATGAATCCGTTCCACAAATCGACGCCGGCCGCTCAGCCGCACAGCCAGGCGCAATCCACTGCTGGGGTCGGCATCGCGGCGAATGCGAGTCACACCGCGGCGGCTCAACAGGAAGCCACTCCGGTGTACCCACCCGCAGTGGAAGTCGCCGCGCAGCCCTCGACCGCTGCGGCGGTTGCACCGGCCGCAAAGCCCAGCAGCTTTTGGGGTGATCTGACGCTGCGTCGAGTTCCGCAACAACCCGCACCGATTTCGATTGAGCTCGGCCCGGGTGGAAGGCTTGTGAAAAAGGACAAGGAGCCTGCCCCGACCGAGTCTGTCGCAACTATGACGGAGCCAGAGCCAGCCCACGTCGCCGTGGCGCCGACCGCCGTACCGCCGACCATTGTGGCGCGCGCCGTTGTCGCTGTCCCCGTCGATCCGCAACCGGGTCCGCCGGTTACTCAAAAGGTCGCTGCCGCCAACGTCGCGACAGAAGCCGAGGATCCGACGATGCCGTTTCGCGCTTCTTCTGAGGCGGAAGCCGACCACAACGAAAGCGGCCCCTATACCGGCTTGACTCTCGAGGAGGAACAAAATCAGCTCGTTCCCCCGAAAGTCGAGACCCCCAAGGTCGTGCACGTGGCTCCGCAGCCAGTCGATGCGCCAAAGCAGGCTCCGCGTCCTCTGAGCGATGAGCCGGGGCACGTGTCGTTCTCGAGCAGCGACGAGCCCGAACACGCTTCAGTTCCGCAAAATGAGGCAGCGGGACACGTGTCTGTTCCGCCGCAATCCGCAGAAAGCGAACCGACCGGGCCGATCTTGCCGCAGCCGCAGTCTCAGCAGCCAGCGGCAGAGGCGGCGAAGCGGTACGCGCACCGTCCACAGACAATCGCCGAGAAACAACGGCTGATTAGCGAACGCGTGGGACTAAGAGGCCTCAAAGGATTTTGTCCCGTCGTGCTTCG
>DASZIA010000573.1:0-7166 GCA_035949535.1 Planctomycetaceae bacterium | reverse complement strand
TGGCGCAGCGCCATACAGCAGCGGATTGAAAAGACCGCGAACATGATCTACTTCGATCCCAGGCTGCACTTTGTCGAGCCCTACATCGTCAGTGCGAACGATCAGTTCGCGCCGCTTGCCAAGCGGTACAACGTCCCCTGGCAATACCTGGCAAGGCTCAACCGGATCGACGATCCGAAGAAGCTTCGTGCCGGGAAGAAGCTCAAGGTGATTCAGGGGCCGTTTTCGGCAATCGTGGAAACGGGGAGCTTTCTGTTGACCGTGCACGCTTACGGGTACTTCGTGCGGGCCTATCCGATCGGCATCGGGAAGGACAACACCACACCGATCGGCAAACTCGCCGTGCTGAACAAAGTGGTCAAGCCGCAGTACACCGACCCCCACGGGGGGGTGATCGACGGCGATGATCCGCAGAACCCGCTCGGCCCGCGCTGGCTCGATTTGGGCAACAGCTACGGAATTCACGGCACGATCGATCCGGCCTCGATCGGCAAGTCGGAGTCGCGCGGCTGCATCCGCATGCGAAACGAGGACGTGACGGAAATCTTCGACATGCTGAACGTCGGCTCGGAAGTCACGATCCGGCCGTAGCGCGGCAGGCGAATGACGATCCGTTCGGCAGCAGCAGCATTTTGCAAGAAGACCAGAAGAACCGGCAGGCTGACACTCCGCCCTCGGCGGGCTCGCCGGCGTCTCACAGCGGCGGAACGCGGATCGCCAGAACCTCGTACGCGATCACGTACGCCCCCAGGATGACGATCCACGCGATTCCCAGAGCGTGCCAGACCCAGCTGCAACCGGCCACGCCGAACGAGTATTCGTGATCGTAACGGTCGCTCAGCCCGCGGAGCGTGACGTACGTCAGGATCAGCAGGGCCACGATCGCATGCAGTGCGTGCATCGCGGCGGCTGCCATGACGAGAGCGGTGGCGCCCAATTGTGCTTCGCCCGCATTTTGGTGGGCGCGTAAGTTCTGGACGATGCACCACATTCCAAAAACCTGAACGCCGACGAAGGCCGTTCCGAAGGCCAGTCCCCAGAGCATGTCGCGCCGGAATTGGCGCTGCCGCTCGCGACGCACCGCGGCCAGCCCGTGCGCCTGCGCGATGCTGCAGAGAATCAGAAACGTCGTGCTGAAGGCGAACGCCGCAGGAATCACGAATTGCCCGGGGGCCCGAGGCGGCGCGACGAGCCGCGAAAGTCCGAGCGCGCCCAGGCCGGCGGTCGCAAACAGTCCCGCCGAGAGCGCGAAGAATCGCAGGACGAACTGGCTTTGGGGGAGCGAACGCCCAAGCATCGCGACTGGGGGCGCGGCTGAACGGTTGACATCTCGCTCGCCTCGCTGCGGCATGACGCTCCTTCCCGGGGCGCGGTGATTGGCCGCGCCGCTCCGGCCTTCTAAGAACATTCTAGCGTACCGCCGAGCGCGGCAAGAGGTATTTCGTGCCCAGTGACTCCTGCCCAGAGCGACGCCTCATGTCGGCGCTACATCGTGACGGGGTGCAGATAGCACTTCCAGAGGGCCGCTGCTTCGCGGAAGAGGACGGCGCGCATTGCCGCCGGCCGGACGTCTTCGCGGATCGGCATCGAATGGGCTTCCAATCCGGCCCTTTCAAGCGCGAGCCTGATCCGCGGCACCTCGAAGAACCGGGCAACAATTAAGACATGAGGCAGCTTTTGCTCATCGAGAAACTTCGCGGACTCTGCCAGCGCCACCCGCGAGTCGTTCGGAGCAGCGGTCGGAGCGGGAAGCGTCAGCAAGTCGGCCTCGGCGATGCCTTCCGCCAAGGCGGCGCGTCGCAGAGTCTGCGTGGTTTCGGTTCCAGGCTCAGTGGGCCGGGCAATCAGCAAGATCTTTTTGATCTGGCCTTCGCGGTAAAGCTGCAACGCCGTCCGGAAGGGATTGGCTGCCGGCTTGTCGTCCCCATTTTTGTCGGTGTCGCTCCGGCCGGCGAAAACGGCCGCCGCATCGGTGGGTCCCCGATCGTCGACCTGGCCGACGCAAAAGAAGAGCGCCAGCGGAAAGGTCGCCGCGCAGGTTGCCAGCGTCATCATGCCGATCAAGAAGTCCTTGAAGAAATTCGTCCGCTCCCACCATCCGGTCACTTGCCCCGGGAGCGCGACGAGCAACAAGGCGGCGACGTGCAAAGCGAAGGGAATCGGCAGTTCATGCGGATTCTGGCCGGCGTGATCGTGGCGGTAGTACCGATAAACTGTCCAGCCAGCGGCCCCGAGAAACCCCAGCGTACAAAGCGCGCCGAATCGCCGCACGAAGCCGTTGGCCCGGGGGAAAAAGGCGAAGGCGACGAGCAGCACGGCCGAGAGACTCAGAAAGCCGCGAGACGCCGATTTGGGCAGAAAGTGGAGGTCGATCCACCAGGCGGCCGCCGAGAAATGGGGAAACCGCATTTCGGCAATCAGATTCAGCAGCGTCACGCATCCGAGAAAGAAGGCGGTCGCTCGCGTCACCGCAAACCAGGCCGGCGCGAGCGGCAGGTCGGCCGCGTCGTCGTCAACCTGCTCGTCGGCGTGCTGGTCCTCAGGACGCTGTGGACGATCATGCCTCGACCGACGCACCGTGGACTCGCGTGCCCCGTAACTTGACCCGATTTCTGGAGCCGGGTAGCGAGGTCGCGAATCGCGACGCGAATGCGGTTCGGGCTCGCGGACCGAATACGCAGGACGCTGTTGCCGCACCGAGTAGTACGGTTCCGGTTCGCGATCTGCGTAGACTGGGCCGGGCTCGCGCACGCTGTAAACCTGCCCCGGCCCGGGCTCGGTGTAAACCGGACCCGGCTCGCGATAATGCGGCGGCGGCTCACGATACTCGCGCCGCTCATATTCGCGCACTTCACGGCGCGGCGGTTCGTCGTCCTGGTAGCGTTCGTACTCTCGCGCGTCGCGGCGCATAGGCTCCCGCACCGGTTCCTGGGCGGGTTCCCCCTGCTCGCGCCGGATCGCTTCCCGAACGAGGTACCTCTGGTCGGATCGCATCGTGCGGAAGGGTATCCGGAAACCCAATTCTTGGGGAGACGAGATGAGTCCCGCCTGCCCCGGGGGGCCGGACCGACGTCATCGGAAACACCAGTTGGGCAGGGCTCTTGGCATTCATCTGAAGCACGAAATCCCTCGGCGCGCCGCGGCCGAAGGAATGTCCGAATGGACCTGGGCCCGAAGTAGAGCGGCATTCGTGCGGCTCCGGTGTGCCAGCGGACTTCGTCCGCGAGCCCCGAACGGCCCGAACGGGGCGAGACAATTACAGCCCGGGTCGGAGCGAAGCGCAGGCCCGGGACACGTGACGCCATCAACAACAAGACCCTCTCGCATTCCGCTGAGAGAGGGCAGGGTGAGGGCCGGTTTTCTCGGCGCCCTGCTCTGCCTGGATGTCGGTGCCGGCTAGGGCTGCACCGCGCAATGGACGCCTTTTTGTCGAAAAACCGTCCGGATCGTGCGGGCCAGATTGGGCGGGGCCTCGCCGCAGATCATGAGTCCCTTGAGCTGCATTAACGTTGCAAGCGCGTCGATCGCGTCGGGCCCAAGCGACTCGTGCGAAATCCAAAGACGCCGAGGCGACGTGCCGCCCTGCAGTTCGCCTAGTTGCGAGGCGGTGATATCGGAATTATTGACATGCAGCACATACAGTCGAGGCATGTGTGCGAGCGGTTCCAATGAGAGTCCGTCGAGAACGGTGCCCCCAAGCGCCAGCTCCTCCAAGGGCGCGATCGCTGCGATAGTGCGAATGCCGCGGTTGGAAATCGGGTTGTTGCAGACCGAGAGCCGCCGCAGCGTTGAGCAGTCCGAGAAGGGACCAAGGCCCATCCCTTCGACTTGGTTGTCCTGAAAGTCCAGCGATTCGAGTGAGCTACACACGGCCAAAGGCTCGACCTCCTCGTCGGTCAGGTCGGCCCGGATCATTCCGCAGGAACCGAGGCTTGGCAACGTGCATAAGGCCGGAATCAGCGACTGCCGCGCCCAATCGTAGGTGTCGAAGTTCGTTAGTCCCGTCAGACCGGCAACCTGTTCGGCCCCGCTCTCGGAAACGCTCGGCAGATTTTGGACATACATTGAGTCGAGCGTCGCCAGCCGGCACAGCGCCCCAAATCCGGTATCTGTGATGAACGGACTGGGTCCCAGTGAAAGGGTAATCACGTTCGGAAGCGCTGCGACCTCGAGGCAGTCTTCATCCGTCGCCTGTTCAGTGAAGCTTGCCGACGTCTCTCGGACGCCGAGGTGATTCCGCCTTCGCGAGACCATCACCCGATCGCTCGACATCGTCCGCTCCCGCGCCTCGTGCAATCTGCGAAGTCCCTTGACCCGGCATCACTCGTAGATTTACCGATGCCGCCTGGTGGCAGAGTCAACTACGGCTCCAGTCGAATCACGTTGCCCGCGTGTCCGAAGCTCGATGGGGAGTGATGGACGCGAACCTTTTGCTCAGGCGTTGTGCCGATCGTCTCGCCGTCTTTGAGCACCGGGCCGTTTTCCAACAGGTAAAGCATGATGTTAATCAGCCAATCATGCAGCTCGCTGGACTTCATTTTCGTGCGAGGGATTTCAATCTCCATGTGCCCGAGCGGCGAAAGACCAGTCGTGAACGCGCCCGTTGTCCCGTCTTCGTTTCGGAACAGACGCACGTCGACCCACAGGTGCAAGGGGGGCGCTTCCGGAGTGTTCATGGCCGCGGCCATGTCAACAAAGAGAGGCGGAAAAATCACGAGCGTGCTTTCTGGCCAGTAAACGGCCATCACTCCCGGTTGCTTGGCGGCAAGCGCCGTGACGGCCGTGAGTATCAGCCTTCGCCGAACCGGATCGGAGGCGCCACCGATCATGGTCACGAGAAGATGCGAACGATGCTTTTTGATACTTTCGATGGGAGACTTAGGCGGCCACATTCTCGAAGTGGCGATCGGCCCTTCTAAGTCTGCTGCCGGATAAGGCGCCGGCATCACGGTCAGCGCGAGAAGCTCGTCATCCACAGCGAAGCTAAACACGCCGCCGTCACTGAGCTGGACGTCGGAGGCCGTTTTTCCCGCGAACTTTGTCTTCGCGACTTGCTTCAGGAGCGCGTCGACCGGAAACGTTTCCCGTTCGAGCAAGATCGCGCACATGAGCGGGGGGCCCTTCCCAAGCGTTCGCTTGGAGGATTCGGCCGGCTTTTTCGCAGAAAAGCCAAACATGTTTTCTTCGCTCCGACGAGCCTGTGAAAAGTAGGCGAAGGCGCAGAGACCCGTGCACATCAAGCCAGCACAAACTGCCGCGACGCAGATCTGTTTGCTCATGCCGTGATTCTAGCCATCCGGGCCTTGCCACTGATGGGAATTCTAGGCCGCAGTGTCGGCTCGCTGAGTATGCAGGGCACCTTTGTCTCGGCCCTTCAGGCCTCTCGCGGATCTATGAACAAACTACGACTCGGGGCTGCGGACTTCGACGAGCTCAGTCGAGTCGCGGACCTCCGCCCCGGGCTACAACTTGTCTCGGCCCTTTGGGCCTCTTCGCCGGATGAAAGAATTACGTTTTTGAACAGGAGCGGGCGGCGGTAACGGAGGCTTACGTTCCTTGGCATCTCTCTGTTGCCTCTGCGACCTCCTGTTAATGGTCTTCGATTTGCGATTTTCAATCCGCGCACCTCGGAGCTCGAAAACGCGCAAGGTTGCACTGTCTGCTCACGCTGGCGGCTCGCCGGGGAAATCGAAGGAACCGCCGCTCCGCCCCGGTGGCGGGCTGTGCCGACGGCACACCCGGCGAAAGCTCAGGCAAACTGCTGAATCGTCGGTTTGATCACGACTTCAGAGACGTTGGCCCGCGACGGCAGGTTGGCAATGGTTACTAGCACTGCGGCCACGTCCTCGGGCTTTAAAATCCGAGCGCGATGCTCGGCGCTGACCGGGACGGGGCGGTTTTCCAGGATCGGCGTGTCGACCTCGCCCGGGTAAATGTTCGTGACCCGAATTCCAATCTCGCGGACCTCCTGGGCCACCGTGATGCCGAGCGCCTTCATCGCGAACTTCGACGCGTTATAGGCCACGCCGCCGATCAGCCCGGCCCGCACCCCCGCGGTCGAATTGATGTTCACGATCAGGCCGTCGCGGCGCTCCTTCATCTGCGGCAGGACCTCGCGGATGCAGTTGTAGGCCCCGGTGACGTTGATGGCCATCAGCCGGTCCCAGTCTTCGGGAGCCAGGTCGTGAATGGACCGTTTCTGCACGTTGATTCCCGCGCAATTGACGAGGATATCGATCCGGCCCAGCCCGCGATTGGCCCACTCGAAAAGCGCGGCGACGCTCTTGCGATCGGCGACGTCGACCTCGTGGGTCTTGATGGCGGGCGTGCCGTCAAACTGCTTGACGACTTCGGCGAGCTTATCGCGCCGACGTCCGGCGATCGCGACTGCGCAGCCCTCGCGCGCCAACGCCAGGGCGCAGCCCGCTCCGATTCCAGTTCCTCCGCCCGTAATGAGTGCCGTCTTGTTTGCCAGTGTCATGATTGTTTGGTCCGAGTACGTCGAGTCGCGGGGATTTCAACCGCGACTTCAAAAGGGAAACTTATCATCGATCTCAGCGGACGCCAGCTCAACGAGGAAGCCTGAGATCCGATCGACGAGCACCTCCATCAGCGCCCGGCCTTTTTCAGCAGTGGCGGCGTGCGGATTGCCCGCGCCGGAATTAGTCGTCAACAAGTGCCATGGCCGAGTGATCGAAACCCAGCCCCGATTGACCGCCTCGAACCGCGTCGGCCGAACCTTGCCATCGTCGGCAGCCAAGGTTCCGGTTTGCGGGTCGCGTGCGACGAGCTCAGGAAAGTAGGCCAGTGCGAGCGACGTTTCGACCTCGCCGGCGTGGTCATCACTCGTGCTGAAGATCTGTTTTTCCGCGTCGGCCGCCATCCGGTACCAATCGCACAAAAACAGTCGCACGGGCGTCTGGCCGTAAAGTTCTCGCAGCACCGGCTTGAAGTCGTTGCCGCCGTGACTGTTTAAGAGGACGAGTTTGTGGATGCCGTGGGCGGCCAGCGAATCGACGATGTCCCGAATGACGGTCAACAGGGTCGACGGGTTCAGATTGATCGCCAGCGGAAAGCCGAGCTGATTCGTGTCGGTCCCGTAGGGGATCGCTGGCAGCATGACCACGGCGGCGCCGCGCTCGAAGGCCGCTTCGCAAGCCCGGCCG
>DASZIA010000572.1:0-3943 GCA_035949535.1 Planctomycetaceae bacterium | reverse complement strand
ACACTGGAATTCGACGTGCAGGAAGTAGTCCTGATACGTGTCGCGGCTCGAGAACCCTGCTTTGAGCAACTTGTCCGCGGTGAGCTCTGCGTTCACCAAAGACTCGGTCGAACCCCCATTGAACAGCACGATCGCACCAGTCGGAGGCGACATCCACAATGTCGGGCTAATGCGGTTGACCTTCTGAAGCCAGCTGTGGATTTCCTGATTCTCGTCGATCCGCCAGGCCAGGTTGTCGGCGACGATAAACGCCATGTCACCGCCGAAGATTCTCAGCCGATCGGGTTCGCGTCGACCGCGCAAGAGCGTTGGCACCTCACCTCGCCAGCCCAACCCAGGCAGCCCTCCGGGGTATTCCCGCGCGATGTAGTCGCCTGCGCCTTGCGCGGCGATCTGCAGGCCGATGGTTTCCCAGGGCCCGCCGCCGGTCCGCGCCAGAGTCCCGTAGTATTCGCCTTGAAATGGATAGTCGCCGTCGGCTTCCTCGAGACTGGTGACCGCCGGCTGGTCGGCTGCTCGGGCCGCGGTGAGTGAGACACTCGCCGTCAGCATCGCGGTCGCGGTGACAAATCGAAAGCAAGCCCGGAGAGAGGACCGTAGTTTGTGCGGCATCGTTGAACTCCCTGTTGCAGATCTGGACTGGTCGGAATCCTGGCCCGTCGAACCGGGATATTGCGCTACCAGTGTGGTCGTGGGACCCCTGCGATGGCAAGGGAAGATAGGAAAGCAAACGGCATTCCGGTAAACCTGGTGGAGTCTTCTGGCGAACGACCGGGCGAGGCTAGGCCTTCAGGATGTGACCAGAGAGGCATAGACCTCACGGATCCGGCGGGTCATCGTCTCGTGGCGGAATTGATCGACGAATCGCTCGCGACCGGTGCGGCCTAATCGCTCACGGAGCACCGGATCTCCCGCAAGTTCGCAGAGGGCGCTTGCCAGTTCCTCAACAGAACGTGGTGGGAGCAAGAAGCCGGTCTCTCCCGGAATCACGACCTCCCGGGCGCCGTCTACGTCATAGCTGACAACGGGCTTGCCGGCGATCAGCGCCTGCGGAAGGACGCGAGCCAGTCCCTCCCAGTAACTGGCGTGCACGATCACGTCCGAGGCGTGAATCAACTCGGGAACTCGCTGCGGCGGAACGAGCCCCGCAAAGACGAAGAAGCCACTTAGCCCGGCCCGTTCGATTTGATCGCGGAACTGCACTCGCAAGATACCGTCCCCCACGAAGAGAAAACGAACATTGGGATGCTCCTTGGCGACACGGCCGGCGGCAGCAATCACGCACTCATGCCCTTTGAGATGGAAGAGCCGTGCCACCTTAGTAATAACGACATGCTCAGGGTCGAATCCCAATTCGCGCCGCACCTCTTCGCGTGGCCGTGGCGAATTGAGAAAAGGCTCGACTTCCATCCCGCTGTAGATCGTGACAAACCGTTCGCGCGGCGCGATTCCGGCGTGCACGTACTGATTGGTCATCGCGTCGCACACGCTGATGAATTTCGCGCAGTGCCGCGCGGCCAATTTTTCCGCGAGGATATAGCTCTGATGCGCAAGCGGATTTTGCCCGTAGTGGAACGCTGCCCCGTGAATCGTATGCACCGCGGGAATCCCGAGGCGCGCCGCTGCCAGGCGCCCCAGAACACCGGCCTTGGAACTGTGCGTGTGCACGATCTGGGGGCGAATGTCCCGAAGGAGATTCAGCAATTGGCGATAGCTGCGCCAATCGCGCCAGGGATGGATGCTCCGTCGGAGCTCGGGAATGATCCGCAGATCGAGTCCACCCTTTTGGGCGCGTTCGACGAGCGATCCCTCCGGCCCGAGCCCCGGTCCGCAAATCAAGGTGACTTCGTCGTCATACAACCGGTGCTGGTCTTCGACCGTCAGGAGAGTATTTTCCTGCGCGCCGCCAACGATCAGACGCGTGATGAAATGCACGACGCGAAATTTCACGTTCGCGCCTCGCCGTAGTCGACGCGCACGAGATAAAGACCACAGGCGGGCGCAGTCGGACCGGCTTGAGGGCGGTCGCCCCGCTCGAGAATCTCGCGCACGCGCTGCGAGTCCCATTTACGCTCGCCGACGCGAATCAGCGTGCCGACGATCGTCCGAACCATGTTGTAGAGGAATCCGTCGGCCACGACATCGATCGAAATGAAGTCTCCCACTCCGTCGCTGTGCGGTGGCGACGGATCCGCGCGATCTGTCTGGCACGCGTTCCAGGGTGTCCATCCGGCAAAGCGTCGCACTGTAAGCTCAAACACGGTTCGCACGCTGCTGGCCGTGTTCGGATGCTGCGTCTCGAAAGCACGGAAATCGTTCGTGCCGACGAGCGCCTGCCCGGCATCGTGCATCTCGCGAGCGTCCAGCGCGGCGTGATATTCGTACGCGTAACTTCGCAGGAACGGATGCGCGGCTCGGACGTTTTGGATGACATAGCGATAGCGTTTGCGTTTCGCCGCGTAAGTCGCATGAAATTCGAGCGGCACCTCGTCGGCATCGACCACGAGCACATCACGCGGCAAATAGGCCTGAAGTCCGGCACGAAATCCCTGGCAGGGGATCGCCGACTCAGTCTGGAAGCTGGCGACCTGCCCGAGCGCATGCACGCCCGCGTCGGTGCGACCGGCTGCGATCAGTGACGCTTTCGCTCCGCTGAACTCGCGGATGCCCGCCTCGACCACAGACTGCACCGAGACGCCGTTGGGTTGACTCTGCCAGCCGACATAGCCGGTGCCGTCATACGCCAGCGTCAGGCGGATGTTACGCATGCATTCCGAGCTTCGCCTGCCAGTGGGCTAACTGTTCGAGGACGGGGGCGCGGCCTCCCGAACCATAGCTGATAAGCGCCTTGACGGTGTTCTCGACCCCCAGCACGGTCGACACGTCGGGACCGATTTTGTCGCAGGCCGATTGCAGCCGTTCGAGCGAGAGCTGGGCAAGCCGACAGCCCTCGGCCTCGCAAGCCGAGACCAGCTTGCCGACGGTCTCGTGCGCGGTGCGCATGGGCAAGCCGCGGCGGATCAGATATTCCATGAGGGTCGTGGCATCGAGGAAGCCCTCTTCGAGCCGCGCCGAAATCCGTTCTCGCCGCAATTCGGCTCCCGCGACTACGTCGGCCGCCAACTCGAGGCACGAGGCCAGCGTGTCGCAGGCGTCAAACAGCGGCGACTTGTCTTCCTGAAGATCGCGGTTATAGGCCAAGGGCAAGTCTTTTAGCAGAAACAGTCCTTGCGTGAGTGCTCCGATGACCCGGGCCGCTTTGCCGCGAATCAGTTCCAGCACATCCGGATTGCGCTTCTGCGGCATGATTGACGAGCCGGTCGTGAGCGCATCGGGCAATTTCAAGAACGCGAATTCCGTCGAGAACCACAAAATCCACTCTTGCGCCCACCCGCTTAAGTGCACCGCCGCGAGCGATAGGGCGAACAAGAACTCGACGAGAAAGTCGCGATCGCCGGCGATGTCGAGGCTGTTGGCGGCCGGTGCGGTGAAATCAAGCAAACTCGCGGTGAGTTGCCGATCGATGGGTAGTGTCGTGCCCGCGAGTGCTGCCGCGCCGAGAGGACAAAAATTCAGCCGCTTCACTGCGTCGGTCAGACGACTGCGGTCGCGCTCGAGCTTTTCGCAATACGCCAGCCAGTAATGAACAACCATCACGGGTTGTGCCCGTTGAAGGTGCGTGTAGCCGGGGACGATCACGTCGAGATCCCGCTCGCTGCGAGCGATGAAGGCTCGTTGGAGATTTTCCAAGAGGCCGTCGATCCGCGCCGCGGCGTCACGCACGAAGAGCTTCAGGTCAGTCGCCACCTGATCGTTGCGACTGCGCGCGGTGTGCAGCTTGCGGCCCACGTCACCCGTGCGGGCGATCAGCGCCTGCTCGATGTGCATGTGGATGTCTTCGAGTTCGGTGCGAAAGGGAAAAGTTCCCGCTTCGATTTCGCCA
>DASZIA010000571.1:0-6684 GCA_035949535.1 Planctomycetaceae bacterium | reverse complement strand
GCGGCGGTGGCGGCTTGGGAGGCGGCGGAATGGGCGGCGGTGGAATGTTCAGCATTCCGAGCGAGCCGCTGCGTTCGGCCGGACCTGCATCATCTCTGCCCGCTGAGATGCCACATCGTGCACGTCCCGCGCGGGCGGCGGACAATTCCGCGGCCTGGTCGCGGTCGAATGACCGAGCTGTCGCGCAGGTCGACGATTCCTCCGCGTTCACAAACGACGCGGTGCGGGCCAGCAAAAAAAAACAGAACGACGCGCGTTAAACTCCGGTGAACGGGAAGAACGGGCGGTTTCCGGCAAGTCGGGACCGTCCGCAAGTATGGCTGTCGGCAATGGAGGACGCCCGGTCACGATCGACGGGCCCCCGCCGAGCGACTTCAAAATCCCATTGCCTCCGACGGACGGCTCCGCTGGGCCTCCGCAGAAGTACTGGCGCGAGTACTTCCGCAAGCAGCAGCCTCCGTCGCCGGCGATTGCCGATCTTGCGCTGCGGCTGACCACTCAAAAGAAATATGAGCAGGCGATCGCCGTGCTCGAAGGGGCCCTGCTGAATGGCCAGGTCGAGCCGTGGATGTATGACGTTCTGGCCCTCGCCATGCAGTTAGCCGGACGCCCCAAGTCGGATGTTGAGCGGGCTCTCTTGTCTCGGATCGATTTTTCCGCGACCGACCTGCCGAGCACTCTCTTCTCGGCTGCCTACCTCAGCCGATTTGGTGCGAAGGGTCAGGCCCTCAAGCTCTATCGCCAGGCGGCGGACATCGAGCCGACGCGTCCCGAAGCGTATGTGCTCGGGCTGCGTTTGGCTCGCGAACTCAAGGATTACGAGGCGATCGGTTGGGCAGCACCCGGTGTCTTGCGAACGGCTTGGACCAAGGAACACGAAGAATTGCATCGCGAAGCCGAAGACGCGGCACTCGACGCGGAGCGGTCCCTCAAGTTAATTGGGAGGGGATCCCAGTCCGAGGCGATCCGAGCTGCCATGGCGCAGGCTCGGACACGCGATTTATTTGTGCGTCTGCAGTGGGCCGGTGACGGAGATCTCGATCTCTCAGTCGAAGAGCCGTTAGGCACCATATGCTCAGTAATTGACCCGCAGTCGCGGGGCGGCGGCGTGCACATGCATGACGGCTACGGGCCAAACCCGAACAATTGCTACGAAGAATACGTCTGCGCTTTCGGATCTCCCGGCGTCTATGTAGTCCGCGTGCGACGGGTCGACGGCAGCATCGTTGGAAAGAGGGCCCAGCTGAATGTCGTTCTCAATCAGGGCGGCGCAAACGAGTCGTCTCAGACATTCGTGCTCAAGCTCGATAAAGACCTCGCCGCCGTGCGGATTCCGGTTCCCAATGGCCGCCGGCGGCAGTTGGCGCCCGAGCGGCAGACGACCGAGGGACATACGGCTCTACTGAACAAGTTGATCGAGTTCGTCGCCAACAGCCCCTCGCCGCAGTCAATCCGCTGGTCGGCGCTCCCGTCGGCATTCGCGCCGGGAGTTGCAATTCCTCGCACGAGGCGCTCTTCCGGAGTGGTCGCTGCCGGCGGCAACTCGGTCGGCGTTCAGGGCGGTGCTGGATCCCAAACGATCGGACAGTTTGGCGTGGGCGGAGTGGGAGGGGGCGGCGGCGTTCCGTTCGTTACCGGCGGCACTGCAGTCGGAAATGGATTGGCAGTCGGCTTCGAACCCCAGATCACCATCGTCCCCGAGGGATCGATGATGACCGCGGCAGCAGTTGTTTCCGCTGACCTGCGCTATGTGCGGCTGGCCGTCGTCCCTAATTTTTCGACAATCAGCGAAGTTTTCACGTTTACGTTCGTGGGCAGCAACGCGGGCCAAATGCAGCGCGTGCCTTAACGGATGCTCGAGAGTCAGCACTTTCGGATCGGTGCTGGGCTGACATCCAAATCGAGCGACGCTGCGCCTCTGCGTTCCAAGACGTCCCAAGCCATCGCGGCCATCGCCGCGTTGTCGGTGCAGAGTTCAGGCGGGGCGACCACGAGGTCGATCGATTGGTCCGCGGCGAGTTCCGCCAGCCGATCGCGCAGCCGGCGATTGGCGGCCACTCCTCCGCCGACTAGCAGCGTCCGACGACCGGACGCAGCGACGGCCTTTCGGCATTTCGCGACAAGCACGTCGACGATTGCTTCTTGATACGAGGCGGCCAGGTCCGCCACGCGCGAGGGCTCCAGCGCGATCGGCTCAAGTCGGCCATGCGACGTCCCTTGGATTTCGTACAAGAGGGCCGTCTTGAGTCCGCTAAAGCTGAAATCGAGCTGCCGGCTGTTGATCAGGGGGCGAGGAAAACGCACAGCCTGGGGATTCCCCGCGGCGGCGGCGAGCTGAATTGACGGTCCGCCCGGGTATTCCAAGCCGAGCAGCTTGGCTCCTTTATCGAAGGCTTCGCCGGCCGCATCGTCGATTGTCGAGCCGAGAATCTCAAAATCGCCGGCCGAGCGGCAATCAAACAGCAGCGTGTGACCGCCGCTCACGACCAGTCCGATTGCCGGAAAGACGGATCGTCCGGCCGCCATTTGGCAGGCGAAGAGATGCGCTTCGACGTGATTCACGTCGACCAGCGGGATTTCCAAAGCAAGGGCGAGCGTTTTGGCTGCGGTGAGACCGACCAAAAGCGACCCCACCAGGCCCGGACGGCTGGTGACTGCGATGGCCGCAAGATCATGAAGCTCAACACCAGCCTCGCGGAGGGCCTCGTCGATGGCCGGAATGATCCGTCGCACGTGGGCCCGAGACGCAACTTCCGGAACGACTCCGCCGAACTGCCGGTGCAAGTCATCCTGGCTCTGCACGACGTTCGAGCGGATCCGCAAATCCCTGTCGACAACCGCAGCCGCCGTTTCGTCGCAGCTCGACTCGATCGCCAGAAGCAAGCCAAGACGGTTCATTGATCGGCGGATGCGTTAAGTGAGCGATATCTATCGCTCTGGGTGTGAGACAGACGCTCGCCGACCTTGAAGCGCGGTCGCGAAACCAGGCAACGGCGACGGATTTCAGCCGACGCCGATTGTTGTGGCGCTCGGAGCAACGGGACGATTGGCAGCGGCTTTCTTTTCAGCCGGAGCAGCCTTGGCTTTTTCCTCGGCTTTGGGCGTCTGCCCGGTGCTCTTGCCACCTTCGGCCAGCTTCGTGCGGACTGTCAGAAGCGCCTTGTCGAGCTGCCGGTCTTTGAAGTCACTCGCTGGCGGACCATTCTTGCTGAGAATGTCGCGCTCGCGGCGGTAACTGTCCATATATTCGCGAGTTTCTCTCGGCGTGAACTTCACTTCGTATCCCGGGTCGGGCATTACGCCCCATGCGTCGCTCTCGCTGGCGCCCGGGAAACGATGAATGTTCTTACCGCTCGGACGGTGGTAGCTGGCTGTGGTCAATTTGAGGGCGCTCGTTCCACCTTCCAGCTCGATAACATTTTGTACGCTTCCTTTACCCCAGGACCGTTCGCCAACGATCACGGCGCGATGGTGATCCTGCAGACATGCAGCCACGATTTCACTCGCCGACGCGCTGTAATGGTTGACGATCACTGCCATCGGGAAGTTGGGGAATGTGCCTTCTTTCTTCGCTTCCCACGTACGCTCCGTCGTATTGCGGCCCTTTGTGCTGACGATGGTCCCGCCTTCGATGAACATGTCGGCGATCTCGGTTGCCTGCGAGAAGAGCCCGCCCGGATCAAACCGAAGATCGAGCACCAGCCCCTGCATCCCCTCCGCCAGGAGCTGGTTGATTGCCTTCTCGAGCTCGATCGAGCTGTGACGGCTGAAATGAGTCAGCCGCACGTAGCCGATCTTGTCTTTCTTGTCGATCATGAAATCCCAGGAGCCGTCCGACTTGTAGTGATCGCCGAGAACCGTGGCGACGTGAATCACGTCACGAACGAGCGTGACTTGTTCTTTCTTATTCGTCCCCGGATGCAGGATACCCAACTTGACGGCGGTGCCTGGCTTTCCCTTAAGGAGGGAGACGGCTTTATCGGACGAGTATCCCTCGGCCGACTTGCCATCGATCTCGATGATTGCGTCCCCGGCAAGCATCCCCGCCCGGAATGCGGGTGTGCCGGGCAATGGCGACACGACCATCAACCGATGGGTCCGCTCGTCCGGGTAGATCTGAATGCCGATGCCGCCGAATTCCTGGTCGACAGACTCGCTGAACTGGGCCATTTCTTCCGGGGTGATGTAGCTCGAGTAGGGATCGAGCTTCGACATCATGCCTTCGATGGCGGCCTGCAGCAGTTCGCGACGGTCGACATCCTTGACGTAGTTCCGCTCCACCTGCTGAAAGGTGTCGACGAACACCTTCATCAGCGTGTAGTAATCGTCCTTCGGAGGAGCGTCCTTCTTTTCAGAATCCTCTCCGCGGGCGACCGAGGCCGCCAGAATCGGCGCGAAAATCAGCACCACGGGCAACCAGACGCGTTTTCTGCCGGGTAGTTTCATGCTTAGCATCACTTTCCCTAAGAGGTCGGCGCTCGCGGAAGCGCGCTTGAGCGACCTGGTCTTCTTCAGTCTAGGTCGCACCCGTATTTTCGGCAAGCTCCGGGATTCTGCGAATAACTTCCAAAAAGAGAGACTGTGCCGATCCGTTGGTTGACGCACTGCGGGAGGATTGCTGCAATCGACTCGGGGCAGAGCTCACGGTCCAGGGAGAGGTGCCGTTGCGATGAAAGGACGTGTTGAGGTCCTGTGCGGGCCGGCCGGCTCCGGCAAAACGAGCCGGCTGTTGGGCGCCTTCCGAGACGAGTTGCTGCGGCTGCACGCCAACGGCACGCCGGGGCAGGCCGTGTGGCTTACTCCGACCACGCGTTCGCGGCGAGAAATTCGGCGAGAATTGCTCGACACATCGGTCGGAGTCTGTTTTGTACCGAACGTCCTGACCTTCGACGCTTTCGCCGAACGGCTCCTGCAGACGACCGGACTGGGGATCACGCCGCTTTCGCGGGTGTCGCAGCGGGTGATCGCGCGAACGATCATCGACGAGGCGCTTGCCGCCCAGTCGCTCCCCTATTTCGCGCCCATCGCCGAAACGTCGGGGTTCCTGGATCTGGTGTTGGGCCTGATCGCCGAATTGAAACGCGACGAGACCGAGCCCGACGATTTCGCCGTTGCTTGCCGCAAGCGAAATTCTCCTCGCGACACCGAACTCCTTGCTTTGTATCGCCGCTATCAAGAGCGGCTGACAAGACTCGCACTTTACGACGCCGAGGGGCGGTTCTGGGCAGCGCGGCTGGAGCTTGCCGAAGGGCGGCGCGGCGCCTTTGATCCACTCACATTGCTCGTCGCGGACGGCTTCGCCGATTTCACGCAGCCGCAGTACGAGATTCTTGAACATCTGTCCGGCTATGCGCAGCGCGTGCTGCTCTCGCTCCCTTTGGAGCAGCCCGTGCGGCGGACCGATCTATTTGCGAAATCGAACAAGGCGCTGCAGGAAATCCGTCGCCGTTGTACGGTCGAGTTGGTCCCGCTTGCGGCTCGACCCGGGGACCGTCCCGCGGTATTGCGGCAGGTGGCCAACCACCTATTCGACAACCCGAGGAAGGTGCCGCAGCTCTCAGACGCGACGGGAATCGAGGTGATCGCGGCAGCAGGCCCGGCGGGCGAAGCCCGGGCGGTCGCAGAACGCGTCAAACGGCTATTGCTTGACGGCGTGCTCGCAGAGGAGATCGTGATCGGCACACGCTCGCTCGATGAAGACGGTGTTGAGTTGACTTCCGCGCTCGAGGGGGCGGGCGTTCCCCTATGCTGCGAGACCGACACTCGCATCTCGCAAACAGCGATCGGCCGGGCCTTGTTTGCCGTGCTGCAGGCTGAGCTGCAGGATTGGGCGTTTGATTCGCTCTGTTCAGTCCTGCGGTCGAACTATTTCCGCCCGCGATGGAACTTCCCTGTCAGCGGATCTGCAGTGGAAACCACAATTCGCATCTTGCGGCGTTACCACCTCGGCTCCGATCGCCAGTACATCTTGAAGCGGCTCGCAAAACTCGCGGAATTGCCGGATTCAGCGGCGAGCGGGAAACGGAACGAAGAGATCCGGATTGCGACCCGGCTGTTGCAAGCCTTCTCGGACGCCACCAAGCGGCTGCGATCGTCAAAGGACCTGAACGGTTGGACCGATTGCCTGGTCGGCCTGGCTGCGGACTTGGGCGTCGAGCCGCGGGGCAAGGGGCGACAGCCCGGCCAGGCCGTCGATCCGGTCTCGCCGCTCGACGATCGGGATCGACGCGTCTGGGATGTGGTGGGCGAGGTGCTGCGCGAAGCGGCTCAGACCCGGGAGCTCTTGAACGATCGGCGCGAGATGTCGTTGGCCGAGTTTGCCAGATTGTTGCGAGATCTTTTTGAATCGCAAACGATCATCGAAGCTCCCGGCGAGCGGGGCCGCGTGCGCGTGATCGAAGCCTCGGACCTTCGCAATCTGGACGTTCCTTATTTGTTTTTGATCGGCCTATCGGAAGCCAGTTTCCCCCGGGGCAAACGCGACGATTGCTTCTACAGCGCCGCCGAACGACGCGAGTTTCTTCGAAAGGATCGCTCCGGGTTTGCGGCGGCAACCTGGCAGCAGGACGAGATGCTCCTTTTTTATTCGATCGTGACCCGAGCGCGGCGGTCCCTGACTCTGAGTTATCCAAGCGTGAGCGCAGCGGGCCAGCCACTGTTTCCGAGCCCGTACGTGACCGCCAT
>DASZIA010000570.1:0-6819 GCA_035949535.1 Planctomycetaceae bacterium | reverse complement strand
GCCGAGATCATTCCGTTGACCAATGGGTTTCGCGAATCATCGCGCTGGCCGTTGGGACGAACATTTTCCGCATCGGCGAACGGCTTCGAGAACGCGATGTAGTAGCGCCGCTCGTCGCCCGTCGCGTACAACTGCAGGCAGTGCTCGGTCCCGGCGATCTTTTCGCTGGTGACCGGCACGCCAGTCATCGCGTTGAGCAGGTGACAGGTGCCGTCGGGCTCTGCGACCGCGTAGCGGCCCCCGTCGAGCCGTACGTGATGACTGGCCGTGGCGAAGAGCCGGGTCCATTTGATCTCGTTAGCCAGGAGATCGATCCGCGTGGCTCGCATGCCGCCCGGGTCGACCGATTGGATCAGCGCGTCTCGCCCCTCGAGCCATTTCAGCTCGGAGCTTTTGGCGGCAAGGCGGCGTTCGGCGATTTGCTTGCCGTCGAGGGTGCGAAGAAACTCCACCCGTTTGCCCCGGCGATCGAGCAACACCACCAGAGATTCATCGCCCGAGCCCGCGTCCGCGGGCGAAACATCCGTTCGTCGCCAGAGCACGCGGCCGGTGAGCGGGTCGTAGGCGGTCAGGCTCCCGCGATCGAGACAGCAGAGGGCGCCCGGCTGCACCGCTACAACCTTCGCCACCGGGCGGCCCAGATGGTCGATCATCGATGTGCGGTCGGTAAACAGTCCCGCCATCCCGCGGCCCCCCCCGGGCATCACAATATCGGTCGCCGCCGCCTCCTCGGCCGGCAACAGGTCGATGTGCCACAAAAATCGGGGATTGGCTTCGCCCCCATCATCGAGCGGAGTCACGCCGTACAAGTCGCCGCCGTCCTGCATGATGAGCAGTTGTCCGATTCCCCAGCCGCGATGCAGCGTCTGGAAATTGCGAAACGACGGAGTGTCAACCGGCAAGGTCAGGTCCCAAGGGGTGGCCCGCGGCTCTCCCTGGAACCGCAGGGTTTTCCCCTCGCGGTCGAGGGCCACATCCATCCGTTCAAAGACGCTCCCGGCCGTGCGTTCCATCGGCAGGGGATAGAAATTCGGCCCGACGCCGCTGACATTGTCGATGTGCACTTGGGGCTGCTCAGCCGGCCACGGATCGGGCACACTCATCTCGATTTCGGCCGACAGCCGCCGGTCTCTTCGGGCGCGGCCGATTAGCTCGCCGCAGCCGAGGCCGTCCGCGAATCGCACGTCGGCGAAGTCGTCTCGCAGACGGCGGTAACAGTCGGCGCCAAGTTTTCGCTCGCCGTGCGACAAATAGAGTTCGGCCAGTTTCCGCAGCGCTTCAGCTCCGCGCCCGTGGTCCCGATGAGCGGCGTTTTCCCAGAGCGCGAGTTGCTCGCTGACGTAACCTGGCTCGGGCCGCAGGGCTGCGTCGATTTTTTGCCGCAGCGCGGGGTCCCATTCCGCGAATCCCAGCCGCTCGGAGACGCGCCGCAACGTGTCGACGTCGCCCTCCGTCAGGGCGGCTTGCAGCGATTTCAGGAGCCGCGCCCGGGCTTCTCGAAACTGGGGCAACGAACAGTCGGCCAGGAGATCCATCAAATCGGCGCGAAGCTGTCGGTCGAACGCGACCATGCGGGCCGGACCGCGATCGACCTCGAGCGTCGGCGGCAACTCGGATTGGGCGAGCAATAGCAAAGAGTCGAACGCCTCGAGTGTCTGCCCGGCGCGACGACGGGCTAAGGCCAGCCGCCTCAATGAACGCGCTCGCTGCTCGGTGTCGGCGTTGCGTTCGACCCGTTCCGCGAGCAGATCGCAGCGGCGAGGGGACGCTTCCAAGTCGGCCAGCAGCGTCTCCAACAGTTCGTGTCGGAAACGGGCCGGCGGGGCATCAGCCTGCTTCTTGTCGGCGTCGCCCGGTTTCGGCGTGAGCGACGTGATCAGGGCATCCAAACGTCGCTCGGCACTCTCGAAGTCGCCGGCTTCGCGATCGAGAAGGGCCAGCCGGTTTCGTGTTTCGACGTTCTCGGGCTGCTCCTTCAACTTAGCGGTCAGCGCGCGGCCCTGCGCCTCGAGCGTCGGCAGAACGATTAATAGCTCATGCGATTGGGCGACGGCCGCAATTCCTGCGGAGGCGGGCGCCGCCACGAGGTTCCCCAGCGTTTCGCTGCCGGCCGTGACGATCGCGCGCGTCTGGCCGCTTTGCAAATTCACATCGATCGCCGAGCCTCTCGTGCACGGCAAGTAGTAGTGCGCGTCGATCACCAGCCCGCGACCGCTGGGCAGGCCAACCGCGGCGTTCCACAGGGGCTTGCCGGTGGAAGGCTCCCAAGCCGAACAGCGATACTTGGCGACCGTAATCAGGCGGCCTTGCTCGAGCGGTCCCAGATACAGTCCTCCGGCAATTGGGCGCGACCACACGAGTTCGCCTGTCCGCAGCGCCAGAGCATGGACCTGCGGAGAACGCGGCGAGACGAAATAACACCGCTCCGCGTCCGCGCGCACCAAGGTCTCCCGCCAGGTGGTCAGCCAGCGGGCTTCGGCTCCTGCGAAGGCGCGACCCCAGCGGGGCGGGAGGCGGGCCGGTTCTTCGACAGGCTCGACCCGATAGGCCCAGCGCACGCGGCGCGTCACCAAATCGACGGCAATGATCAGACCGTCGGGAGTCGGGCACAAGAGCATCCCTTCGCACTCGACCGGCATGCACGACGGCCCGGACCATGAGACCGAATCGGCCTCGAACCCGGAGAACCCAGCCAGACTTTGCGACCAACGCACTTTTCCGTCGGCCGGCCCAAGCGCGAGCAAATGGGCCGCGTCCTCGGTCCTCGCCAGAACGTACAAAGTCCCCCCATGCGCCAGCGGAGGACCCAGAAAATCGACGTCGCGCGTCTCGCCGGCAGACTCGGTCGGAGGCGCGTCGACCTCCGCGAGACGCCAAAGCCTCTTTCCGGTGACTCGGTCGAAGGCCACGAGGCTGTTCTTGGGGGGCGATTCGACGGCGAATCGCCGGCGGCGCGAGAAGTTGGGAGTCGACGGCGCGACGTCTTCCACGACAGTGAAAATCCGCTCGCCGTCGGTCGAGATTGCCGTGTGCGGCGCTCCTGCGAAGAACCGATCGGCGAGCGTCTCGGTCACGATCGGCATGGTCGGATCGCGGAAGCCGTTGACGCTGTCACTGCCCCCGGGAGGGGAAACGTCGTGCGACCAGAGCAGACGACCGGTCCGCAGGTCATACGCGGCCAGCTCATCGCCCGCGCGCACGACCACAGTTTCACGCACGATCAGCGGGACTCCGTGAAAGACCGGCGCAATGCCCGTTGCGGCCCTTCGCCCGATGAGTTCATCGATCAGGGCGCCCGAAGTGCCCGTCGCGCTGAGCCGCTTGTTCCACAGGGAGAGCGTCGTGAGCGGATGCATCACCCGCGGCATCGGCGATTGCGGGTGCCCTCCGGCGAACGTAGCGGACTTTGCCGAAGCATCAGCCGAAACTGCGCGGTTTTCACGAAGCAACTCGTCCAGCCAGGCGTCGAGGCGGTAGCGGTGCTTTTGGACGTCGATCTGGGATTTGGACAGGGACGCCCGCCGACCGTCGATCCAGCGCTGCGCCCGGTCGCTTTGCCCGATCCGTGCCCAGGACAAGACCAGGCGGCCGGCAGCCGCCGGCTGATTGGTCGCGTCGTTTAATTCCAGCAGCTCGCGGCTGGCCGCCACGGCTTCCAGGAACTGACCCCGATCGAAGAAGACTCCGGCCGCGATCGCCAGAGCATGTTGGCCGGCCGCCGTGTGGCGATACTGGGTGAAGACGCGCAACACGTCCTCGACTTTGCCAGTCGCTTGCGCCCGCTTCAGATCCTCTTCCGCGAACTTGCCGTATTCCCGCTCGTAGGCAGCCAATCCGCCGGGAGGAAATGTGCCGATCAGCTCGTTAGCGGCCACTTTCGCGTCAAGATAGCGGCCGTTGAGAAATGCCAGCTTGTTCTGAGGATCATTGAGAATCGGCTGGAGAATTCGCATTGCGTCGGCGAAGTGCTCTCGGCCGATGAGCGATTGGGCCTCTGCAAAAGGCTGCTGCAGGTCGCGATCGATGGCGACGGGGCGGGGCGGCTCGTCGGCGGCGGCCGGGCGGGGGATCGGTGCCGGGCCGATCGCGAGGATCAGCGCTGCGAAGCACAAAAAATGCCGAGCCGCTTTGTCGAAAGACAATCGATTTTGCTTGCGTCGTGCCACGAACGGCTCCGCGCGATCTCTTCGCACCGCGATTGCACGGCTCAACCGCGTCGAGCGATTCTCGCAAATGGCGACGCGACAGACAATGCGCGGCGGTTTCTAACCGTTGTCAGCCATTCACGGACGGCGCACGGCGATCTAGACCGTCCAGCCTGCACGGTATTTGCGACGGATCAAGGGCTCGGCTTCGGGGGCGTTTGTCGTCCGCTGGTCGGCGGCGTCCCATTCGATCTTCTTGCCGAGCCGCACGGCCAGCACGCCGACGAGCATCGCCTCGGTGAGGCGGGACGCGTACTCGAAGTTGGAAAGGGTTATCGGCCCCCCTTTGCACGCGGCGATCCACTCGATGTAAGGGGCGTATTCGCTGCGCGGATTGCGGGGCAGATAAGGTTTCGGTCCTTCGTAGCCTTTGAATTTCGCTTCGGGAAGCAGGCGGAAAACAATGCTGTAGTCGTCGACCGTGTAAATCGTCCCTTTGCTCCCGATCCAAAGCGTGCCGCCCGGCGGAAGCGGATTGCCCTCGGCGAGATCGGCAGAGGGTTTTTTGCCGCCGTCGTACCAGGTGAGGGTGACCGGAGGGAGAGTGGTGCCCTGCGCCTGTGATGTCCGCTGGGGAAACTGGAACTTGATGATCTGCCAGGCCGGGGCCGACTCGGTGGTCGCTCCCTGGGACGTGGCCTCGACAGAAACGGGCGAACCGAGCTCGAGAGCCCAGTACGCCGAATCGACGATGTGGCACGCCATGTCACCCAGCGCACCGGACCCGAAATCCCACCAGGCGCGCCAATCGTGCGGACAGTAGGTGCGGTGATAGGGCCGTTCGGGAGCCGGACCCAACCAAAGGTCCCAATTGAGACCCGAGGGGACGGGGGGGCGGTCGCTCGGGCGGGGGACCGGCTGCTTCCACCAGCGGCCGTTGGGACGGTCGGTCCAGCAGTGCACTTCGCGGACGTCGCCGATCGCACCGGAGCGAAACACCTCGACGATCCGCCGCGCCCCTTCGAAGGCATGCCCCTGGTTGCCCATCTGGGTGACGACTTTCATCTCCCGGGCCACCTCGCGCATTCGGCGGGCCTCGTAGATCGAATGCGTGAGAGGCTTCTGGCAATAGACGTGCTTGCCCAGCGACATCGCCAGCACGCTTGCCGGCGCGTGGTGATGGTCGGGAGTCGAAACGAGGACGGCGTCGATGTCCTTGCGCTCCTCGAGCATCTTGCGGTAGTCCTTGTACTTTCGCACGTCGGGAAAACGCTTGTACGTTTCCGCGGCGCGAGCGTCGTCGCAATCACACAGTGCGACGATGTTTTCGTGCGAGCAGCCGCGAATATCGGTGCGGCCCTTTCCGCCACAACCGATGGCCGCAATGTTGAGCTTCTCGTTGGGGGATTTGCTCGCAAGGGCGGGCTGGCCTGAGACCCAGATGGCAGCGCTGACCGCGCTCGCGCGGGCCAGAAAATCGCGTCGCGTCGTTTTTTGAGACATGGGAGCAGTCCGCCCTGTATTCGAGAAGGAGGGTTGGGCAGGGTCGCACTGCCCACGACAGCAGTATAAGGGGCGCCGTTGTGCGCGCGAAACGCTCAGCCGTTCGCGACCCCCACCGATGGAGGTGGTCGATTACCTGCATACGACGACGGCAACAACCGACCAGTTGCGCCACCGCGGGCTGTCATAACCTAATTAATGGCTGCTGTTTATGACGGATGGATCTTCCCGTAGTCGATGTTCGGTCCCCTTGATATAGTTCCGCGGCTCTTTTTTCGACGCTCCCTTTCTGCTGCTTTTTTGCCGCGAACCGTCAAGGAAGAAGGTCATGCGACAACAGTACAAACGCCAGTCGTTCGCGGCTTGGTCCTTTTGGCTGACGCTGCTGGTCGGCGGGACGATTTACGGCGCTTCGCGATTCGACTGGTTCGATCTCTCCTGGCTGCACCTGCCGTCGGCCACGCCGCCCACGATGGCACAAGCGATGCCGCCGGGAGAGGCCGGTCCGCATCCGCTTCCGCCGGACGGGCAGATCCAAGTCACGCCGGGCTCGGTCGGTCCGCAATCCGAACCGCCCCCCGAAGCCGACGATTCGCCGGCCATCACCAAACCAGAATCGATGCAATCGGCCAAGGCGCGCCTGATGGTGCAGCGCACGGAGGACGCGACGCCCAAGCTGCGTTCCAATCCGACGACTCGCTCGTCGGTCGAACCGGCCAGCATCGACGACGTCGAGATGACGCGCCCTCGATTCAACGTGGCAGCCGACTCGGCATCGCCGGCCGTTCCCCAAAAGCCGGCCATCCAACCGACGGCGGCCCAATCGGATTTCCCGACGCCGACGGCATCGGCAGCGCCGGCGGAGATTGCCCCCGCGGCGGGAACTGCGGAAGTCTCCGCGTCGCCTGCACTCCCCGCGGCCGATCCCGAGTTGGCGAGCCGCCTCAAAACAATCGACGCTTTACTGGACGCCGACGACGTGCTTCGCGCTCACCGCGAGCTGTCGACGATTTATTGGGGCAAGCCGGGCTGGCGCAGCGCCATACAGCAGCGGATTGAAAAGACCGCGAACATGATCTACTTCGATCCCAGGCTGCACTTTGTCGAGCCCTACATCGTCAGTGCGAACGATCAGTTCGCGCCGCTTGCCAAGCGGTACAACGTCCCCTGG
>DASZIA010000569.1:0-2300 GCA_035949535.1 Planctomycetaceae bacterium | reverse complement strand
CAGCAGCCGGCGATCCTCCGCATAAGACCAGCGAGTGAATTCCAACATTGTAAATGTGGAAAAGCGTCCGCCATCGCTTGGCGGGAGGATGTACTCGTCCTCGCGAAATCGGTCCTGGGTGGCTTGCATCACGAATATTCGCTTGCGCCGGCATCGACCTGATCGAGTATTTGCGCACCATAGCCAGCACTTTGCGCTGGATTGAGCGAACGAGAGAGCCGTGAAATCTGCTTATATCGCTCGCTGATCCGGCGAGACTGCAAACTTTGGATAGGTGATATCTGACACGCGAGAGCAACCCATTATGGTTTTGTTCTCCAACAAGGATTATTCTCCAATCAAGGATTCCGCGAGCCTGATAGGGAATCCTTGCGACGTGACCAAGCCTTAGCAGAGATGAACATGGCCCAGAGCAGGCAGTAAACGTCCAGACGTAGCAGGAAAGGAGGGAACATGCAGTTCTATCTAGATGGCTACAAGCCCGGCGACCCCGACATCCTCACGGCAGAGCTTCCCGACGCCGTCGACGTCCTCATCGTTGGCAGCGGTCCGGCTGGGGCCTTGCTGGCGGCACAACTGTCGACTTTCCCAGGCATAAGCACGCGACTCGTCGAGCGTCTCGACGGCCCGCTCCGGGTCGGTCAGGCCGACGGCGTCGCCTGCCGCACGGTCGAAATGTTCGATGCCTTCGGTTTGAGTGGGAAGCTCCTCCGCGAGGCCTACTGGGTAAACGAGACTGTCTTCTGGCGTCCGTCTAAGGCGGATCGCTCGCGGATCGAGCGCACCGGTCGCGTCCAGGATACCGAAGACGGCCTGTCGGAGTTCCCGCACCTGATCGTGAACCAGGCCCGCATGCAGAAGTACCTGCTCGACTACATGCGCAATTCGCCGACGCGACTCGAGGCCAACTACGGCTTGGAATTCCTAGACCTTAACGTCGAAACCGAGGGCGAACACCCGGTCGTGGTCACGCTGCGCAAAGTTGCCAACGGCGCGGAGAGTACAGTTCGCGCCAAGTACGTTGTCGGCTGCGATGGGGCACGCAGCCGGGTGCGTGATTCGATCGGTGCGGCACCGCGCGGCGACTTCGCCAATCACGCCTGGGGTGTCGTGGACATGCTAGCCGTCACCGATTTTCCGGACATCCGACTCAAGGCCGCGATTCAGTCTGCGGACGAGGGCAACATCCTCCTCATCCCGCGCGAAGGCGGCTACATGGTTCGCCTCTACGTCGACCTCGGCGAGATCGACCCGAACAAACGCGAAGCCTTCCGCGAAAACACGCAGGAGATGGTCATCGGGACCGCGCAACGTGTGCTGCGCCCCTATACGCTCGACGTGAAAAGCGTGGCGTGGTTCGCGGTGTACCAGGTCGGCCAGCGCGTCACCGACCGCTTCGACGATGTCCCCGCGGACCAGGCCGACTCCCGCCTGCCGCGCGTCTTCATTGCCGGCGACGCCTGCCATACGCACAGCGCGAAGGCCGGCCAAGGCATGAACGTTTCGATGCAGGACACCTTCAACCTCGGCTGGAAGCTGATTTCGGTGCTCGAGGGACGTGCCAAACCGGAATTGCTGCGCACTTACACCGTCGAGCGGCACGCGATTGCCCAAGGCCTCATCGACTTCGACAAGGAATGGTCGAAAATCATGGCCTCGCCGCCGAAAGATCCGAACCGCCCGGAACTCGGCGGCCTCGACCCGGCCGAGCTTCAGGCCTATTTCGTGAAGTCGGGTCGTTACACCGCGGGTGTCGCGACGCATTACCCGCCGGCGACGGTTCTGACCGCCGAGGCGACCCACCAGAATCTTGCCAAGGGCTTCACAATCGGCATGCGTTTCCACTCCGCACCTGTCGTGCGCCTCGCCGACGCCAAGCCGGTGCACCTCGGGCACGCAGCCCGTGCAGATGGCGCTTGGCGCATTTACGCCTTTGCCGACGCGAGCGGACAGCGTCTGCGCAAGCTCGCAGACTTCCTGGCGGAGTCCCCGAATTCTCCGATCCGCCGGTTCACCCCGGCGGGCGCGAACATCGACAGCGTGATCGATGTTCGCGCGGTCTTCCAACAGGGGCACCGCGACCTCAAGGTCGAAGAGCTCCCGTCGATTCTGCTTCCGCGCAAGGGGCGCTTCGGGCTTATCGACTACGAGAAGGCCTACTGCCCCGACCTCAAGAACGGTCCCGACATCTTCGAGCTGCGCGGCATCGACCGTGAGAAGGGCGCGATTGTCGTTGTCCGCCCCGACCAGTACGTTTCGAACGTACTCCCGCTGGACGCGCACGACGAACTCACGGCGTA
>DASZIA010000568.1:0-4517 GCA_035949535.1 Planctomycetaceae bacterium | reverse complement strand
ATCGCGGTTGGCGTCAGGCCAACCCCGTTCGTGGAAGCCGTGACCGTTTGGCTGTTGACCGCGCGGTTCCACTGGTAGGCGTGGGCGAAGGCGGTCTGCTCGTCGTAGGGCGTCATCAGGAGGAATGCGTCGGCCATCGTGTGGGAGTAGGCGACAACACCGGGAAACGCGGTGTTGTTGCCGTACACCGACGCGCCAGGCGGGAACATCCGGGCAACGTCGTGGTAATTGTGCATCGCAATGCCGAACTGCTTCAGGTTGTTGCGGCACTGGCTGCGGCGAGCGGCTTCCCGCGCGGCTTGGACGGCCGGAAGTAGCAGGGCGATGAGGGTCGCAATGATTGCGATCACCACCAAGAGTTCGATCAGAGTGAAACCAGGGCGCCGAGCGCGCTGGAGCCCGAAAGCTGTCATCATGAGACTCCTAAGAAAAGAAGAGAACCAAACGTGCGGAACACATAAACACTAGAGAAAAGACATACACATGAGGAAGGATTTACACTGAACGAGCGACCATACCGTCTTCAGGGAGCATTAAGCAAATAGGGAAAATCCTGAAAGATCCATCAGGGAATCCCCTAAGTAGAAACACTTTCCAGGCCCCGATCATCGCCAGTCTTGTGGGGACCCTCGGCGCAGCAGTCCGACAAGGGAATGGCTCGGCTGTTCAGATCTGAGTCGACCCGTCGGAGAGGAATGCGACTCGCCGCGTTGTCCCCGGCAGGGCTGGCAGCGCGGTGTCGCAGGCGCTTCATCCCTCGATCACAGGTCACTTCAGCCTGCTGCTACCGGCTGGCAGCGGCACGCGCTGGGTGGTCACGCGCCTGCTGGTCGTGACTCGACGGCCGCACGTTCTCTCGGTTCTTCGAGTCGTGGGCCGATCATCTTTGAGAGAAGGACGTGCGTCGGTATCCAGATCAGGCCTGGATACGCGCCGATCAGGAGCGCCAGCCATGCGAGCGGCGGCATCCAGGTTTGCGGCGGCTGCGCGTCGTCCATGTTGTAGACGTAGTTGATGTTCACCGGGAGATCGGGGTTGTCAGGCGGTGCGGGGGGTGCCGGCATGAGGAAATAACAGACGAGCAAAATCGTCCAACCCGCTAGGGTCCAGACGGCCAGGGCGCGACGGTCGTAGCCGAGACGCCAGACGAGCCAGAACGCCAGGAACGGAATCCAACAGTGGAAGAATGACAGCCCGTGCTTGAACAAGGCGAGTGGCGACGTATTCCCCGCGAACATGTAGCGAGTCATGCCCGTCAGATGGTGGCCGAGCATTCCGCCGACAAAATCGGCACACCAGAGGATTTGCGGCAGGAGCACGTTTACGGCCGCAATCGACGCCAAGAGCGGGCTCTCGGTCCACATCGCGACCAGCGTCACCAACAGGGCCACGTCGCAGAAATAAAGGAAGTTCGTCGGCCCGTAGAAATACGTGTAAGAGGGAATCAGCACCGCCATGAATGCCGTGTAAGCCAGCTTGGCCGCCAGAGGAATTCGGCGGCCGGCTGCGGTCGAAGCGGCCGCTCGATCAAGCCGTGTATCGCGCCGCTCCGAAGTTCCGCGAACAGCGTTGCCACGGGATTCGGGAGACAAGCGGTCGGACGCGAAGCGCGGGTTGCGGCGAGGCAGAGAACGCGACGCAATTTTCTTCAACGACCGCAGCGCACGGCCTCGCAAGGACGGGGGTCTGTCGGAAGAGAGTGGGCTGGGCACCATGTTCCGGGCGTCCGCGGGGCAGGGCAGAGACGAGAGGCGCGCACTCGGCAATCGGCCCAGTCTTAATCCGTCGGCACCGGACCGCCCGCTATTCTACCGAGCCAAATCGCCGGTCGATATGCGCCTGAATCAATATCCAGGCGGTGTTAATGTTGGAACAAGAACTCTTTGCAGTTGAGAATCGCCCAGCCGATGTCTTCGAGCGCCTGCCGACGGTCCGATGAGCGGGCGATGTGTGCCTTCGACGCGGCCATTTCCTCGGAGGCCGGCTGCCGCGAAAGGGCGGTCAGGTACAGCGACGCGACGATCTCGTCGTCTTTTTTGTTCGCCTTGATCATCTGCGGGATGCGGCCCGAGTCGTCGCGAAGCTTGTTGTGCACCACGGGGCCGTTGATCATCTGCAGGGCCTGCGACAGGTTGGAATCGGTCGAGCGCTCGCATTGGCAGGCCATCTCGCGCTGTGGCTGGCCGAAGATCTTGAGGAAGTAATTGTCGGTCGGCGGGTCGGGCAGCTCGACCGCCCGCGTGCCGGCCGGCAGACCCGTAAACCGCTCGGGCACGTTTGTGACGGCGCAGATCGCGTCCAAGAGCTGCTCGGCCGTCAGCATTCGGGTGTTAGCGTGCGAGAAATACAGATCGTCGTCTTTGTTGAAGTCGTTCTTGCGGGCCGACAGCTCATAGATGTGACTGTGCATGATCGTCCGCATCACCCATTTGCTGCTGTAGCCGTGGGCGACGAATTGACGTGCCAACTCGTCGAGCAGTTTCGCGTTCGAGGGGGGATTGGAATCGCGGAAGTCGTCGACCGGCTCGACGATGCCGCGGCCCATCAGGTGCCCCCAAATGCGGTTGACGCAGGTGCGGGCGAAGAACGGGTTATCAGACGCCGTGAGCCAACTGGCAAACACGGCCCGCCGGTCCTCGTCGTTCGGGACGTCGACGTCGCCCTTGAGCAACAGGTGCACTTTCATCGTCTGACCGGTCCGCGGCTGCTGAATTTCCCCCGCGTTCTCGCGGAAGACGACCTCTTCCTCTTTGGCGTTGCCACCCGGCCGGCGCCCCACGCGGGCGAACGCGGCGGCGATGCCGTAATAGTTGTCCTGCGACCAGCGCTCGAACGGGTGGTTGTGGCACTTTGCGCACTGAATGCGGATGCCGAGAAAGAGTTGGGCCGTCGTCTCGGTGGCATCCTGTGGATCGCGGCTCGCCCGCCAGTAGTTGGCGGCCGGGTTCTCGAAAACACTCCCCTGGGAGGTCAACAGCTCGCGGGCCATCTGGTCGAGCGGTTTGTCGGCCAGCACGCTCTCGTAGACCCAGCGGCGGAATTTGCGGACACCAGCCGGCTCGAGCTTTTTGCTGTTGGCCCGCAACACGTCGCACCACTTCAGCGTCCAAAACGCGGCACAATCCGCGCTGTCGACGAGGTCGTCGACCAGTTTGCCGCGTTTGTTCGGGTCGCGACTGCCCAAGAAAGCGAGCGTCTCCTCCGGCCGCGGGAGCCGGCCGTCGGCGTCGAGAAACGCGCGGCGGACGAATTCTTCGTCGTTGCAGGGCTCGGAAGGGACGATCTGCAGCTGTTTGAGCTTGTCGTACACGAGCGTGTCGACGAAATTGTTGGCCGGCGGATTGTTCCAGGCGAAGCCTTTCACGTCTTCCAGGAAGGTGATGTAGGCCGTTGACATCTTGTCGAGGAGGCGGGCCAGGATGGCCGTTTCGCCGCGGCCCGTCTTTTCCACCAGGCCATCGGCCGAGACGCTCGCGACGGATTCGTTCGACGAGCTGAAGACGCAAAGCGCGGTGAGATCCTGCACGCTGCCGTCACCGAAGTAGCCGTCGATTCGTAGCTGCTGCCGATTCCCCAGATCGTGGAAGACGCGTTGCCCGGGCGAGACCACGATCTTGACCAAATCAGGAGTGCCGGGTGCATCGATCGGCATGCCCCCCGCGATCCAATCGAACAGCACGCGGTAGCAGGCATCGCCCTTGTGGAGCCGCCGACCACCGCCGTGCGCGACTTCCATCAGCGGCTTTTTCAGGATCAGGCTCTCGGCCGGGTCCATCAGGTTGGTGCGGCGACCGTAGTATTCGGTGCGCAGCGTGAGGATGTCGAGCGGCGGATCGAAGCCCCGCAACGACAGTCGAAAACCGTTCTTGCCCGACGGAGAGCCGTGACAGGCCCCCATGTTGCAGCCCGCCTTGGTGAGGGCCGGCAAGGTTTCATTCTTGAAACTGACTGCGGCAGGGGCTTCGCATCCCTTCGCGACGATCTCAGACGTGGCTTCGCGGTCGCCGATCTTGGCGGTGATTCTTGCCGCACCGTCGTTGACGGGAATGACCATCGTCCCATTGACGCGTGCGACTCTCGGGTCGGAGCTGGTCAGCTTCACGTCGGCCGTCAAATCGCGGATTCGATCTTGGGCGTACGTGCCGGTGGCGACCAGTTGCAGCGTGCCCCGCGGATTGGCGAACTCGAATGTCGACGGCACGAGCGACAGCTTCTGCGGCGGCTGGATGGCGACTTTTTTGGTCTTCGAGTCGGCGGTCGCTTTCTTAGCCGACTTTTGCGCTGTCTCCCCAGCGGCGCCCATCCGCAGGCACAGCGGGGCAATCGCTGCGGCGAGCGCAAAGACGGCAGCCGCGCGTCGGAGAGATTGGTGGGCGGAAACTGCGTTCCTCATGACTTCTTTCCCTCAGATTTTCGCCGTGGGCTCGGCTGTTCGATGGTCAGCCCGATTGCCGGCGCTGGCTCCGTGAAGGCCTGGTTTCCTTTTTTCAACGTGCCGACGAGCACGACGGTGGCGA
>DASZIA010000567.1:0-6113 GCA_035949535.1 Planctomycetaceae bacterium | reverse complement strand
GAGCGGAGTACCGCCGCCGAATCGCCAGATTATTGAGATCGCGTCGTGATCCGTCGGTTCTATTCTCCTACGCGGTGAAGTGTGCCGTGCACTATCACCATCACACGATGGCGACACGGATGGCGCGCGCGGAAACGGCGGGTATCAGCACGTTCTGAGCCACTGTCAGGCAAACGCCGACACCGCAATCCGCAAAACTCAATCCTTTTGCTGTGGCGCCAAAAACCACCCATTTATGAAGATCGCCATACGGCAAATTGGGCGACTCGGACGTCGAAGCGCTACTTCGCTTTCAGCTCTTCGGCAGTAATCGCGTCTTTCGGGACTTCGACGATGGCCGTTCTAGGCTTGACTGGATCCTTGGTCGCAGTGACCGAGGATGCAGCCGAACACCCGCACGTTCGGCCGGCATCCGCGTTTGATTTCCCATTTGGACTGCCGCGCCGGCAAAGCTCGGCGCGCTCTGCCGCTCGACGCGAAGGGTCGAGCCGTCGCGGAGGTGGATGGCGATCAAGGCCCGGGATTAGACGGGCAAGCGTACTTCTGAGTCGTTGGCTCCCGCGCATTTGGCGGTTGGCTCCGGCATGCCAAATGTGCGGGAGAGCGACATTAAGGCGCGGCTATGGTTCGTTCATTTTCAAGGACGAGGCAAACACTTTCTCGATTTGGGCGTGCACCTGTTCGAGGTGAGCGCGGTCGTATTCGTCGAGGTCGGCTTTCTCTTTGTCGAGCGCCAGCGCCGCGCGCCGATCGATCTCCTTGAGATGATGGCGGGCCAACGCGCGGGCGTCGGCGGGTGCCGGCGATCCGAAATCGTCGTCGAACAGGACGAAGATGAAAAACGAGGAGAAATCGTTATTCGGCCCGAGCACTAGCCGCCCCAACCTCTTTAAATGCTCGCGCTGCAGATTGCGGCGGATGGTGGAGATCTTCACGGACTTCTTCTCGCTCTTCTGGGTCTCGCTCTTCTGGCTGTCCGAGTGCTTGGCCGCCGCATGATCCCCCGACGGGTTCTTGCCACCCGGCAACTCGCTCCAGATCGAATCGGTAAGCGCGTCGAACACCTCGGGCAGCTTGAGGGACTCTTCTCCCTTTCCGGAGTGCAGCTCGGCATTCTGAATCGACTTCAGCGAGCGCGTGTTGAGAAAGCGAGAGATCACACTCCGCTGGATCGAGAGGACCCGATCCTGCACGTTGAACTCATAATTCGAGAAGAAGAAAAAATCGTCGCGAAATTGCTCCGGCGCCAGCCGCTTGAGCAGTTCCGGCGAGAACTGGAAGGCCCGGTCCGACAGAATCTCGTCTTGGAGCAGTTTGATTGCCTTACGCTGCTTGGCAACGGGAATCGGCTCGAAAGGCAGCTTGCCGTCCGGTTCGCCGCGGTGAGCCCGGGCCGTGTATTCGCCGCCGATGTAGCGGCTGGACAGGTAGGCCGCCGACCCGAGCTGGCCCAACAGCCGCGAAAATGATTCGCGGGCCCGCTGCCAGCCTTCGCCCTCCGCCACCACGCGCTCCTGCAGCTTCTCGAGCGAGTCCTTCAAAAGGTGCACGCGGGCCTCGGCAAACTCCAGCGGGTCCCCCAAATCGTAGGCGTTGATCCGCGGATCGGGGTTCATCCACATGTCCTCGTCGGTCCCGTAGATGTGATCGGGCGCCGACGACTTTGCGGCGATCTTGGCCAGCTCTTCAGACTCGTTGCCCGTGATCGGCTTGTAGGCGTATTCGATCGCCCAATAGTCGTATGGGCCGATCGTGTCCGAGAAATAGTCCCCTTGCTTTTCGCCCTTGGGGGCGAAGTTGGCCGGGCAGTAGTCCATGACCGACGCTGAGATTCCCTTTTTCCGCGTGATCTCCGGATTGTTGATGTCTTTCAGTGAAAGATAGGTGCTCGCCTTGAAGTTGTGACGCAAGCCGAGCGTGTGGCCTACCTCGTGCATCACAACTTCCTTGATGGCCTGGCCGATGTATTCCTGCGGCACTTTGCCTCCCGGTTCGGTCGTCCCGCGGGCCGCCATCACGTCGGCCATCAAACCCAGTTCGCGCTGCATTCCGGGTCCCAGCATGCACGTATCGGATCCGCTCTGCGGCATCATCCAAGTTCCGGTGCCGGCCGGGCCGCCGAACGGCCCGCCGACCGCAGCGTGACTGTGATCGGAGCGCAGATCCGCGAAGAGGCGGTCGAGCGCCGGTGCGTTGTCGACCAGCTCGGGGACGAGCGACGAGTAGAGGGCGTAGAACGCCTGACGCTGCCCCTGCTCCAGCAGACTCATGGCGTGTGGAATTCCGCGCATCTGCAAGTATTCGCTCCGCCAATAGCGGATCATCCCCTCGTCGAACACAATGTCGGCGTCGAGGATCTGTCCCGTCCGGGGATTGGTGCGCGACGGCCCCATGGCGAAGCCATATGACGTTGTGATCCAGCGAAACGTGTTGAAACGAACGTCTTCCGGATCGAAATCGTCCAAATCGCTCTGGTCGCGGACCTCGATCGCGTCGATGTAGCCGAGCTTTGCGAACGCCTTGTTCCACTCCTGGATTCCAGCCCGCACGTAGGGGCGGTATTCGCGCGGCACGGTTTTCTCGATCCAGAAAACGATCGGCTTCTTGGGGGGTGACATGGCGGCCGAAGGATCGCTCTTTTCGAGCGCCCAGCGCGTCACGTAGCGCACCGACGGCGTGTCGTGAATGTCCTTCGAGAAATCCTTGACCGTGCTCAAGAAATGCCCAACGCGGTCGTCGGCCAGGCGCGGCCGATACCCGGATTGCGGCAGTTTCGAGAGACCGTAATGGATCACCACCTGCACTCCGCGCGGGTCGGCGATGCTTTCATCGAAGAATCGAAAGAACCGGCCAAAACCCATGCTGAACACGGCGGAAACTTCGATCTCGATGTTCTCGGGAAAGCCCTTCACTTTGGCCCACGTGCTGCGGCTGCGATCGGGATGCACGCCGATACCCGCGAGGTCGGTCATGAACAAGTCACCGAGATCAACGAGAACCAGTTGCCCCTGCTCGCTCTTGATCGGCAGCGACGCGATGATGCTGTCGTTGTAGGACACCTTGACCGAATCGGCCTGAGGCGAGCCGGCGTCGGCACGGAATTTCACGTTGCGACGCACCACCAGGATCCGGTCGGCGGCCCGGCGAAAACTGATTACCCATTGATTGCCAAAGTTCAGCGTCTCGCCGCCCAGGTACGTCATCCCGGCGCCGCGCGCGATCGAGATCGGCAGAAGCAGCTCTTGCTCAAACTGCTTTTGGTTGATCGCCATGAACAGCTTTTCGTCCTTTTGATTGAAATACAGGGGGAAGAGCCCCTCGATTTCCTTACAACCTTCAATCACCTTGCTCCATTCGGGGAACCTGTGCTCGGTTTTGGCCGGGCCTGCCGCGGTCCCGGCCACCGCTCGAACCGCCGGGACAATTAAGCCGTCCGGACTCGAGTTGGCTGCCGCCTGCTCCGACGCCAGGCAGACTGCACCACAAAGGAGGACGCCGACGTCAAACAACAAGAATCGCGCAACGAAACCGTTTGGGCGTAGCATGGCCGTTTCTCCGCTTGTTGACGACCGATCACCCGCAGCACTGGCTGGCCATGCTAACGCGCCGCGCGATCACCACAACATAAATTTTCAGCATCGCGAATCGGAACCGGGCTCGCGCTCCGATTGCTTAACGTTTGCTGAAGCCGTTCGCGTCGCATGACCCTCTAATGACCGAATAGGGCACTGTCTCCACCCACGAAGCTGGCGCCCGTTCGTTGAACGCCGAGGTGCGAACCGCTCACTCTCCGCGGCGGCGCATTTGGTCGTGAGCATCTGCCGCCCTCCCATAATCTCATACCTTTTCCCGGACACGCCGAAAAAGGACCCAATTACGGGAATGGACAGCCTCGCGTCCCGGCCCATCGCCGCCGGGCGACGGGCGGGAATCTGTCCTGCGACGAAGTAGACCGCTAAGCGGCTCACGCCTTCCGCAACGAGCGCACCGCCTCTTCGCGGGTGCCGAAGACGGACCAGAGCTGGTCGAGGTGCGTAATTCCAACAACTTCCCGGCAATTTGCCGTTAGTCCGCACAGGGACATTCGTCAGTCCGGACGCGCGCTCAAATGCTTCCACACGCAGATCAGCGCCTCAATGAATGAAGACCCGAAGTACCCCAAGCGCGACAGGTCAAGCACGACCAGAGGGAAGTCTGCCTCCACGGCCATGTTTAAGAGAACACCTTTTTGATTTTCAAGCTCCGCATCATCCAGATGTTCGTACTCAGGTCCCAGCGCGATGACGGTGACGCCCTGCTCTCGGGTGACCGATGGGGCCTTAGTGGGCAACAGTCCGGGACCAGGCATGAGCAATCCTGATGTGAGGTCTGCGGGCTAACGTCTTCAAGCGTAATCCGCAAGCACCCGTTGTCAATCAGGTCGTGTGCGCGCGTCGGGTGTTCGCCACCTGCGGAGCAATAAGCCGACAGCGATCTCCCAAATTGAATTCAGTTGCCATCACGGCAGTGCTGCCCGTGGTCGGTCTAATCGGTGGCGCCAGCCGATCGTGGACTGCATTCTGTTGGACCATCAGCGTCCTCCTTATGCTCGCCCTCGAGCGGGCAGATATTCGCCCCCAAGGTCGAGCTGTCGTTCAGCCCTAGCGCCGGCGATCGAACAATCGTCGCCGAGCCAGGGTTGCGTTGCGCTTGGCTTAAGTTTCGATCCTCGTGGTGAATAACTGAGCGCAGCCTGCATGGCCGCGGATTGCCAAGAATCGCGATGCAGGTCGCGGTTTCGCGGTAATGCAAGCCTGCCATGGCGCTTACGCTCAATTTTTACCGAGCTGCCCTGCTTGGCACGTTCCCTGCTTTTAGGTCGCGAGAGTTCACAATTTGGTTTGAACTCCCACCAACACTTAAGCGGCGTAACAGAACCATTCGAATCGCGCTGGAGAGTCCAGAGAGGTTGAGAACGCGACGCGGGAAAGGGAAACCATGCCAGACGGAAGCCGAAAACGAAGGCACTCAGGCAACCGCGTGAAACAACAATGGTATGCACACCACCGTGCGATCCGATTCTCCCGCCGATTTCTCGGGGCGGCCGTCGCCTGACCACACGTTGCGTTAGCCGATGGCCCTGCCATCGTTTTTCATAGCCCACGGCCGGCGTTTACCGTCCGTGGGTTTTTGTTGTCAGCTCGACTCGCCGGTAACGGGAATGCGAAGTGGAAAAACCGTTACATCGGCTCGGATCCTGCGCTGGAGATGACAGGCACACTAACTGCGAATCTCGGGTGGCGACGCGATGTGTGCTGCAGCAGGGAGACAAATCATGTCTGACCAAAGAATTGAACGTGGAATCTTAGAATTCCTGAAAGGCCGGCACATTAGTGGGCTGACCATAGCCGAGGTTCATGCTGACCACGGCATCGCCACGGTCCGCGGAAGCGCTGAAACGATCTTCGCGAAACGCGTTTGTTGGGAATGCTGCCGCCGAGTGACCGGTGTGCGGGCCGTCGTGGACCTCGTGGAATTGACCGCCGCCTGAAGTCGATCAGGCCAGGGTCGTACTTTGAGATTCGTCAGTGCGCGGCAATATAGTCGAGATCTAACACGTCCACCATGCAAAACCCATCTTGTTCAAGCTCGCGCATCACTGTGCGCTCGATCCGATGTACGACCGCCTCTTCGACTTGGCTCCGAGCCGATTCGGCGTCGGCATCTTCGCACCCACTGCTCGGCGCCAAGCATCGAGCTGGGCAGCCGCAACGGCCGACCCATCAAATCAGACCAGCCTTCAACGTTCCTGATGATGTGCCGAAAGGTCGCTCGCACCGTTCGGTGTCCAATGTCGAAGTCGCGATCATGCTCGTTTGGAAAAGGTCAGGTGGCCGGCCTCGGCCGCGAAGATCGCCTCCGGAGCATCCGGATTATCGTAGTGGGGAATCTGCGGAGAGATTTTGACCCAGGCCGACGGCATCGACGTGCCCTGGCCCATCATCTCAAACAGGCGGCGAAAGAATTCCGCGAATATCGGCCCCTTGCGGTTGAGCACGAACACGACGTTCGCCGTCCAGTCGTTGCGAGCTTTCAAGGCGTTGATGCACGCTTGTGGTTCGTTCTCCGACGCG
>DASZIA010000566.1:0-2040 GCA_035949535.1 Planctomycetaceae bacterium | reverse complement strand
GGAATAAAACTCCAACAGCACGGCGTGCGGCATCGCGGCATCTACAATGTGGACTTTTCGCACTCCGCTCTGCAAGGCCTCCAGCGCCGCCTCGACTTTCGGCACCATTCCCGCATCGATCACCCCTTCGACAATCAAACTCCGGCAAAGGCTCGCGGGCAGGTGCGAAATCAGCGTCGACGGATCGCGGCGATCGCGAAAAATCCCCGGCACATCGCTCAAAAACACCAGCTTTTCCGCCCCCAAAAAGCGGGCGACGGCCGCGGCGGCCGTGTCGGCGTTCACATTCAGCTTCTGCCCGTCCGAATCGAGCGCAATCGATGGAATGACCGGAATGGCTCCAGCCGCGAGGGCGTCCTCAATCGGACGATGGTCGATATCGACCACCTCGCCGACGCGACCCAAATCGACCGCGTGCCCCCCGTCTCCATTGAGGGAGAGTTTTTTCCCGATCAGGCAGTTCTGGCCCAAATAGCTCAGTCCGACGGCCTCCTCGTTTTGCCGCTTGATCTCCTGGACCAGCGAGCCGCAGATCTCGCCCGCCAGAACGCTGGAGACGATTTCGAGCGTGCGCTCGTCGGTGTAGCGCCGCCCGTTGACGAACTTCGGCTCGATTCCGGCGGCGTTCATCGCCTGCGTGATCGACTTTCCACCGCCGTGAACGAGGATCGGCTTCATCCCCACGGCCGACAAAAAAATCACGTCGGTCAGCACGCTGCGGACGGCCGCTTCTTCCTCGAGCGCACTCCCCCCCAGCTTGATGACGACGTAGCGTCCCCGAAACTGGCGAATCCAGCCCAGCGCCTCGACCAACACGTCGGCTTTGTGAATCGCCTCGTTCAACCAGACTCTCCGTGACCCGGCAGAAAGGGAATCTCCCGTCTCCTGCCAAAGAAGGAAACCCCTGATTCTAAAAGGACTTGCGGGGAAGTCAACGACTCAGTCTAGCCATGACGCGGGCTGCCGAGCGAGGTCCAAATGGCTGGGGAGCCGTCCGATCACGCGCAACCAGTAAAGCTGGCTCGCGAACGAATCGCCCTCTCCCTGCCAAGAATCTGCCCGGCCGGGCGAACAGCCGGAAGCGACCTGCGGCGAAGACAGTTCAGGGCGACCGCAGTAGACTAATTTCCGCCGTTTTTCCGCCGCCGTTGCCGATGTCGGACCCGTGCCAGATCGAAAAGAGAGCCCGATGATGTTGACCCTTCGGTCGTTCGCAGCCTTCGCCTGTCTGCTCTTGCCTTTTTCGCTGCCCCTCGAGCGAGTGCGTGCGGCCGATGTCCCGCCCGAGGTCCAAAAGCGGATTTCAACCGCCGAAACGAACCTGTTCCCCACCGTGCGAATCAAAGGTCGTCCCCCCGGCCAGATCGCCGAACGGATGAAACAGCTCCATGTTCCCGGCGTCAGCGTGGCGGTCATCAACGACTTCAAGATCGAATGGGCCAAAGGCTACGGCCTGGCCGACAGCCAGTCGAAGACGCCGGTCACGACCGAAACGCTCTTTCAAGCCGGCTCGGTCAGCAAACCGGTCGCCGCCATGGTCGCTCTAAAACTTGTGGAAGAAGGGACGCTGAATCTCGATCGCGACGTCAACTCGCAACTCAAGTCGTGGAAGGTCCCCGAAAACAAGTTCACGCAGCAGCACGCAGTCGACCTGCGCGGCATCTTGAGTCACACGGCCGGCTTCACGGTGCACGGCTTTCCCGGATACGTCGTCGGCAAGCCGATTCCGACGCTGAGTCAGGTTCTCGACGGCGAGCGGCCGCCCGCCAACACGCGTCCGGTACGGGTCGACAAGGTGCCAGGCAAAGGGTTTCGTTATTCCGGCGGCGGCGTGACGGTGATGCAGCAATTGGTGATCGATGTCACGGGCCATCCCTTCTCGCAGGTCGCCCACGACCTGGTGCTCGCGCCCCTCGGGATGACGTCGAGCACGTACGAGCAGCCGCTGCCTGATACCTGGGCCGCGCGCGCGTCCACCGCCCACAATCGGCTCGGCAAACCGATCGCCGGACGTTGGCACATTTACCCCGAGATGGCCGC
>DASZIA010000565.1:0-12726 GCA_035949535.1 Planctomycetaceae bacterium | reverse complement strand
GCGATATATCATCACCCTGATGGCGGCCAACCGCGTCGGCATTCTCGCCGCGGTTACGACGTCGCTGGCCGAGTTGGGCGGCGACATTCAGGAAGTCAGCCAGACCGTGATGCAGGGGTTCTTCACCATCATCATGTCGGCTGAGTTTCCCGAACACCGCGATCCCTCGGTGATCATCGATCACATCCGCGGCGTTTGCCGGCCGTTCGGCGTCGAGGTGAGCCTCAAGGATCCGAAACTCGAAACCCTCCAGGAATCCCCCTCCGACGGGATCGAAAAATACTTCCTCACCGCAGAGGGCGAGGACAAGCCGGGAATGATCCGCCAGATTTCCGCGCGGCTGGCGCAGGAAGAAATCGACATCACCGACGTC
This sequence comes from Planctomycetaceae bacterium, assembly GCA_035949535.1. GTDB lineage: Bacteria > Planctomycetota > Planctomycetia > Planctomycetales > Planctomycetaceae > DASPSM01. The sequence goes on along the minus strand of DASZIA010000565.1, from coordinate 12,353 downwards.
TTCGCCCGGCGTGCGGAGAATGGGAAAACCTTTGTGATGGTGATGGAGCTGGCCGTGCCCGGCGGCGTCGACGCGCTCACGCTGCAGCAGGAGTTGGAGCAGTTAGGCAGTGCCGTGGGACTCTCGGCCGCCTTGCAGCATGAGGACATCTTCAGCGCGACGAACGACCCGCGCCCCGTTCGGTTGTCGATGCGGCTGCGCAAGTCCTTGACGCCGAAATCCGAAGCGGCAACCAAAGTTCAGCAACCCACGGGAACGTAGCACGTCCTTCTCAATTCGCCCTGGCCGCCTTCCCCGTTCGAGGGGGCAGCGATCGCCAACTCCTCCCTTCGCTCTGGAGACTGAAAGCCGACCATGTCGCAGACGGAAGACATCCTCTCTACGCTTCGCATGGTCAAGCAGGAGAACCTCGACGTCCGCACGGTGACGATGGGCATCAATCTTTGCGGATGCGTCGATCGCGACGCCGGGAAAACCTGCGAGCTGATCGCGATGACGATCCGCTCGGCGGCACAGAAGCTCAAGGAGACCTGCGCGATGGTCTCCGCCCGCTACGGCATTCCGATCGTCAACCGCCGGCTGGCCGTGACGCCCATCGCCCGCATTGCTGACGGCCTCGACACGGATGGCCTCATTCGCGTGGCGAAGACACTCGACGAATCGGCAGAAGCCGTGCAGGTGGACCTCATTGGCGGATATTCCGCACTCGTGCACGCCGGTATGACGGCGGGTGCCGTCAGGCTGATCGAGAGCCTGCCGGCCGTGCTCTCGACGACGCAGCGCGTGTGTGCCTCGGTCAATGCCGCGTCGACCAAGGCGGGGATCAACATGACGGCCGTCGCCCTGCTGGGGCGGAAGATTCTCGAGATTTCCCAGGCCACGGCCGATCGTAGCGGGTTTGGATGCGCGAAGCTCTGCGTCTTCGCCAATGCGCCCGACAACAATCCCTTCATGGCCGGGGGGTTTCATGGCGAAGGCTCGCCCGACACTGTCGTACACATCGGCGTGAGCGGGCCCGGCGTCGTCAAGCGGGCCCTGGAACGGCTGCACGAAGCGGCCCCCGATTGCAAGCTCAACGACATTGCCGAAGAGATCAAATCGACCGCCTTCCGCGTCACGCGCGTGGGCGAACTGATCGGTCGCGAAGTGGCCGAGCGGCTGGGCGTGCCGTTCGGAATCGTCGACCTGTCGCTGGCCCCCGCCCCCAAGATGGGCGATAGCGTGGGCGAGATCCTGCACCTGATTGGCCTCGACAAAATCGGCGCTCCGGGCAGCACGGCCGCCGTGGCCATGCTCAACGATGCGGTGAAGAAAGGCGGCCTCTTCGCGTCGTCTTCCGTCGGCGGATTGTCCGGCGCCTTTCTGCCGGTCACCGAGGATGGGGCATTGGCTCACGCGGCGGCCGAGGGCACGCTGACGCTCGAAAAGCTCGAGGCCATGACGAGCGTGTGCTCGCTCGGCCTGGACATGGTTCCCATTCCCGGCGACACCGACGCCGACACTTTGGCCGCCCTGATGGCCGACGAATTGGCGATCGGCGTCTTCAACAACAAGACCACCGCCACGCGGCTGATCCCCGTACCCGGGAAGAAAGGTGGCGACACGGTTTCGTTTGGCGGGCTATTCGGGGAGGGCCCCGTAATGCGAATCAATTCGATCGGCCAAAGCAGCCGCTTCGTGCGCCACGCCGGTCGCATTCCCGCGCCGCTCTTGAGCCTGCGGAACTGATCGCTCGACGCTCAACCGCGAACAGCCCGGCGAGCCGCCAGCGTGAGCTGGCGGGTGCTTCTGCCGAAACCAATCGAACCACCAGCCGGCTTACGCCGGCCGCTCGCCAAGGTTTTGTTTGTCCGGCCGTGCGTTTGCGGACCTCCTTCGTTTAGACTGAAGAGTCAGTCCTGCCTCGTTCCCGCCCGCCTCTTCCAGCCACTGATCGGACCTCCATGCTTCGCTCTCTTGTTGGCGTATCCGCGTGTCTGTTTCTGCTCGGGCCGATCCCTGTCTCGAAAGCCGCGGCGGACGCGGTCGATCTGACGCGCGCCACGGTCGTGATCCGCGAAGGAAAACTCGCGGCCGCGGAGAAAATCGCACCCGTGATCCTCACCGAGGAAATCGCGAAACGAACCGGTTTGACCTGGTCGATCGGCAATCGCTGGCCGGAAGCGGGAAGACCAGTCATCGCATTGTGTGTCAACGCGATTCCAGCCGATTGGGCGGCTCACTTCCCAACCGATTTTCTGGCCGACTTGAAGACCGTTTCTCACCAGCCCGAAGGGTTCCACATTCGCGTTGTTCCGGCTGACGCTGGCCGTCGCACGACCGTTTTGGTGCTCGGCAACGATCCGCGCGGCGTGATGTTTGGCGTGGGCAAGCTGCTGCGGAGCCTCGAATGGGCCGAAGGTTCCGTCCGTCTGCCGTCCGGCTTTCGTGCCGACCTCTCGCCCGATCGCGCGATCCGGGGGCACCAGGTCGGCTATCGGCCGACAGCCAACAGCTATGACGCGTGGACGCTTGAGCAGCTCGAACAGTATTTCCGCGACATGGTGATCTTCGGAGCCAATTCGGTCGAGAGCACTCCGCTGCATGAAGGTCGCTCGCCTGTGATGAAGTACGACCGCGCCTTCATCAACACGAAGTTTGGCGAACTCTGTCAGAAGTACGATCTCGATCATTGGGCCTGGATTCCGCTCGAAGTCATCTTGCCGAACCCGACTAAGGAAGCCGAATTCCTCAACAAACAAGAGGCTTTCTTCAAATCGTGCCCCAGGCTCGACGCGGTCTTCCTGCCGGGAGGAGACCCGGGTGACAATCATACGAAGGACCTGCTCCCCTACGCCGAACGCCTGGCGGCGGTGCTGCGGAAGTATCACCCCAAAGCCACGATCTGGATCTCGTTGCAGCGATTCTCTCAGCCCGACACGGACGCCTTTTACGCGTACCTCTCGTCGCAAAAGCCCGACTGGTACGGCGGCACGGTGATGGGGCCCAGCAGTCCGTCGATGGAAATCACCCGGCAACGGACGCCCAAGCGGTACAAGCTCCGCTGGTATCCCGACGTCACGCATATCATCCGCTGTCAGTATCCGATTCCCTGGCTCGATCCCGCTTGGGGCGTGACCCTGGGGCGAGAACCGGTCAACCCGCGGCCCGTCGACTACGCCGCCATTTATCAGAACGATTACCGCTTTACCGACGGCTTCCTGTCGTATTCCGACGGCATCCACGACGACTTCAACAAGTGTCTGTGGAGCCAGCTGGCGTGGCAACCGGATATCCAGCCGCGCGATGTGGCCGTCGAATACGCCCACTACTTCTTCCGTCCGGACCTTGCCCAGGCGGGGGCCGATGGATTGCTCGCGCTCGAGGTCAATTTGCGCGGCGGCATCGTCACCAACAGCTCGGTCGACGGCACGCTGCTCGAGTGGCGGCAGTTGGAGCAAAAACTCGCCGGGACATCGACGAATTGGCGATTCAACCTGCACCTGCTGCGCGCGTATTACGACGCCTACACGCGGCACCGGGCGATCTACGAGCAAGAACTCGAAAGAGAAGCGCTGGCCAAGCTCGGCGAAGCCCCGCGGATCGGACCCAAGCTGGCAATCGCCGGCGCCCAAGAAATCTTGCACCGTGCACTCTCGCAGCCACAGCACAAAGAATTGCGCAACCGCGTCGTGTCGCTCTGCCAGGATCTGTACGACTCGATCGGTCTGCAGACGAGCGTTCCCAAGTATTACGCGAGGGGATACGAACGGGGCTGCGTGCTCGATTTTCTGGACTATCCGCTCAACGACCGTTGGTGGCTCGACGACCAATTCCAAAAAATCACGGCGCTGCCGAACCGTGCGGCTCAGCTCGAACGGATCGAGATCGTTCGCAACTGGGAGAACCCGGGCGAAGGGGGCTTTTACGATGTGATCGGCAATGTCTCCCGTTCGCCTCACATCCCCAAGCTGTTCGACGCAGGTGATGCGATGTTGCACTTTCGCGATTTGCCGATGCCGACCGAACGATGGATGCGCGAAAAGCCGCGGCCGATTCGTTTCGCCTGGCATACGTATCTGAACACGATCCCCGCGGGAATCACCTATACGGGCCTCGATCCGCACGCGCGGTACACCGTCAAGCTCTTCGCCCAGGGGCCTTCGCCCCTGTTGATTGACGGCGAGCGGGCGCCACTCTTGCGAATGGGGGAGAAATACGATGACGTCACAGAGCAAGAGTTCGAGGTCCCCGCGAAGACCCTCACGGACGGCCGGATCACCCTCAATTGGGCAAAGCTGGATCAAAGCCATCTCAACTGGCGGCAGCACCACTACGTGACCGACATTTGGCTGATCCGCCACAAGCCGGCCACCCAAATGACGCACTCGGCCTCGAAATAAAGTCGCCGGACGCTCGCATTGGGCATATGTTTTCCATTTGTGCGTGCTCCTCGGAGCCCTGCAAGGGGGTGAAAGAAAATAGCCCCGGGCTTTCAGCCCAGGAGAAGGGCCCCATGGAACGCTTGAGGAGAATGTTGATGGCCGAGGTGGCCGGGGCGCTACGCCTTGCGAAAGCCCCGGAGCGTTGGCTCCTCCGTTACGGATGGCGACAAAAAAACTCAACGGCCGCGCGATTGAAGAGAGCGGTCTGCTTGCAAGCGATTCAGCAAGGAAATTTGCCTGCGAAGGTCATCCGCTGTTCTCCGTCACGGCACAAATGCGGTAATAGAGCGATTCGTACTTCGGCACGATCTTTTCTGCCGAGAACCGTTTCTGTGCGATCGCCTGGCCCGCCCGGCCGAACTCCGATCGCTTTTGCGCGTCGCGAATCAGTGCCTCGACCGCCGCGGCGAATTCCGCCACTTCGCCAAAGGGAACAAGTTGGCCCGATCGATTGTCGTCGATGACTTCAGGGATTCCGCCCACACGCATGGCCACACTGGGGCACCCGAAGCACATGGTCTCGAGGATACTGAGACAAAAGCTCTCGCTTTCCGAAGTGACGAGGTTCAGGTCGGCTGCCTGCAGATAGTCCTCGATATCCTTGACTCTATCTAACACAATCACCTGATCTTGCAGCCCCAGGCGCCGCACTTCGCTCGTAAAGGGCGAAAAATCCTCGCCGGCCAAGATCATGAGTTTGAACGACTCGCGTGGGTGGATCGCGGCGACAGCTGCTAGCAACAGATCGACGCGTTTCAGGCTTCGCAAGTTCGAACTGTGCAGCAACAGCACTTGGCCCTCTGCGACTCCTAATTCGTTGCGGACCGCCTCGCGCGATCGCCTTGGTTGGCGCGGCGCATAGAAGTTATGGATCACCTCGACTTCTCGACTCACGTCCAACAGTCGGTGTGTTTCCCGCTTGAGGAACTCGGAAACGGCCGTGACGGCGTCCGAGCAGTCGAGCGCGTGTCGAATGGCAGGGCCGTAGTTCGCGTCGCGTCCCAAAAGCGTCGTGTCGGTGCCGTGCAATGTGGTCACGACACGCGGCTGAAGGTGGGAGGGCAGCATCGAACGAGCAAGAATCGCGGACGTGGCGTGGGGCACGGCATAGTGGGCGTGTAGCACGTCGAGTCCATAGTCGCGGCTCACCTCGGCCATCTTGACCGAGAGGGGCAACGTGTAGTCGGGGTAGCGGAACAGTTCGTATTTGTTGACCGAGACAGGATGGAAATAAACGCGTGGGGACTGGTCGGGAAATCGAAATGGCCGCTCCGAGCTGATGAAGTGCACCTCGTGCCCACGCGCGGCCAGTTCTTCACCGAGCGCTGCGGCCAAGATTCCGCTGCCGCCCACAGTCGGGTAGCAGACGATGCCCACTTTCAACGGCCGGCGTGCTGTCATCTCTGCGGGCTTTGCTTGATCAAAAGGCGCGAGCGGCACGCTCGACTGCGGCTAACGAATCCAACAGGATTGGATCATTCGGGAATAACGGGATCGCGTGGCTCACGCCCGCTCGGATTCCATGATAATGCGCCCGGCTCAATTGCAGGTCGACGTACTCGCGTGCACCAACCTGTGAGGCATGGGCTTGCATCGCGGCCGTCCACGTGGCGATGATGTCCGCCGGCGAGACATCGACCAAGATTGGCATCGCATCGCGTGGTTCGGCTTCCGCGCCGAGCGCGTAATAGAACAATTGTTCGATTCGGTGCGGCTCGAGCGCACGCAGCTCTTCCAGACCGCCGTAGCGAGCCAGCCGCACTGCATCTCTCACCAGCGTACCGAGCCGCCAGTGGTCCGGGTGCTGATTCTGGACGACCGTTGGCGCCAACACGATGTCGGGCTTCTGCTCTCGCACATATCGAGCCAGCGTGATCGCGTGAGCCGCGCGAAGCTCGAGATGGGCGTCGCCATCGAGCTCGATGAACTCCAGCGTTGCCCCTAACAGCTTGGCCGCGGCATGGGCCTCGGCGACGCGCTGATCGGGGGTGCCATGCGTGCCGGCTTCTCCTTTTGAGCAGACGATCAGATGCACGCGGCGGCCGGCGCGGACCTCGAGAGCCACGATGCCACCACAGCCGAACTCGATATCGTCCGGATGGGCGCCGAAGACCAAGAGTGGTCCCGGTTCACAGTTGGAGTTCGGTGTAGGCTTCATCGGCTCGCTCGATCGTCTCTCGACGTACGAAGTTGATCTCGGGCGCGTCCGCAACACGCAGATAGTCCTGTTCGCTCGCGCCCGCGACATAGTGCGTGCACTGCACGACCGACTGCATCCATTTCAATCGGGAGTCGCGCGCCGGGCTGATCTGCCTTTTAACAAAAGGAACGCGAGGGCAGGTTTCATAAACATCGCCCCCTTTGTGGAGCAGCAGTTCGCCTTTGACGTAACGGGCCCGGACGATTTCACCCTGGTAGGGCACGTCGACATAGTAGTCGTCGATCTCGCATGCCGCTTCCCGGAAGGCCGGATCGCTCGAGCGCACAACGTGGATGCGCTCCAAGAATCCCATCCGCTCGTACATCTCGAGGCAGAAATCGGCGACTTTCGTGGCGTGCCTCTCCTTGAACGCTTGGACTAAAGTGGGTTCCACGTAGGGATTCAGTGTCATGGCCGTTTTGGTTTGCCATTCGGGCAGAACTCGTTTCGCGTAGATCGGCGAGAACTTGCGCTGCCACTTATTGGCGAATGCGAAATTCAAGGGCAACGGCTCGCCGAGGCGGCGGTGGCGCACGATGGTCTTCGTCTCGCGCGGATCGTGATCGGAGTCGTGACAAAAGAACACAATTCTGCCGCCGATCTCTGCCTGCAACCGCCGGGCGGTCCGAATCTTCGCCACGAGATAGCGGCGAGGAAAGAACCCGCACGGTTGCTGGCCGAAGCAAATCACGGGCTGCCCGCTCATGTTGGCTTAACCCCGCGGGTTGGCTCGCGATCAATGGGGCCGAGGCCAAGTTGCAAGCACGCGCTCAAGACGACACAGAGCGCACAGCCAATCACGTTATACCACAGGTAGCTGATGGGGATCGTGAAGTAGAACACGAGCACCATCGCCTGTGAAACAATGGCCGCATAAAAGACGGCTGTTCCGCCGATCCACCGCAAAAAGAACGCGACCAGAAACATTCCCAGTACGACGCCGTAGAAAATCGAGCCCACGATGTTCACGGCCTGGATCAGGTTTTCCGCCATGTTTGCAAACAGGGCAAAGCAAATGGCAATCAGCCCCCACATGGCCGTGAAAAATCGCGACGCCTTCAGGTAATGCGCATCCGTGGCCTGACGAGTCACGATGTGCCGATACAGGTCGACGGTTGTCGTCGACCCCAGGGCGTTCAGCTCCGCAGCCTTTGACGAGAGCGTCGCGGCTAAGAACACAGTAATCAGCAGGCCGATCAGACCGTGCGGCAAGTGGCTCAGAATAAAGGTCACGAAGACGTAGTCGGCGTCGCTGGAAGACGCGCGCGGGGTGGCCGCTGACAGGGCGCGTTTAGCTTCGGCCCGGGTCGCTTGGCTCTGCCGGTAGGCCGCTTGCGCTTCGGCTCGCGCGGCATCAGCCACCGCGGAATCAGTGCTGTGGCCCAGCGCCAACCAGTGGATAATTGCGGTCTTGGTCGAAGCGCATTCGGACTCGTATTGCCGAGCTAGCGATTGCAACTGGCCGCCCGACTCAGTCGCAACCGCGTTGTTCCAGGCCGTTTGATTGAAAAAGATCGGCGGCGGCTCGAACTGATAGAAAACAAACAGCATCACCCCCAACAGCAGGATGAAAAACTGCATGGGGATCTTGCAGACCGCGTTGAACATCAAGCCCAGGCGGCTTTCGCGCAGTGATGCACCCGACAGATAACGCTGCACTTGCGACTGGTCCGTGCCGAAGTACGACAGCGCGAGAAACAGTCCACCGAGCACGCCAGACCAGAACGTGTATCGCTTGCCGACGTCGAACGAGAAGTCAACGCCTTCCAGCTTATTCAAGCCTCCGGCCACGGTCAGCGCACCGGAGATTCCAACGTCGCCGGGCAGCTTCGACACCAGAACAAAAAAAGCAGTGATCATGCCGATGAAGATGACGCCGATCTGGTACTTTTGCGTCAGGTTAACCGCGGCGCTGCCCCCGGAAACTGTGTAGGCGATCGCCACCAATCCGCTGCCGATGATCGTCAGGTCCAGACGCCAGCCCATGACGGTCGATAGCACGATGGCCGGAGCGTAGATTGTGATCCCGGCGCCCAGTCCGCGCTGCAGAAGAAACAAGGCCGCCCCCAGTAGGCGCGTCTTGGAATCGAAGCGGCTTCCCAGGAATTCATACGCGGTGTCGACATTCAAACGGCGATAAATCGGCAAGAATACCACTGAGATGATGATCAACGCGAACGGGGCTCCAAAGTAGTTCTGTACGAACCCCAATCCGCTCTCGTATCCTTGCCCGGGTGTGGAGAGAAACGTGATGGCGCTGGCCTGCGTCGCCATCACCGAGAGGCCAATCACGATCCAGCTCGTTTCGCCCGAGCCGTGCAGAAAGGTTCGAAGGCTGCGCTGGCCGCGCGTGCCCCAGATCCCATAGCCGGCAATGCCCAGAATCGTGATGAGCAGGACCGCCCAATCGACTCCGTTCACGAGAACGTCCTCGCCAAGATTGCGAGGAGAGTCACCCACAGAACGAACGTGGCCACGACGAAGGCATAAACCGCGAGCCAGGTGCGGAAGACAGGGAGCCGGGTCGCTTCGTTCTCTGCGGAATCCGACGAGTCGGTAATCCGTTCGGCCATGGCGCCCGTCCGCTGGAGGATCTCAGCCCTTGCCCAACGAGACAAGGTTCGCAAACAATCGGTAAGCGCCGGGAACGCCCGCGGGCAGCTCTCGAAACCAGGCCAGGCTGGTGTAAATCACGTTGCCGCGGCCGTGTGCCGCGATCAGGATCCCGCCCTCGAGCGGCGGTTCGTTCGGGTCTTTGAAGGCGAGAATCGGCTTGAAGTGTTGATCCCACTCATTGGGAAAATAAATCCCCCGCTCCTGCACCCAGCCATCGAAGTCGGCCCGTGTGATTTTGTTGGGCGTGTTGAGCGCCGGATGGTCCGGAAGCAGAAATGTCACGGGCGACTGCTCATCGGTCACTCGCTGACTCGAGAGACCTAAGTCGTACGGAGCGAATCGATCACTCTTGAGGCCTTCCGGCCGGTTGTACTGCACGATCAGATTTCCGCCGGCCTCAGCGAACGCAAACAAGTCCGGCATGTGCTTGCCCAGATCTTTGCGCACGTTGAATGCGCGAACGCCGATTACGACAGCGTCCAGGCCGCGCAGACCTTCTGTTGTGAGAGCCGTAGCTGAAAGCGGCTTGACTGTGTAACCCATCTGAGCGAGACATTCGGCGACGCTGTCGCCCGCACCTTCGACGTAACCGACATTCCGTCCCCGAATGTTCAGATCGAAAGACGCGGCAGTCAGCCGCGCGGCCGGCTGCAACAAGAGATGGCCGATGTGATCATATTTAATGTCGACGCGCCCGTTGTCGTACGTGCGGCCGCTGACCGTGGCCTGGGCGACGATCGATGCCGAAGCGGCCTGCGCCGGAGGCGTCACCTCGAACGTGTACTTGGCTTGGGAACCCGTGTGGATCTGAAACTTCTGCGAGCGGGGAGCAATCTTCCAGTCCGCCGGCGCCGACAACCTGAGCTCGCCGGTGACACCGGGACGACTGCTGGATATGGTGACCTGCACACTTCGCTTCTGTCCCGGCGCGAAACGGGCCACTTCGAACGGGAAGCCGAGGAAGACCGGCGGGACCACTTCGAGGGAACGGTCGATCCGCTTTCCGTTTTCGACGACCCGCGCCGTCGGCACGATCGGCACGACGAACGTCTGCCCCTCGACCTCAAATTCATCTTCCGCGAGAAGCGGCGGCGGCCCCAGGGGCTGCCCAATCAAACTCGCATCCGCCACGCGATACACGCCGACGCCAGGGACCTCGCGAAGCCAATAGGGCTGGCTCAACGGGATGTCGTTTGGCAAAACTTGCTGCTGGGCGACCTTCAAATACGTGTCGAAGGGCAAGCCGTAGGAGGGAGAGTCGTAGGTCCGCTTCACTTCCTTGTCTAATGTCGGGTAACGAACGCCCAGCCAGTTGACGGGGACTTTGCCTTTGCGGATGACGGAATGCTCGATCGTCACGGAGTCGCCAGGCGAAACCTCGGCTCGGGTCACGGTTGACTCGACAACCAAGCCCAGGCAGGCCTGTAGAATCTGGTCGAAATCGTGACGCTTTTCGCGAACGAGCGGCTCGTCGGCAAGAGCCGTCAACTTGCGGCGCAGAATCAACAGATCGGGAACACTGGCGCCCGGATCGGCTGGTTTGAACTTGGCGATCACCTCGCTCACCAGTTTCCCGATCTCCGCCCCGCCGCCCACGCGAGTCCATTGCACGTCGACCCCGTCGAAGATGTCCTTTTTGGCCGGATCGCCGGCGAGGAGCTGAAACGACTCCATCCGCGGCCGGCTGCCGGCTCCGCGACCCCCACTCCCAAAATTGCCAAACCCTTGGCTCTTGTGCATCGCACGACTGTGCGATGCGATCGACGAAAAGCTCTCGCCCAACAGCACGTCCGTCCCGCCGATGTCGAGCTGCACGGCGCCCTCTCCGCCGCGGCGTCCGCCCCCCAGGCCGCGATTCATCACTATTCGCTTGGGCTGCCAGGGTTCCAGGTCCTTCAGCTGGTCGGGGAACGCCGTGCGGTCGCCCGAGAGCTTGAACGCCTCCACGGCCAGAATCGCCGAGGCCGTATGATGCCCGTGCGTGCGCGAGGCCTGTGGACTGAATCGGGTCACAATCACATCGGGCCGAAACGTGCGAATCACGCGGACTACGTCCGCAAGAACCGCCTGCTCGTCCCAGATCTTCAGTGTCTCCTCCGGGTCCTTCGAGAAACCGAAGTCGATCGCGCGCGTGAAAAACTGCCTTCCCCCGTCCAATCGCCGCGCCGCGAGGAGTTCGTGCGTGCGGATTAGTCCCAGCTGCGCACCGAACTCCCCGCCGAGCACATTCTGCCCGCCGTCGCCTCGAGTAATCGACAGATAGGCCGTGCGCACCCGCCGCCCGCGCGCCAGGTAGGTGATTAACTGCGTGTTCTCGTCGTCGGGATGGGCGGCGACGTGCAGGACGCTCCCCATCTCTTGAAAAGCATGCAGTTTTTCAAGAATCGCGGCGCCAGAGCTTACGGGCGGGGATTCCGCCCTGGAGTGCGCCGAAGCGACAAGCATCAGCGCGACGGCGGTCCAAGCGGCGCTTAGGAGTCGCGCGCGAATGCCGACGTTCGTCGAGAAGCGGGATTGCATAGGCGCACTGTCAGATTGCTCGCGACGAGCGGTGGAGTCAGGCGGGGTTAGAATCGGCGCGCTATTCGTTGGTGAAGTTCACGCTGTACTGCGAGTCTTCCCACTTGATCTTGAGCACGCCACCATTGTCGGCCTTCTCGACGGCGATCGCCAGTTGATTAAGTGCGGGCGAGAGCGCTTCTTTCTTGACGTCGACGCGGACCAGATCGTTCTTCTGGTCGACCGGAATGCCCCAGCGACCAACGGTCTTGCTGAACGCCAGCTTGCCACCATTCTCTTCGGGAATCAGGTACAGGGTGTAGGTCCCGGCGGGAACCGCCGCGTCGCCAATCTTGACCCCTTTTTGCAGCACGATGGTCGTTGCTTCGTCGGCGCCAAGTCGCCAGGCTTTGCCGTAGGGGACCAGCGATCCCCAGATCTTTCGCACGTCGGTGCCGCGTGGATTTTTGGAGTAGGGACGGCCGTAGGTCACCGAAACTTTGTTGCCATCGAGCACTTCACTGACGGTCTCGTGAGGGCTGACTCGCTTGCGCTTGGCTCGTTGCGCGTCAGCGGGAACAGTGCTCAACAAGCCAACCACGGTCGCCAAGACG
>DASZIA010000564.1:0-16815 GCA_035949535.1 Planctomycetaceae bacterium | reverse complement strand
TGGCCCATCATCTCAAACAGGCGGCGAAAGAATTCCGCGAATATCGGCCCCTTGCGGTTGAGCACGAACACGACGTTCGCCGTCCAGTCGTTGCGAGCTTTCAAGGCGTTGATGCACGCTTGTGGTTCGTTCTCCGACGCGAGGATCGCGACATGCGCTCCAGCCCGCTTGATGAGCCCGCGCAGCGACTCGCTCACGCCTTCGATCCGCCCCGATGCGTCAACCTGGCAGTAGATTAAGAGGACCGCGCATCGCGGCACTTCGCTCGCACTGGATCGGCAATCGACAAAAAGATCCGCCAGCGCCCGCGAGTCACTCTCGGCAAGCCCAGCCCCCCGTTCACCGAGCAGATTCAGAAATCCGATCACAGGATTCTTCAACACGAAGGGATGGTGCGCCGTGGCAGTCCGTCGCGATCCAATGCCAATCGCTCCGGCTCGAAAGATCATCAATCGACGGAGGAGGCGGGACAAGAATTGCATTGGGAGCTCGCTTGATCTTTGGATTCCGAACGGTCAATGAGCGACGTTCTCCCGCTCACTCCGTTAGTCGCTAGTCCACAAGATTAGCTTCCTTTCCCCCGCCCATTGCTTTTGGTCGGTCTTGCGGCATCCACGCCGGAAAAACGGCGGTGCCGGCTATGCGGTTTCTTACGGTTACACGACCCGCAATTCTGCTTTGGTGGAGCGAGAGAGTAAGTCGAGGGCGCTCCGAAATTGGGGCTCCTTGGAACCTTGCGAGGCGATAAGTTCGCGTCCTTTGGCCGTCACGACGTCGCTTTTATCGCGGCCGAGACTGTGCTGCTTGCCGTTCAGCCATGAGGCTTGTGCGCCCGCCTTGGCGGCGAGCTCGCAACGCATTTTCAGTCATTCCGCGATAAACATTGCGTCCTGGGCCGCGCCGGAGCCCCAGCAGCCACGAGGTGAATCGTCAGTGTGCCGTGCATTTCACCACACACGCTGGCGAAGAGGCAAATGCTCCTGATGTGGGGCGTCTGATCCCTAAATCCAGCTCTCGTGCGCGCTAAAGTGAATTGAGGGCCGTCGTAGCTCTGACAGCCCGCTCGTGAGCGAGTTTCGACCCGTTGATTGGCCATTCCCGGCCAGTCAGCGGGTCGTTTTGTTTTTGAGCGGCTCGATCAGCATCGTGCCGCGCACTGACCTGACCTCAATCTGATGCCCCGGTGCGTGCCGGGGCGGTTCTTGTTCATTGGAACATGACCGCCCCGGACACGGGCGGTCCCTTTTTCTTCGAAGGGTCTGCCCAATGATCGCCATCGCAAGAAGTCCGAAGCGAAAGCCTGCGTCACGCCGCCGGAACGACAAGTTCCTTGCCATGTTGCCAGCGATTTCAGAGCAAGCCAATTTCGCGTTTCGCCGACTGCCGCTCGACGCACGGAGGAGCTGATCCAAGAGGTCGTCGCGCAGGCCTACAGCCTGTTCGTGCGGCTGTGCCAGAGGGGCAAGCTCGCTCTGGTCTTCCCGACACCGCTCACCCAATTCGCAATCCGCAAGGTCCGTGCTGGTCGGCGACTCGGCTCGCGGGGCAACAGCCGGGACCTCATGTCACCTCGTGCCCGTGTGGCGAAGGGATTCACAATCGAGCGACTCGACCGGTTCAACTTGCGGACCGGGCAGTGGCGCGAGGCTCTGATCGAGGACCACACCGCAGGTCCGGCTCAAATCGCGGAGACGCGGATCGATTTCGCGGATTGGCTCAAGACCTTGTCGACGCGCGATCGGCGGCTCGCAGAGAAATTGGCTCTCGGTGAGACGACTGGATGCGTGGCCCGCTCGTTTAGGATCTCCGCGGGGCGGGTGAGCCAGTTGCGTCATAATCTTTGTGAGAATTGGCACCGGTTCGTGGGCGAGCTGAGCGATGCGCAGTTGCCGTCGACCGTCGTGGCTTGAGCTTCGACGATTCCGCCGTCGAAGTGGAGGCCTAGTTTGCGGCCTCCGGCCAGAGGCTCCTTCCTCGCGGCTTCCAGAATCTGGTTTAGGATGTATCGCCGGCCACCTTCAGCTCGCTCTGCGCATTTCTTGTCAGAGGAGGCGGCTCCGTGTCAGTAGGGATTCGCCATGTCGCCCGGTACCACACCATCACTGAGCAGTCGCGCTCGCAGCTCCCCACAGATCGACTGGATCGCGGCCGACTGGTCCCGGGGTGCTAGCCCGGGCCCGGGCCAGTAGCTGGTTGTACATCCGTGGCGAGCAGCCGCGTCTTTTGAACTCATGCGGCAACCACTTCCAGTAAGGCGCGAAATCGCGATCGAGGTAAAAATGAAGTTGCATGACGGCTTTGTTGAACTGTCCCAAAGCCAGCTGCATCGCGATGACATCGTTCCTCTCGACCAGGCTATTCGGCGCGGCATTCCCCGATTGGATGTGTCAAACGGCGGGTTGTCGGAGGCACCACGATCTACGCGACCGAAGGCTGGGCGATCGCTGTGGTCGCTCTGACCGCCGTCATGGCCGGGGTGTTGGGAGGGTACGTCCGGCAGGGGCGAACGCAGCGCCTCACCGCGTTCACCTTACGCATCATCAGACTGATCGTTGCCGAGCGATGGAGGAAACGGCGGCCTTCCACGGCTCAGAGCGGTTCTGGCAATCTGACACTCGTTGATTCACCGATTCGGTCCGTGTACCTTGATGATGACAACATACACCAGCGTTCAGTGAGGACTCCTTGGCGGAACTCGGCGCGCCTCCTCCGCGCGAGGCCAAAATCCATGATGATCGGCTCGCCCTTCTTATCCACCATGATGTTGGCGGGCTTGAGATCCCGGTGCACGATCCCGTGGTCGTGAGCTTCCTGGAGGGCCTGTGCGAGCTTACGGATGGCGGTCACGATGTTGCGTTCGTTCAGGGCCTTGCCGCTCTTGATCAGGACGGAAAGCGGGCGCCCCTCGATGTAGGCCATCGAGATGAAGTGCTTGCCCTCGATCTGGCCGACGTCGTGAACGGGGCAGATGTTGGCATGCCGCAGGGTCGCCGCGGCCTCCGCCTCGCGGTAGAACCGCTTGAGCAGTTCGCCGCTCGGGTCGTTCTCGAAATGCGGCGTTTTGATGGCGACGTTGCGTTTGAGCTGCGTGTCTTTCGCCAGATAGACCGCACCCATCGCTCCGCGGCCGAGCGTCCGAATGATCTCACACCGGCCGAATCGCCCCGAGAGCCCGCTGCCGGTCGTTCCGGGAGCGGGCTGCAATTTCGGCGGGATCGTCTCCTGTCCCGGCGCGGCGAACGACCGCGTGGAGACCCCGGCGCTTTCGCGAGGACCTGCACCGCCCGTTAGTTTTCGCAGTTCCGCTTCGGCATCGATGAGTGACCGCAAGGCGCCGGCGATCTCGGCGTGCCGCTGGAGAAAGTCCTCGCGGTCAACCGGCTCGCCGCGATCGAGCTGCTCGAGATATTCCCGAAGCGCGGCGTCAACGCGCGGGTCTTGGGTCTCGGCAAGCAGCGACTCGTCGGACATTGGGCCCACTCAGAAAGTGACTGACCGCGTCGAGCCGGGGCTCGTTTAAGTCATCCCCCCAGAATAAGCCCGGCCCGATGGAAACCCAGCGAAAGAATCCTCGGGATTTTTAGAAATTTAATCTTCGCGGCCGAATCGTTGTGCGCGGACTGTGAGCGCTGGGTCTGCCCATGCCCATTTCACGAAACTCAATCGTTTCTTCGGATGGCCCATCAAACCACGGTTTTGCCGGGGGTCATCATGCGCGCCGCGGGTGCACGACGTCTGCACGTCGATGACCCGAACAGGAACGTACCCTACCTCACCGACAAGACGAATCTCGACCTTTGATCGATCACTTCGAAAGGAAAACGGGAGGGCGAGTTTCCTCACCCTCCCGAAATTTCGTCAAAGTCGTGTCAGACCATGATGCAGGACTGGTTAGCGACCGCGTCCGCCACGGTGTCCGCCGCGTCCAAAGGACCGCCCGTGGTTGCGAAAGTGGTTTCGGTAGTAGTCACGGCCCCAGTACGGAGCGTAGCTGGAGTAGACAGCCTCGTAGGTCGGCTCGCAAGTCGTGCAGACCGGCACTACGGGCGTTTCAACGGCCGGCTCGCAGACAACGCTTTCGCAGACCGGCGTGTCGAAGCCGAAGTACCCGTAGCTCCCGTATCCCCAGCCATAACGATTACGGTCGAAGTGACGGAAATTACGGTCAAAACCGCGATGATTCCGTGCAACACCATGGCCGCCGCGTCCGCCACCCTTGGCGAAAGCCTGTGACGTGGTGTCGGTCACGAAAAGTGTCAGGAGAAAAGCCACCGCAGGAACAGCAACCAGCGTCATTTTGCGAAACATGTCATTACCCTCGTTTCCTTGGCAGAGGAGTATTTGGTGATCCCGGTCCTGCCTTTTTCGGCCGGGTTTACTTCTTCTTTCCACACTCTGCCAAGCGAACAGACGAGGGCCTTGTTACGACCAATTCACCTCCGGGAGTGACGAATGACTTTCGGGTCAAGCGGCTCTGCCGCGAGCACAGTTCTCAGGTGACTCATGCGGATTCCCGAAATCTCAAGCCTTTTTCGGGAACGACACAAAACCACTGATAAGTGCCGCCGTGACGGGTCTCGGAAACTCATACGTTTTTCGGCACACGCTCTGCGTGCCCAAAACTCATACGTTATCGCGGAGTACGTGCCGGGCGCGTCGACTGATGAGAAAAGTCTCTTAGGAGTGCGGCGTAAATCGAACGTATTCGCGGGCGAGTTTACCGCGGCGGACTTTCGCACCGCCGAATCGCTTACTTCCAGACTTACTCCGGTAAGCGAAGAACATAGACCCCCGCCCGAAAACTGCCCGACGCAGCGAAACGGCCATCTGGAGAAAAGGTCAGTCCTCTGGAATTGCGGACATTGGTGTAGCGGCGCAATTCCTTGCCCGTCGACAAGTCGCGCAACCGCACGCTTTGATCTTGGTGGCTGGTCAGCAGCCGGCGGCCATCCCGGTCCAGGGCCAGGGCCGCGGCGTCCAGTTTCCAATCCTCGCCGAGGTCGAGCGTGCGGACTTCGCGGCCGCTGCCGGCATCCCAGATGCGCAGCAAGTGGTCCTTGCCCCAGGCGATGACCTGCCTGCCCCTCGCAGAAAAGGCCGCGCCCCAAACGACGTCGGCGCAGCCCTCAAAGAGGCGAATCTGCGTGCCGGCGGCCGCGTCCCACAATCGGACGGTTCTGTCCGAGCTGAAGGAAAGAACCTGATGGCCGTCGGGCGAGAAGAGACCTGCACAGCCCGCCGAATGACCCGCCAATTCGTGAACCGAGGCACCGGATTCCACATCCCAAATGCGCAAGGTTGGATCGTCACCATAGGTCAGGATGAATTTGTTGTCTGGAGAAAACGTCCCGGCGCATTTCTCGAAATTGACGGGAAACCTATGCAGTTCTTGGCCGTTCTCCAGGTTCCAGAGGAACAGCGTCTTGTCCTGGCCGCCGGACACCGCACACCTGCCATCCCAAGAAACGGCCACGTTCGTGACCGGCTTGGTGTGTCCTTTGAGGCGACGGCGCGGCCTGCCCGTTGCCACATTCCATGTGAAGACTCGGTTATCTCGCGAATAACACGAAACGACTTCTTTACCATCCGGGGTGAAAACAGCGTTGCTGAACCAGACCTTTTCGCCGGTAAGCAAAGTCGGGCGTTCCTGACTCGTGGCGACATCCCAAATGTGGACGCCTCCACTCGGTCCCGCATCACCTGCACCCAGAAGCAGCCGGCTGTCGGGAGAGAACTTCACGTCCCAGATGTGGGCCGGCCTGTTTTGCTCCTGATCGACGCAGGCCAACGACCGTACATCAAGGAGTCGATGATGCGTGGGACCGAAAGTGATCGAGATTTCCGCCGTTGACGTTGCCGGATCCAAACTGAGTACCCGCACAGTCAAGTGTCGCGCTGGGATTGTGAATTCATCGCCCGGCAGCACTTCGTACTGGTCGGGAGTTCTCTTCGCAGGGGACCTGGCCGATGCATTTGTCGAGTCCGTGTCGGCGCCCTCGTTTTTGGCGAGGAGAAAATCGCCCCCATTGCTGCGCACCTCGTGGACAAGAACCGTATCCCGCGGAATGCCAGCATCCCAACGCTTCTTCTGACGGAACTCGATGACGTAGGAAGTCTTTGATGTGCTCCCTGCGGCCGGAGGAATCGAAGCCATCAAGTACCCATTGGCTTCTGGTCGGTTCAGCGCGGCCAGAGTGAACGTCTGAGTGCCGAACTGGCCAGTCGGACTCCAAATGCGATTACGCGGGATGCAGCCCAATTGGTGCAAATTGCAGGCATTCAATCCCGGCCCGGTTCGTCGGCCGAACCTGTCCGTGAAGGTGTAGACTCTCATCGCGCTCATCAGGTCCCAACGGTCGCCATATTCAACATCAGGACGTGCGGACCACGAGTGGCCGAGGTCGAAGCCATGGCCGAATTCATGCAAGTTGAACGTCGGCTCCCAATCTTGATTCTTGTAGCCGATGACCACGCGATGGCGGCCGGTCGCGCCAGAGTCGGTATGGGCGTTAAAAAACACCGCGACCCCATGAAACGGTCTCAGGTCGATCCTGTGAGCCTTAGCCACTTCGACGCCCCAATCATGGAGTGCGGCTCGGCCGCTGGGGTATTTCAGCGTGTCTGGATCTTTCGAACTGTGGCGGGGCATGTTGAACCAACCAAACACCCTGGTACCCGTGAGATCCAAAACGCCATAAGTGACCTCGCGAAAGTAATCAAATTCCCGTCCGGTTCCCGCCCCGAATTCGGTGAAACATTGCTCGTAGTAGTCGACAGGGTAAGGCTCGAAGGTCGCCAGATCGCTGAATTTGCAGAGGATGATGGCCCAGGGCTTGGGTAGTCGTCTGTTGAGGAGCCTCTCGCGCGCGACAATCCGCGGTCGTTCCTGGCCGAGTGCGCACTCGGCGGGCAACGCTGCCGCGTAGATGGCAAGCGTCCCGAAAACGACCGACAGGCCGAGGAGCGTGTGGAATCTGTTTGGCAGCGCGGCTTGCGACAATTCTTACCTGCTTCCTGTTTTGCGTTCCTCGCTCGGTCTATGTTGGTCCCGGTCGTGCGTGTCGGCTCACCTCCACAACCATAATGGCGAGATTTGGGTGCGATTTGCCTCACATGTCCGGCAATCTTGGCAATTTTTGTCCGCGCCATGCGGCACCGACGGCTTGCTCTAGCCAAGCCATAGCACGGTCTGCCTCGGCGGTTCGATGTGCGCTTGCCATCGCCGGCTGCCGGCGGACCTACGTCTCAGCATTCTTCAAATCCGCGGGACTACAAAGACGCGGCGCACATGAAGAACGACACTGACCTCGTGTCAATGCGCGACCGTGAGGACTTCAAACAGCTGGTCGCAGAGCTGAAAAAAGGGTCCAGCGCGAAAGCCGTGAAATGGCGCCTCGTGCCAGGAGAACCGAGCACTCTCGGTGGGCCGCCGGATGGCTGTAGGCTGCAAAATCGCCGACCAAAAAGTTTACAGCGTCAAAGTGGGCGACGTGATCGAACTGGATTACACGTACCCCGTAGTCCCCAATGCGATGCCCAAAAAAGTGAGTATCAAACAGACGTTCGGCGGAGCAATCGATCTTTCACCAATCGGCGTCCGCATGGTCGTTGCCCCGCGTTTGGTCGGTGCATCGACGATCGGCTTTTTCCTTGATGCCAAGGAAACGGGAAAAGAGACCGTGACGCTCGTCATCGACGCCAACGAGTACGAATACACGTTCGCCGTCAAATGATACCTGCTGCGCCTGGTCGGCGCGGTGGTCGTCTAATGGAGGCTCAGCAGCTAGTCATACAACTCGTCGGCCGCCAGATTGGGCCGAAACGGGAACGACCAGGCTTTCCAAACCCGGCCCGAGTCGGGCTCGCGGATCACGTAACGCACGTCGAGCACCGTCCGGCCGCCATGGAGAATCAACGTGATCGCTGGCCAGGGTCACGGGCACTCAAGGCTGGAATGCGTTTTGCATCGTTCATCCCGCGCCCACGCGCAGCCTGGGGATTCCCCAATGGCCAACAAAAAGCACCACGGAAGCGGCAGCTGATCGAACGCCCGGTCAGGAGGCCATGCTATGCCGATGGTGGAATGTCCCAATTGCGCCGCGAAACTGGACGCGCCAGCAAAGGCGGAAGGTCACACGATCAGGTGCCCGCAATGTGGCGAAGTGTTCGTTCTCCGGTTTCCAGTCCGTAGCGATCCGGTCATCGAGATCTACGGCCCCACAGACCCGGCTGCTGTTACACCTGATTCGCCGCGTACGCCTCGCAGTCGACGCCGCGTCAGTGATGCGTATCGCGCGCAATCGAACGAACGCCGTGATGTTCCATGGCTCATACTCGATTTCGGTGCAGTCTTAAGAGGGATGCACACAATTGTGAGCTGTCGGGTCAAGAATCCCGAAGCCGCGACTCTCGAGGTCAAGCTCGTCGGCCCTCATGGTCCGGGCGCAATCGAGGCGACCTTTGGACCCAACCATCCCATTCCCAGCAAGAAGGAATTTGCGACGGGTCGATTCCCCGTTGGGACGCCCGTTTCCGCAACCCTTTTCGATGCTGCGCACAACGCGAGGCATCGAGCAGAAGCATTGGTCGTATCCGAGCCCTCGGACATGAGCGCCAACTCGAAACATCAGTGAGCGCGGAGTCAAAGGCATGTTAGCGAATGTGCCGGATTTCAATATGAGTGAGGCGCCGCACTTCGTGGTCACTGTGACCGGTCCAATCGGCACCGATTGGCTCAGCGAGCCGAATGACCGGGGTGTTCGCTCTCTCGTTTCTCGGGAGCGCGCTGCCGTGTTTCCTGACATCAAGGAGGCAGGAGCCGCCATCACGCAGATGCATCAGACGCTGGCGAGTGTCGGCGTCGTTTTTTCCGTTGAAACAGTCTCGCGGTCCTGCTGCGAAGATTAACGCGGCCTCTATCTCCGCATCGGCCCTCGACTCAGTACGTCCCAAAGATTGGGGTGCCGATCCCATGAAAAGTGAGGCAAAACGACTCTATTTTCGCTTCGGATTGAAAAGATGGCTTAGGGAGCCGTCCGAGGCAGCCCGCGGCCTGGCGCGCAAAATTCGAAGCCGCGGCTGCGAGGACGCAGCAGCGACGAACGCGATAGGGCGAGCAGCTGGGATTAGAAAAGCAAAAGCCGCAGGGACCGCAACAGGTCGAAACGGCGGCTGCCTCAGAGTTGCCATCGACGGCCGCGAACAAGCCGTCGCCTTGGCAGCGCTGTTTTGGAGTCGATCGGTTGAGCGATTAGGGTCGCGATTGGCCCGCTTGTTGCTCCTGTACGCCGCCACCCTCCATCGGCAATTTAGTCGGATAGAGGGAAACAGCGTCGGGGCTCCGAATGCCGGAGGCGTTTTTGGGCATCTAACTTACGGCAGAGCCAATTTACGGCCATAGGGGACTCACGATGCCGAAGGCTGACAGGCCGAAGCCAAACG
Organism: Planctomycetaceae bacterium; assembly: GCA_035949535.1. Classification (GTDB taxonomy): domain Bacteria; phylum Planctomycetota; class Planctomycetia; order Planctomycetales; family Planctomycetaceae; genus DASPSM01. Next base: position 7,374 of record DASZIA010000564.1, on the reverse strand, counting down.
ATCGGAACTGGCATAAGCGGCGAGAATTTCTGGCGAGGATGCTTTCACGATCCGTCCACTACCTCAAGGACATGGACCCCGTTTTCGACACCGAATTGCCGCTGCGGGCCATTGAAATGGATTTTGCGTGCTACTTGGAGAAAGGGGCTCCGAGCCCCCAGCGGAGGCCGTCAAACACTGACATCTTTGCGACCACGAAGGCAACCGCGCAGCCAACCAAGCGATCTCGACGCAAAGCCGCTAAATGATCGCGTTCACAATTGGATGCAGGCAAAGCCGCCATTTGAGCGGCTTTTTTTGTTGGGATTAAGAGGGGTCACGACACGTGCGGTGTCGGAGGCTTGTCGCGCTTGAGGTGGGCGGAGAGGGCATCAGCTGCGGCTAGGAGGAAGGCGCTACGCTCGCGTCGCAGGTCCTTTTCGTTCGCGGCGAGCCGGGCGGCAAGGTCATGAGCGGCAGCGCGGAGGAAATCGGAAATGTTGCCCTTGAAGCCGATCGCGGCAGCGGCCTTGTACGCTTTGAGCTGCGCCCTACTGACGAGAAAGGGAATGTACTGGTCTTTGCGCCCGGCGGCCTTCGTCGGCCGGTGTCCCATTCGTGCTTTTCGGCATGGCTGGCCCTTACGTTCTGGGAACACTTCCTTGCCAGCATGAGCCGTGGGCGGCAAGAAAAATCACTGAGCCAACCAGCGGATAATCCAGACGATGCCCATAACCGCGGCGATCAGCGCGCCTCGGTCCTGAAGTCTTCGTCTATCGCTTTTGGAAAGCGGCAGACACAAGCGCAGTCGCGATGCCGAACGTCAGCCCCAGGGGGATCGCCGCCACATTTTGGGTAGCAGCGTAGGCCAGGACACCGACAGCCATCACGGCGACGACTCCGCCGCAGAGCAGATATGGATTCATGTCTTTGCGATTGTTGCTCATGCCTTCACCCTACCGGCGGATCACGCCATGCCCGACCATTTCCCCACTCGGCATCATCTCCTCAGTCGTTGCGGATACGGCCCTGGCTCTACTCGGTCCTGCCAACCCTCGGCTCGCGATACCTCTTGAAGTGCTGCGGACCCTCGGGCGCGTCCTTGGCCTCGTTCTCAGCCCTAATCTGGTGCTTCAGAACATCGATCTCCTCCGGTGATGGCAGAAAGACCCATGGCCGCTCACGCTCGTTGGATTCGATCGCGTTGCTGTCGAGAGGTTCGGCGTTCATAGGGCGCTCAGCAGCGGGGGGGTCTCAAACAAGAAAGACCCGCGGGCCGCGCGGGCCTATCCCGCGAAAAACCCGCGAGGGGTCGGCGGTGGTGCGACATTCGGGACCCCTCGCGGGAAACTCTGCTCACCACGAGTGAGCGCCTGAGAGCTTGTGCAGATTGCCGGCGGGCCTGCAATTGGGGTTTCCACTACTTCCGCAGTCGCCATCTCTCAATCATGGCCAGCGAGAAAGTGCCTGGGGCAGAACCCGCCACGCGAAGGCTGTCACTCGTCAGCCGGCGGTTTCACTGGGCGGCCGGATCTGGGCGGTGAAGGAATCACAAGCGTTCGCTCTTTGGCAGTCAATTCGGTGGCGGTGTCCAATGGCACGACGACGAAGCTCATCCCGCATGCTGCGTAGTCCGGTGACAGGTTCGCAATTGTGTGATTTCCCTCGTCTCGATTTTTGAAGAGTCGGGCGTGCTCGAGGTTCTCCGACCGAATGGAATTCCGATCCGGCGACAGATGCAAGCCAAGCTGCCTGCCCAACCGAGTTAGAAATTTTGACAACGAACTTCATGGCCGACTCTCCGCATCGTTCCAAGCTGCCCGCCAGATGCATGTGCTTCAGGGAGCCGTCCCAGCATGGGCAAGGCGGCTCTTGGAAGCATTAAAAATCAATGAACGGACTTCGCGGACTGCCGCTTGGCCCGTCGCGGCTTTGCTTCAAAAAGGCGCGTCTGCCTCAAAAGTCGTCCGGTCCCACCGATTCGACAAAATAGGTCAGCCCGAAGTCTTCGAGCACCTGCGGCAATTCATCCGTCAACTCGGGCTCTCCGTCGAAACGCTGCGCGGGAATCTGACGCGAACCAGTGCCGAAGGGAACGGGAAAGAACAATTGAGCAGGCGGCAAACATGAGCCCGCAACCCAATCCAAAAAAAGGGACCAGATTGGGCACGGGCTTTGGCCCAATGATGACAGCCAGCCTGTCGCGAGCTTTAAGCGAAGACAAAGCCGCCTGGAAAGAGAGTGACCGTTGGCGCTCGAAAAAACGCGACTTCGTCGGTCATGCCGTCATTCTAGCGGCGGGAGCCAGGGTGACTTGTGTTGCCAGCTCGGCCAATTTTGGACAAGAAGCCATACTAACGGCTGCCCCGGCAAGGACGATGCCGACGAGGGGATCCAAGTAGTGCCACACCGTGATTCCGACGATGGCCAAGGTGGCACAGAGTACAAGTAGACGGATCCGCCAATCGACGCGCTTCCCGTTCTGCTTATCGCTCATCGGTATTCCTCTGTTTGAATCAGCCGTCATTCTAGCGGCGGCTTGGCCGGGGAGTTCAGCGTTCTGCGGGAGGCAAGCTCGACCAAAACGCGACATACAAAAAAAGTGGGTGCCCGATCGGCTTATCCCAAATGCGAAAGATCGGCGCGTAGGCTGCGAAGTAAGCCTCGGTGAAGGCGTGCGAATGCGCGTGAGTTGAAATCCGGGCCGCAGGCCCGATCGACAGCGGGTACAGCCCAAGAAGCCCAATCGTCACCCACGCAATCCACGCCCGCGACCGTTTCTTCGGTTCGTCGCTCATGCCGTCATTCTAGCGGCGCGGGTCAGCCAGACATCAGCCCCAACATTTTGCGTCGCATCAGGCTTTGCCTAGAAAATCGCCTTTGCCCAGAAAAGGCTCGGTTTGCCCAGAAAATCGGGAGTTGAGGATTAGCGGTCGAGTTATATTGTCTACGTTTGAACGCCTCGTCGATAGAAGCACGAACTGTCGCCTCCACAGAACGAAACAGACATGGCCAAACGGGCGATTTCCGACGGCCATCGGGCCTGGCTGATCGGCGAGATCCAGGCGTGGCGCAACGAGGGTGTCGTTGCCGAGGATCAGTCGGAGCGTATTCTCTCGATTTACGAGTCGGCGGAGGAAACCTCCCGCCAAAAACACTCGTTGGCGACCTTTGCTCTGATGTCGGTGGCGGCTTTCTTGATGGGTTTGGCCGCCCTGCTCCTCATCGGCTACAACTGGGAAGCGATGCCCAAGCCGGTCAAGCTGGCGATCATCTTCGGCGTGATCGCAGGGACCCACGGCTTGGGATTTTGGCTTCGCTACGCGCGCCGGGCCACCCGGCTGTCGGAGGTCGTGTTGTTTCTGGGATGCCTCTTCTACGGATGCGGCATCTGGCTCATCGCCCAGGTGTTCAACATCCAGGGCCACTTTCCCAACGCGCTTTGGATTTGGGCCTTGGGAACGATCCCCTTTGCTCTGTGCCTCGACACGCTCCTTTTGCATGCACTCGTCGTGGCCTTGCTGGCGACATGGGTCGGAACGGAGATTTTGAACTTCGATTTTCTACCAGGCTTTTGGAGGTTCCCGAACGCGTGCTACACGCTACCACTGCTCGCATTCCCAGGGTTGATCTGGGCATATCGCAAACGGTCGCCCGCGGTGGTCGGATTGTACGTGCCGCTCATCAGCTGGTGGGTGATCCTGCAACCGATCGTCTGGCACGCGAACGCCAACGTCATCTACTTCCTCGGCGCGGCGGGGGCCCTGTTCCTTGCGATCGCCCAATCGCACCGCGCGGGAAACCCGATGGCCGCGCCTTACCGGCTCTACGGCGTGCTGTTGACTGCCGGCGTGCTCTCAGTCCTGAGCTTTGCCGACGTGATTCGCGAACTGCTCCGAGACAGCCACAACGTGCTCAATGGCGGCTCCTCGATCGTGATGTCCAACGCCGCGGCAGGCGCATTCATCGGCTTGGCTGGGATCGGCGCGATCGTGCTGGCCGACGCCATCGGGTTTCGACGCACGGCCGGAAGCGCGACGGGGTTCGTATCGATCCACCTCGAGGGAATGTTGCGTCGTCAGTGGCTCACCCTGCTGTTGATGGTCCTGATGGCCGCACTTTGCTTCTGGATTGGGGTTTTCGGAACGCACAGTACGTTGCCGGCATCCCTCGGCACGGAATCTGATCTCTGGTCGGCGGCGGTTCTCCTTCCGACGGTTGTCACGAACGCCGCCCTAGTTCTGTTCGCGATCTGGCTGATTCGCGTTGGACTTCGCGACGATCACGGAAAGCTGTTTGCGGCGGGGGTGATGGTCTTCCTGCTCTGGGCCGTATTTCGTTACGTGGACTTGTTCGCCGGCATCGGCGGAATGCTGGGTGCGTCGCTCATGTTCTTTCTTTGCGGGGCGGCTCTGTTCGGTATGGCCCGCTTTTGGGCTCATCGGCAGGAAATCGGACATGTTTGAGACGACCGCCGACCAACACGCGGCCTCCGCTGGATTCGGCCAAATCGTCGAGTGGTTCAAGGCCCGCGAACGTCCCCTCCTCGCGATTTCCGCCGCCGCGCAGATCCTCGTACTGGCTGGGATGATCGTCATGCGGTCGATTCCCTATTTCCGAGGACAGACGGTTCTGCTGCGCGTGCAGCCGGTCGACCCGCGTGACATGTTTCGTGGCGACTATGTGATCTTGAGCTACGAATTCAGCCGCCTTCCGCCCGGCGGGATTCGCGACTTGCCCAACCCGTCAACTGAGCCAGCAAGCTTTCGAAACCAGCCGGTCTATGTCTCGCTGGTTGCGGAGCCGGATGGCGTGCATTATCGCGCCGGAGCCTGGAGTACCACGTCCCCCGTCGACGGTCTTTATCTGCGCGGCACGGTCGTCGGCTCGAATCAGGCCGAGTTCGGCATTGAGAGCTACTTCGTTCAAGAAGGCCGCGGCCATCATTACGAGGAGGCAATTCGCAACCGCCGACTGTCGGCCGAGGTGACCGTCGCCCCCGACGGGCAGGCCGCGGTGAGAGGGTTACGGATCGAATAGCTCGCTGTGCATGCTGTCGTATTTTGGCACGCGCTTCGGCAGTCTCGCGAGCACCGTCACCCGATCCAGGCCCGCGACCGTTTCCTCGGTTCGACGCTCATGCCGTCATTCTAGCGGCGGATTGAAGTGCCGATTTCATTTTCGCGGCTGCCTGCTGCCGAGCCACCTCTGTCTCATAGGGGACGTCTTGTATCGCACCTGATCGTCACCCCCAAGAGGATGTAATTGGCAACTTTGTTGAAGGACGGGGAACGGGGCGCATTGTGTTTTGAGCGCCTCAATCCAACCCGAAGAGTTTGGAGAGGGCGAGGTGAGTCGGCAAATAAACGAGTGCCGGAAGTCCGATCAGCAAGAGTCCCAGATAAACCAACGCTGGCATCCATTGCTGGGGCCGCTCGTTGCTTAGTCCGTAAACGTAATTGACGTTCACCGGCTGATTGGGATTGTCGTCGGGGGCCGGAGGCGGCGGCGTTAAAGGTAACAAACGATGACCAGCGCCGACGATAAAACCGTCCATGCAAGAAATGCTCGCCGATCGTAGCCCAGTCGCGACACGGTCCAAAGAAGAAAATACGGCAGCCAGACATGAAAAAGCGACAGGATTCGCAGGAACAACGGTGATCTCGATTCGAACATGTACGCCGTCATTCCGGTCATCCGAAACCCGAGGCTTTCTCCGAAAAGATCAACGCACCAGAAAGTTTGCGGCAGGAGTATTCCGACGGTCGGCATTGAGGCCCACGATGAGCTTTCCGTCCAGACGGCCACGAGCCCCATCAAGAGCGCCAGGTCGCAAAAGTAAAGGAAGTTGGTGGGGCCGTAGATCCGCAGATAGCAAGGCACAAGCACCGCTACGAACACCATGTACAGGACTTTAACGGACAGAGGAATTCGAGCTGGGCCCGGGATCTCGAAAACCTTGTTTGCCGAAAGTGAATAAATCAAAGCAGCTCCAATGATCGTGCCGACAACCGGAAGCGTTTTAGTATTCATGGTCAACCGTCCCGCAAAGTTCCCGCAGGGCCGCAAACACGCCCATGAATTGGAAGAGGCATTCGGCGAATATGTAGCGTCAGCTGTTCTTTTACACTTGTCTTAGCACTTGTTCTGGATTCTGTCGGCCGGTAGCCGGTTGCTTCAAGGCTCGCGTGTGGCTAGCATCGGGGCTCGGCCAGCTCCCCACGCGGAGTTTGCAAGATGCAAGCTTTCTTCACCGTCATTTCCGGGCCGCATCGCGGGCAGACGTTTCAAGTTCCGCGCGGCAAATTTCATCATCGGCCGCGAAACCGATTGCCACCTGGTGCTCGATTCGAACTCCGTCAGCCGGCATGACTGCGTGCTGTTGTTGGACGAATACACACTCAGGATCCGCGATCTGGCGAACAAGAACGGAACTTTCGTCAACAGGGATCAAACCCGAACTGGTGAGCGCATCTTGGTTCACGGCGACACCGTCCGAGTCGGAGATTTGGTCGTCCGAATCGAATTGGAATCGGGCACTGCATCGGCCTCGCTTGAAACGCAGGACGTTGGGCCCGAGACGATCGATCACCCCGGCCATTCCCCTGAGAAACCCGAGGTCGATCAGCCGACATCGGCTGATGCGTCGCAAAAAGCGGCCAAGGATTTGTGACGAGCGGCGAGTCGATGCCTTTGTCGAGGGTGCCTCGTTTCCTGCCCGCCGGCCTCACGAGAGCCGATCAGGCCACTGGTGACTCCATTCGCGTTATTGTGAGCGCCCATGTCACGCCGACGCCCCGTCGAGAGCGTCGTTTAGACACGATGTCCATCGAATCACACGAACCGAGACGTCCACGGCATTGTTGGTGCCACGAGTCTCGAGTGGCCTGGCGACGTTCGTCGCCTCGCTAACGCTTGCCTTGAGATCCTAGGAGCCCCTTGGTGGATCTGCGAGCCGCTCACGCGAGGGAAGCGCCGCGTAGCGTGACTAAGCTCGCAGAGGTGCGCTAATGCGGCCAATGAGCCCGCGATCCGATCGTCGGGAGTGCGAAGGTCGCGGAAGCCGCCAGAATCGAAGACTCTTGCGGGGGCGGCTGGGGACTCGCCGAGAGCCATCCGGAGGCAATCCAACCGGGGTCGCATTCTCTTTGCGGCGGCTTCGAAACGCAAAGGAGGACGATCCGCTTCTGCGAACCGCCCTCCGTTTAGTTTCTGACTATATTAAAAGTGGCCTACTTTTTCCCCTGGCCCGTGTGTCCGCCGTGGCCACCCTGTCCGTGTCCACCTGTCCGGCCGTGATCGTGGAATTCGCGGTGTCCGTGGCGGTAACCGCCGAAGTAACCGCAGCTATCGTAGGTGCTGCAAACCGGCTGGTAAGTCGTGTAGACCGGAGCC
>DASZIA010000563.1:0-7403 GCA_035949535.1 Planctomycetaceae bacterium | reverse complement strand
TGGTTCGCGATCGAAGTTGTCGTGATGCTTAGCAACAACAAACGACGCGCGCTGCATGATTTTATTTGCGGCTCCGTCGTCGTTCGGTGGCCTTAAACGACCTGAGCTGGGGACGTGAGTCCCCCGAGAGATTCTCGAGTGCTTGTGCGGGTGCCGCGGCTGGAGCGTCGGCCGTCGCTTAGACCGCCGCCACGGGCGTTGCCGTCCAAGTGCCTGAGCCTGAGATGGTCACGCCGCCGCCGGGTGTCGTGCTCACGGCCTTGCGTGAGACCGTCCGGGAATTCGATTGGCTTCCAGGCCCTCGCTCACGCTTCGGGTTGGTAGGCTGCCTGCATTAACCCGACGCGTAAGCGAGGGCAGTGCCGAAATAAACACCCAAGCCAAAATACTGCCGTGAATTCCCGGACACCCTCGAGCGAGCTCAGCCGTGGACACAACTCCGATACTCGGCTCTCGCTTACACGTTGATCAATTAGCTGGCCGTCCAGGTTCCCGAGCCCGATTCGGTGACGCCGCCGCCCAGGTCGGCCGAGAAGTTCCAGGTGCCGTTGATGACGTTGCCGTTGGCCGTCGGAGTGCCTTGGGCGCTGAAGTTGATGGTGATCGTCACGCCGTTATCGAGATAGGTCACGGTGCCGGCGATGTTGCCGTTGTTGTCGATGGTGCCGGTGCCGGTCGCGGGAATCCCCGGGACCGAAACGGTCACGATTCCACTGGCGATCGTCACGTTCACCGTGTTGTTGCTGAGGATGCTGCCGGGGATCGGGTAGATCGTGATGGTGCCGTTGTTGTCCACCGTCACGTTGCCGGTGGCAGTGCCGGTGTACGAGCCGTCGAGGACGAGCACGCTCTGCATCGTCCAGGTGCCTTTGCCCGAGAACGAGACGCCGGTGGCAATCTGCGTGGCCTTGATGTGCCAAGAGCCACTGGCGTTGACGCCCGCGAGGCTGCGCGAAGCATGGCCCGTGGAGGTGACGGTGATCGTCACGCCGTTCTCGACGTAGGTGGTGGTCCCGTTCACGTGTCCGGTGACGTCGATGGTGGCCGAGCCTGTCAGTCCGCTCGAGGAGGGGAACGTGACCGCGATCGCGCCGTTACTGATGACGGCCGTAAAGGAGGACGGATTGACGGGATTGGTTGTTATGGTGCCGTGGTTGTCGACGGTCACCGATCCCTGGTAAGAGCCGAGGTAGTTCCCGTCGAAGTTGCTGAGCGTTTGGGGGGCGCTGGCGGACCAGCTTCCGTGGCCGGTCGCGGTGACTCCGCCGCCGAGATCGACCGAAAAGCTCCAGGTGCCCTTGGCGGTCGTTTGAACGGCGGTGAGGTTGGTGACCAGGCCGGCGACCGAGACGGGAACGGTCGTGCTTTGATAGGGCGCCTGCACGGTGCCGACGATGTTCCGATTGATGTCGACCGTGCCGGTGCCGTTGCCGACGGGCGTCGTGAAGGTGATGGCCCCGTTGTTGATCGCCATCGTAAAGGCGGTCGAAGCGACGGTCGAAGTCGTCTTCGTGCCGTTATTGTTGACCGTGATTTTGCCCGAGTAGGTGCCGGTGAAGTTGCCGTTGAGAATGGCGAGTGTCGCGGAGGAGAGCAGGGTCCGCTCTTCGAGGTTCTCGATGGCCGGCCACGACGGCGAAACCAAAGCGCGGGGGCGCGTACGGGCACGGGGACGGGAACGCAACAGAGCGAGCAACTGCGGCACCATCGTGTAACCTCCGAAGTTAGCGTCTTTTTAAACGGAGAGAAACCAGCGGCCCGCGAGCGCCCTCGCGGAGTGCTGCGAGAGATGTAAGAGCAGCGCGACCGCAAGGCACGCGGCATGATAGCCGGGCCGCAGGGGCGGTTCAAAGGATGGCGGAGGGAAATTTATGATCGGTTCACAAACCGATCGACGAAGCTGTTCATTTGTTGTCGAGCAGCTTGGCGCCAAACTCACGCCTGTTCCCGGCGGGTGGCTGGGGTCAGCGCTTCGCTGCCCCCAGTCTGTTGCGCTTGAAGGTCCGTAAGAATTCTGGGGGCGGCGAAGCGCCGACCCCAGCCACCCCGACGACGAGCTCAGGCCTGCCCGCGTTGCTTCTCAGTAAAATAAAACAGGATGTCGAAGTTGTCGGGCGAATAGCCGCGCAGGCGGAGCAAGAGTGAAACCTGTCCGCGATGGTGAACGCCGTGATTGGCCGCGTGTTGCAACAGCTCCCCCAAGGGCAAGGAGTGCTTCGGACCGCCGGCCAACGAAAACTCAATCGGACGAGCCAGATCGGCGTCGCTGAGCGTCCGCAAGAACTGGCCCAGGCGCGACTCCTGCTGGTTCCAGGCGTCGATGAGGGAGGCGGCCGTGGGGTAGTGCACGGGATCGAAGAGCTGGCCCCCGTTCCGGGCAACCACCGCACCGGCCGAGCCAGCCCCATTCGGCACTCAGCATGTGGACCAGCGTACTGCGGATTGAGCCATGGTTGTCGGCGACAGGCTGCGCGAACTGTTCCGGCGTCAGCTGGGGCAACACGGCAAAGAGCTTTCGGTTCGCCCAGTATCCGTAGTCGAAGAGAGTTTCGAGATCTTGGACAGTCATGCAATCCTCGCGCGAGTTGCGAAGGTTCACCACGAAGACACGAAGGCACAAAGAAAGACTTGAACAGGAGGTAACAGAGGCAACAGAGAAAGGCGAAATTGAAGTCTTTGAATTACTCTCTGTTAACTCTGTTACCTCCTGTTCAAATCTCTTCGCTTTTCTTCGTGCCTTTGTGGTGAAAACTACTCGGACTTTGTGGTGAAAAAACTACTCGGACGGCAGGCACAACCTGCCTACGAACCTGCGAAACTCACTTCTCGTCGAGCAACTCGACGGCCTCGAAGCGTTTGCCTTCCAAGAGCTCGAGGCTCGCGCCGCCGCCCGTACTGACGTGCGTGACCCTGTCGGCGAGGCCCATTTGTTGGATGGCGGCCGCGCTGTCGCCGCCGCCGATGATGCTCGTCGCGTGACTGTTGGCGACGGCTTCGGCGACGGCTCGCGTGCCGGCGTCGAAGGGGGGCATCTCGAAGACGCCCATCGGACCGTTCCAGATCACCGTTTTGGCGGTGCGGATGGCCTCGACAAAACGTTTCGCCGTTTGCGGTCCGATGTCGAGCCCCTGATAGTCGTCGGGAATCTGTCCCGCCGCGACAACCTGTTTCTTGCAGTCGGCGCTGAACGCGTTCCCGCAATGGGTGTCGACGGGCAGCATCAACTTGTCGCCGCCGACTTTGAGCAGCTCGCGGGCCAGGTCGACTTTGTCGGGCTCGATCAAACTTTTGCCGACCTTGCCATCTTGGGCCAGCGAAAACGTATAAGCCATCGCGCCCCCGATCAGCACGCGGTCGCAGACGGGCAGCAGGTTCTTGATCACGTTGATTTTGTCGGAGACCTTGGCTCCGCCGAGGATTGCCAGAAAGGGCCGCTCGGGCCGGGCGATTGTCTCCAAGAGATATTGAAGCTCTTTGGCGACCAGGAAGCCCATCACTTTCGGCTTCGCGCCCATCACCCGGGGGACCGCGACCATCGAGGCATCGGTGCGGTGGCACGTGCCGAAGGCGTCGTTGCAATAAATGTCGCCGAGCGCCCCCAGCGAGCGGGCAAATTCCCAGTCGCCAGCCTGCTCGCCCGCGTGAAATCGCAGGTTCTCCAATAGGAGCACGCCCCCCGGCTTGAGCGCGGCCGCCTTGGCCTTCGCTTCGTTACCGATGGCATCGACCGCGAAGTCGACCGATCGGCCCAAGAGTTCCGCGAGGCGCGTCGCGACGGGTTTGAGACTGTACTTGGGTTCGGGGCCTTTCCCCTTGGGCCGGCCGAGGTGGCTCATCAAAATCAGCTTGCCGCCGCGAGACAGGACCGACTCGATGGTCGGCACAGCCATGCGGATCCGCAAGTCGTCGGCGATCTTCTGCTGGTCATCCAACGGCACATTGAAATCGACGCGCATCAAAACCGCGCGATCGCGGACCTCGACGTCGGCAATGGAACGCTTGGACATGACGGGACTCGCAGACTCCTAATTCGACTCGCTGATGAGCTCCCTCTCCCGGTACTCCGGGAGAGGGTTGGGGTGAGGGCTGCCTTTGAGAGTATTGCGCGAGAGCAAGAGAAAGCCCTCACCCCGGCCCTCTCCCATCGGAATGGGAGAGGGTGCAAATCACTCTTACTTGCCGTGCGTCTTTAACCAGTTCTTGTATTCCGCCGACTTGACGAACCCGGCGAACGCGGGGACGGCCCTCAAATCGCCGAACGTGACGCCCAGGGACTCGGCCCTCTTGAGCCACTTGACCGTGTCGGGATAGTCGTGCCGGGCCAGCGAGATATCAATCAACGAGTAATAGCCTCTGAGCAGGTTGGGATCCTGCACGATGGCGTTTTGCACCATGTCGCGGGCCGCGTCGAGTTTCCTTTCTCTCAGAAGCACATTGCCGCGCAGCACTTTGAGATACGGGTCTCTGCCGATTGCCTTGTCGACCCGGTCGATCGCCTCGAGCGCCTTGTCGTAGGCCTTGCGCAGGATGTAGGCGTCGACGGAAATCAGATCGATCATCGCGTCGTTGGGGTAGCGCTTGCGAAAATCGTCGATCGTGGCCAGGTACTCGGCATCGCTGACCGACTGCGTCGCCAAAAGCCGCATCGTCATCGCCGGCTTTGATTCCTGCACCGAGGCGGGGAGTTCTTTGTACGTGTTGAGCGCCTGCCGCCAGTTCCGCTCGCGGACGAACTGGCCCATCTGAGCGAACTGGGCGAAATGCTCGACGAAATCCTTCTCTGGCCCCGAAAGCTTCTCGACGCTGGCGCCTCCCGATTTGTGGGCCAGCGGCAGAAATGACCGCCTGAGATTCTGCGAATACAACTCGCCGATCAAGAAGACCTGGCAATCGACGGCGACCGGTTTGTCGTCGCGCGAACGGCCGAGCACCCAATCGTGATAGTTGAGGGCACCGTTGGAGCTGACGAGGCGAAACAAGACGCGGACCTGGCCCCCCTCGTTATGGATTCGCAGCGCCTTGTAATCGCCCGAGGCTTCGACCGCTCCCATCACCGCGCGGCCGAACCCCGACCGCGGATTGACCGTCGCTGACTTCAACCCCCGGGCGAAGTTGGCGCGAAATTCCTTGAGCTGTGGCGAATTGCCCGGCAAGGCCGTCGCCTTGGCGACGAAAGCATCCCAATCCACCAGCCTGTTGAACGTGTCGATGTCCTGAACGCGCACGGCGCGTTGCAGCTCGGCGGCCCATTTGGTGGCCTCCTCGGCGGTAATCGGTTTCGCCGCGACGGCGTCGGCGGAGATGGCTCTAGATTTTGCGGCGGGCGGCGCCTGATCGGGCTGTGCGGCCGCGACTGCCGTCACCGGTCGAGACGATCCGGTCCAAACCGCTAGAGACGTCAGGACCAAAGCGACGATTTGAAGCGGCTTTCTCATGAAGACGACTCGCAGAAGTGGTTCAGGCGATGTTGGGGCGAGCGGCTTAAAATTTTGCACGGCCTATCGGTTCGCGCCGTGCAGCATACCAGAATGACGCCCGGGTGACGCCTCAATCGCGAGAGGGCTTTGGGCCGCGACGCGGTGCCCCAGCTTGCTCGCACGTTCTCGCGGGCACCCTTTTCGCGGTCTTGCAATTCGGCTACATATCACCTCCAAGGACGCTCCGGTCGAAGCCCGCTCGCCTGTGGTGAATTTTGAGCGCCGACCTGACTCAGCCAGCCGCTCGCATGGATAACCTGGTCCGCCGAGAGATCATCGCCGACGCTCGGACGTTCGTGATCAAGATCGGCACCAATGTCCTGTCGCGCGACGATGACACGATCGACGCCGATCGCATCGCCCAGATCGCCGAGCAGATTCACCGCGTGCGCGAGACGGGCCGGCAAGTGGTCGTCGTCTCCAGCGGAGCGATCGGGGCCGGCATGGGCCTCTTGGGACTGAAAGCGCGGCCGACCGATTTGCCCCACCTGCAGGCGGCCGCGGCTGCCGGGCAGGCGCATCTCATTCGCCTCTACGACGATTGCCTGCGCAAGCACGGCTACCACGCCGCCCAGGTTTTGCTCACGGCGAACGACTTCAAGAGCCGCACGCGCTATCTCAATGTCCGCAACACGCTCCACACGCTGTTCGAATATAAGGCGGTGCCGATCGTCAACGAAAACGATACCGTGAGCGTGGCCGAGATCAAATTCGGCGACAACGATCAGCTGGCCGCGATGGTCACCGGACTCTTGACCGAGCCGCTGTTGATCATTCTTTCCGTCGTCGACGGCCTCTACGATGGCGATCCCCAATCGCCGTCGAGCAAGCTGATTCCGCTCGTCGATCAATGGAACGATTCGTTGATGGGGCTGGCGGCCCCCGGCCGCAGCCTGCGCGGCATCGGGGGCATGCCGTCAAAGCTCGAAGCGGTCCGCACGGCTACGGGCGTGGGCGAGAGCGTGATCATCGCCAACGGCACGCATCCCAATGTGATCGACGACATTCTGGCCGCCAAAGAAATCGGGACCCTCTTTCTCGCGAAGGTCAAAGACCTGCCGGCGTGGAAGCGGTGGATCGGCTTCACGGTTCGCCCCAAGGGACGATTCATTCTCGACGAGGGAGCCCGCCGCGCGGTCGAGACGCAGGGCAAGTCGCTGTTGGCGATCGGCGTCACAGCGGTCGAAGGCGAGTTCGCGAAAGGCGAAGTGGTGTCGCTCGTCGACCGCGCCGGCGAAGAATTCGCCCGCGGCCTCTCAAATTACAACGCCCACGACGCCCGCGCCATCGCCGGCAAACGCACCGACGAAATCATCCAAGCCCTGGGCAGCCTGCCCTACGCGGAAGTCATCCACCGCGACAATCTGGTCGTGACGACGTGATTTGTTGGAGGCGGGCAGACGTAGGGTGGGACAAGCTCGCCGAAGGCGGGCGCCGGCCCACCGATTGTTGGCAGCCAGCGATTCAACCGTCGCCAAGTCGGATGGTGGGCCGGCGCCCGCCTTCGGAAGACTTGTCCCACACTACGGCGCTTCACCCCATTCCGGCTCGTTCCAGGTTGGAGTGGGATCGGCCCCACCCCAATTTGCGTCATATTCGCCGAGCGATGCAAAACGGTGAAACGAAGACCATTTCCAATCCGCCACGTGCGACACGAGATTGTGCTTTCGCGGATTCCAATGGATGTAATCTACGCACCGTTTCAAGTCGGCTTCGTCGCGAACGGTGTGTTCCCAATACCGCTTTTGCCAAACGCCGCGATAGCGCTGCCGGAGGCGCGACGCTGATTGTGTCGACTCGTCTCCGCCGCTTGCGAGCCATGCATTGGTGAATTCTTCTTTGATGCGCATCCATCGCAGCGGATATCGATCGTCGCCAGGCGGCAGCGTCCACACCGAATGCCAATGGTCGGGAAGCAACACGATC
>DASZIA010000562.1:0-5179 GCA_035949535.1 Planctomycetaceae bacterium | reverse complement strand
CGTCAAGAGCCTGGCGAGGAACTGCTCGACAGGGCACGCCACCAACATCATTCAAGGGTTTGCTGTCGGCTATGAAAGCTCGGTGGCGGCCGTGGTGATCATCGTCGGCTCGATCCTCGCCAGCGTGCTCGTCTATACGGGCACAAATGCGACGTTCGTTGCGTTCGGCGTGGCCATGTGCGGAATCGGCATGTTGACCCTCACCGGCAACACGATCTCGATGGACGTCTTTGGTCCCGTCGCCGACAACGCCAACGGGATCGGCGAGATGGGTTACGACAAGGAGGAAATGGGAGAGGAAGCCTACAAGAGGGCCCGGCAGATCCTTTCGGACCTCGACGCGGTGGGCAATACCACCAAGGCCATTACGAAGGGGATCGCGATCGGCTCGGCCGTCATTGCGGCCGTGTCGCTGTTCAATAGCTTCATCGTTTCGGTCGGCTCGGGCGGCCAGGGAGAGAGCGCGTTCATCACGACCGACGTGTACGAGCGCGTCGCTTCGGCCCTCTCGATTTCCTCACCGACGCTATTCGTCGGCATGCTGCTCGGCGGGGCCGTCCCCTTCCTGTTCAGCTCGATGACGATTCGGGCTGTCGGGCGAGCGGCCTTTCTGATCGTGAACGAGTGCCGCGCACAGTTCCGAGATAAGGAGATTTGGGAAGGTAAAAAACGGCCGGATTACGGGCGCGTGGTCGACATCTGCACGGCCGCTGCTCAAAAGGAGCTGGTCGGCCCCGGACTCTTGGCCTTGCTCGTGCCGCTTCTGGTCGGCTTCGGATTGGGGACGATCGGCCTGGCCGGCTTCCTGGGCGGGATGATCGTGACTGGACAGCTGCTGGCAGTCTTCATGGCCAATGCCGGCGGTGCTTGGGACAACGCGAAAAAGACCGTCGAAGACGAGCCGGTCGACTTCGAGCGCAATACGGGCAAGGGGAGCGAAAAGCACAAAGCGGCCATCACTGGGGATACGGTGGGCGATCCGCTCAAAGACACGGCCGGCCCGGCAATCAATCCGCTGATCAAGGTCATGAACATGGTCAGCCTGCTGATCATCGGGCTGATCCTGCCTTACGACACCCAGATGGTGCACCACTTGAGGCAGGTCGGCGTGAACGTGGACGTCAAACCTCCCGACACCATGTATTGGGCTGTAATTGTGATCTGCATCGTCGGCCTGGCCTGGGCGGTCTGGCAGTCGAAGCGGAAAACGCCCGACGCCGGCTGACGCTTCCTGTCCCTAACGTCTTTGTTAATGAAGCCCACCGGCAACCCCCCGGTGGGCTTTCTTCATCGATTCGAATCGGAAAATCGCCATGCCGCGGACCTTCGACATCGCCGTGATCGCGGGGGACGGGATTGGACCGGAGGTCACCCGCGAAGCAATCCGCGCGGTCGAGGCAGCCGTTAAAGGCTGTGATGCTGCCTTCACATGGAGAGACTATCCGTGGGGCACCGAGTACTACCTCGCCCATCACCAAATGGCGCCGGCGAATTTTCTCGACCAGCTCGCGCGGCACGATGCCATTCTGCTGGGAGCGGTGGGCCATCCGCGGGTGCAAGACCACGTCACGCTCAACGGACTGCTTTTGCCGATTCGCCGGCGGTTCGATCAATGCGTCTGCGTGCGGCCCGCGTTCCTCTATCCGGGGGTCCAAAGCCCGCTTTCCAATAAGCCGCCGGGTTCGATCGACCTCGTCGTGTTTCGCGAGAACACGGAAGGCGAATACGCCAACATCGGCGGGCGGCTGTACCAGGGAACGGCCGAGGAAGTTGCGATCCAAACCTCGGTCTTCACGCGGCGCGGGTGCGAGCGAATCATCCGCGCGGCGTTCGAGAAGGCCCGCTCGCGGCCGCGCAAGAAACTTGCGTCGATCACCAAAAGCAATGCCCAGGGCTACGGAATGGTCTTGTGGGACGAAGTCTTCGCCGCGGTCGCCCGGGATTTTCCGGAGGTGGCCACCGAGTCGCTGCTTGTCGATCGGGCCGTGATGGAATTCGTCCGTCGGCCCGAGTCGTTCGACGTCGTGGTTGCGAGCAATCTCTTCGGCGACATTCTGACCGATCTGGCAGCGATTCTCGTGGGCAGCATGGGTCTGGCGGCCAGCGCCAATCTCGATCCCACGCGGCGGCATCCGAGCATGTTCGAGCCGGTGCACGGCTCGGCCCCCGACATCGCCGGCCGCGGGATTGCCAATCCGCTTGCTGCGATCCTATCGGCCGGTATGATGCTGGAACACCTCGAACTCGACGCAGCCGCGGCTGCCATCAACCGGGCAGTCGCCAGCTTGCTCGCCGAGTCCGGACCGCGCACGGCCGACCTTGGCGGCACTTCGACGACTGCCGACGTCGGCACGGCAATCGTCAAACGCATTCAATCGAGCGTCCCTCGCTAGCAACGACGCTCGCTGAGTCTTCGTATGGCCCGCATCTTTCTCGACCACAACTCCACGACGCGCCATTTGCCCGAAGTCGTTGAGGCAGTCGCGCGTCATTCGCGGGAGAGTTGGGCCAATCCCGGCAGCCGACACGCGGAAGGGCGTGTCGCCCGACGCGCGCTCGAAGACGCGCGGGAGAAAATCGCGGCAATTCTGAACGCCAGCCCCAAGGAAGTCCTCTTCACCAGCGGCGGGACCGAGGCCATCAATCTGGCGATCCTCGGACTCGCAGCGCGACGCCCGGCAACCGTGCTGCTGACCGCCGGTGAGCACCCAGCTGTCCGACAAGCGTGCGGCCGCCTGCGGGAACGGGGCTGGCAACTGCAGTTTCTCGACGTCGATCGCGAAGGCAGAATCGTCGGCGAGCAACTCGAAGAACTTGGCTGGGACGAGATTGGCCTGGCCACAGTGATTCTGGCCCACAACGAGACAGGCGTGGTGCAAGATGTTTCGCCACTTGCCGAGCGATGCCGGCAGCGCAACATCCCGCTGCACGTCGACGCGGTGCAAGCGGTTGGCAAAATGCCGGTCGATTTTCGCGCCCTCGGGGCGACGGCGTTGTCGCTCGGTGCCCATAAGTTTCATGGTCCAGTGGGCATCGGCGCTCTGTTACTGAGAGAGGGCGCGTCGCTGCGTCCGCGGCAATTGGGCGGACATCAAGAGTCCGATCTCCGCGCGGGGACCGAGCCGGTGGCGCTCGCCGTCGGCATGGCTGTGGCACTTGCGAGATGGCAGGTCGACCAGGCTCAACGCGACTCCTGGATTCGTGGGCTCCGCGATCGCCTCGAGGAGGGGCTCAAAACAGCCTGCAACCCGGTTGTGATCAACGGATCCGTCGACTTCCGGCTTCCCAACACGCTCAACATCGCGTTTCCCGGAATTGAGGGGGACGCCTTGTTCGTCGGGCTCGATCTAGCCGGCATCTCCTGTTCGCTGGGAAGCACGTGTGCCAGCGGATCGACCGAGCCGTCGCCGGCCCTGGTGGCGATGGGCTGCCCGCCGGAAGTGGTCTCATCATCGGTTCGCTTCAGTCTGTCGTTCGAGAACACTCCAGACGAGATCGATGACGCCGTCGAACGCATCGGGAACGTCGTTGGCCGGCTTCGCTCGGCTGCCAGTCGAGAAACGGTCTTTCCGAATGGACGCGTGAATCGTCAACCCGAGCCAAGCGGCAGAACCTCGGCCTAAAAGGGCGGCGGGAGCACGAAGCTCGATGGCCCAATCTCCTCAAGACTCCGATCGCCCCTCCGCGGCGGCAAACGAGCCGCTGGTCTTGCTTAAGGAGAATCGGCTCGCGCACTCGGCCGCCAATCGCCTGTTTGGCGCGGACGACGATGATGGCATCTGGTTGGTCTACTTGTATGGCCCGGCCGGCGTCGGCAAATCGCACCTCGTGCGGCATTTCGTCCGCGAGGCTCGCCGGAAAACACCGCGGCGGCGCATTGTCTGCGAGACTTCCGCGGAATATCTGGCCGCGCTGAGCCAGGCCTTCTCGCGACTCGATCGCGTCGAGTTTCAAGACAGGTACGCGGAGGCCGATCTCTTCATCCTTGAGGACTTGGCGGCACTTCAAGGTCGTATCCCCGCTCAGCGCATGCTCATTGCGATCCTCGACGAGTTGAAGCGAGCCGGCCACCGGGCATTGGTCACCTGCGCCACACGACCCGGCGGACTGGAAAAGATGGTGCCCCGCTTGACCAATCGTTTGCGCGGCGGCCTCTGTGTGCCGCTCGAGCTGCTCGGGCGTACAAGCCGCCTGGGCTTTGCGACCAAGGTCGCAGCATCGCGTCAGATTCCGCTCTCGTCTCAAGCCGCCGCCGTCCTCGCCGAGGAAGGGCCGGGGACGCCCCGCGAGCTTGTGGCTGCCCTGGTCAACCTCGAGATGCGGGCTCGCAACGGGCGCAGGGATTCCGACGACACGCTGATGCGCGACCACTTGAATTCATCCGGGACCACGCGTGCGGTGCCGTTGCCAAAGATTGCGGGTGCCGTCGCCGAGTTCTTTAAACTGCCCGTGGCGGAACTGCGTTCGTGGGGCCGGCCCAAGCGATCGACGCTTCCGCGCCAGATCGCCATGGTCTTGTCGCGCGAATTGAGCGGGCAAAGTGCCGCACAAGTCGCGCGGTTCTTCGGCCGCAAGAATCACACAACCGTCGTTCACGCCTGCCGTCGCACTCGGATTTTGCTCGCCGGCAACCCGGCTCTCGCCGGTGAGGTCGAGCGGCTCCGTCGCACCCTGCGCCGCGGGTGACTTCTGAATCAAAGAGCTACGTGTGTGAATCATCTGCTGAAAGGCTGACAGTCTTGCGACGTAGTTTTTTGGAGGCACTTCGAGGCTTCGGACCAGTCCAAAGAGCAGCCCAAATTGCACTCAGTCTCTCGCCGGGGAGCGAACTGGTTTTCGACAGCCGGCTCACGCTGGATTTACATCGAAGATCGCACCGCAACCTATTGCAAATTAAGAATTTATGATTATGGATTCTGGGAGTTTTCAGCCGCGTTCTTCGTTGCTGCTACGACTACGAAGTTCTATAATTCTTATTCGAAATCCAGAGAACGGATTGCCTGTTTCGCGCGGCGAATTCGCACCTTCCGACGACCCTGTTCCGCTTCCGTTGCGCGAAGATTTTAGGATGGTCACACGGACATGAAACTACATTGCCACCGTCCGGCGTTGGCGGCCGCCCTGCAAGTTGTCAGCAGCGTTGTGCCGTCTCGAACCCCCAAAGAAATACTCAAAAATA
>DASZIA010000561.1:0-27099 GCA_035949535.1 Planctomycetaceae bacterium | reverse complement strand
CGTGCGCCCTGTTGTTGAAGCTTGGCCTGGCTGCGACCAAAGAAGAGGCGATCGCAATCGTGTCGCAGCGCAGGCCGGGGGCTTCCCTGAACCGCGAACAGGGGCGGTCTTTGAGTCAATTTAGGGCCTGACACCCCATCGCACAGCGAGGTGCTCGACCCGTCGACGCGACTCGATCAGGCGCTGCGGCGGACTGGTGCAGGCTCGGTGACGCGGCCGACGTTGAATTCGTGGCCCGCGTGGTTCCAAGCCCGGTCGATGGCCATGAGCGCTTCCCGAAGCGACACGGCTCGGAGCAGGCCGTCGTCGCAGTGTTGGACCAGCTCGAAGCGGACCAGCTTGTCAACCGCGTCGCCGATCTCGAAGTCGACTTTGATGCCCATCGACTCGTCAAGGAATTCTTCGATCGCGTCGTCGAGATGCTCGCGTTTCCAGCCGTCCTCGCCCGTCTTGGTGAGCAGAAAGAAATAAGCCAGCACCGCCTCGCGGAATTCCTGCTCTTCTGCCTCATTGAGCAGTCGGAACAGGGCACCGGCGTTGTTGTCGAGGTTTTGGAAGTAGAGGCTCTGGGCCAGACTGAGCTGATATTTTTGTTTCGTTTGCAGATATCCGTAAAACGATCGCAATCCGTACCCGACGGTGCCGCCCACCAGGCTCAGGAGAGCAAGCGAGTGATAGGCACTCGTCACGGCGATCGTGAGCGCCCCCTGCAGCAGTTTCCAGGCAGTGATCGCAATGCCGCTCAGCGTCGGCAACACGATTTTGCCCCGGTCGGTGAGGCTCAGCTTCACGCGCGTTCCGGGCAAGAGCATCTCGAGATCGACCTTGGGAATGTCCTTAAAGATTTTGATGTAGACCGAATCGGTGTCGATATGCGCGGGGTGTCCCGCCCCCTCTCGCAGCTTGAGCATCACGACCAGTCGCTGATAGACCGGCAGGTTGACTTCTTCCAACTGCATCAGCTTCCGCCACCGCCGCCGGCTGCGCTGCCCGATGACGTCGCCGCGGGCAAAGATCTCAAGACGGTCGAAGACCTCGAAATCGACTTCGAGGTTGATGCCCCAGTCGCTGGCCCGTTCCAGGGCGGCATTCATCTCGCTGGGGGACAACCGCTTAAAGTTGGCCCGCTCCAACAGGGCGATGAACTGGGCAAAGAGCCGCTCGATTTCCTCTTTCCACTGCCCGCGAGCGTGCGGCTCGAGCAGTTGGGTGTCGGAATCGGGATCGAACCCCGCGTAGGCGTCTTTGAGCTGCTCCAGCCGCGCGTGGTATTCGCAGTGCAGCGTCGAGTCCAACCGACGGCAAAAACGCCGGAAATGGTCACGATCGTGCTGACTGAGGGGCCAATCCCTGCACAACAGCTCGACGAGGTCGGTTTTCCGGATCGGAATGAACTGCTCGCGGTCGGTATATTCAGCCACGCCTGTCTCCCGCTGGGTGACCCCCACGAAGCCACTCCCAAGCCCCGCTGAAATGGGCCGCAGTTTCGTGATTGTGGCAAGATGGGGCAAGGCGAGTTTGCGGCGCGGCCCTCTCCGAAAAATCGGCATCGCCCGGTGGCCGAAATCGGATATTCTTGAAGCCAACCCATCACTTCGACGATCCGGCGGCCCAAGTATTGCAAAGCCGGAGATCCAATCGACAGCTAATTCACTGGCCAATCTCATGCGAACCAATCCAGTCAAGCAAGCGCTCAAGGCGGGGCGGACTGTCATCGGCAGCGAAATTTCGCGATTGCGCAGCCCCGACATCGCCCGGGTGTACGCTCGGGCCGGATTTGATTTCGTGTTCATCGACATGGAACATTCCGCGTATAGCATGGAGAGCGTCGCGGACATGATCACCGCCGCCCGAACCGGCGGAATCGTCCCGATTGTTCGCGTGCCGCAAGCCGATTACACGCTCATCAGCCGCGTGCTCGATCAGGGGGCGATGGGAATCATGGTGCCGCGGGTCAACACACCCGAGCAAGTGCGCGACATCATCTCCTGGATGCGGTATCCGCCCGATGGTGCGCGGGGCTTTGCCGCGACGTTGGCTCAGACGGATTTCGAGGACACGCCGATCGAGGCGCTGATGGAGGCGAATAACCATCACACGCTCTGTGCGATTCAAATTGAGCGAAAGCAAGCGCTCGAGGAACTCGACGAGATCATGTCGTTTCCGGGCGTTGACGTGGCTTGTCTGGGATTTACGGATTTGTCGATCGATCTGGGAATCCCGGGCCAGATCGACCATCCGCGGATGGTGGCCATCACCGAGCGCGCCGTGCACCTTGCCCAGCGCCACAATGTCGCCGCCGGGGCAATCGGGTTACAACTCGAGACCTTGGAGCTTTGGGCTCAAAAAGGCATGCGGTTTATCTCGTACTCCAACGAAGTCCAACTCCTGCAAGAGGGGGCTGCGGCGGCCGCCCGCCGGCTCAAGACTGCTGCACAAAAACCCTAGGCGCGCTTTGGGAGGGCGAAGCTCCCGCTGGGCCGGCCCTTGTCCCGAAACAAAAACAGAGGCTCAGCAGGAGCTTCGCCCTCCCGAAGAAATAGCCGATGCGAGTTTACTTCGGACCAGCCCAAGTCGTCCTCGTCCAGGGAGACATTACCGAGCAGGACGCCGATGCCATCGTCAACGCGGCCAACTCCAGCCTGGCGGGCGGAGGCGGCGTCGACGGCGCCATCCATCGTGCGGCAGGTCCCTCCCTGATGGAAGAAACTCGCCGTCGCTATCCGGAGGGCTGCCGCACCGGCGACGCGGTGCCCACTGCGGCCGGCCTGCTGCGGGCGCGGCACATCTTTCATGCGGTGGGGCCAATCTGGCGCGGAGGCATGCAGCAGGAATCAAAACTCTTGGCCTCCGCATATCGGCGGTGCCTCGAGCTGGCCGTCGAACATCAGTGCCGCAGCATCGCCTTTCCGGCAATCAGCACGGGCATCTACGGCTACCCCAAGGATCTGGCGGCCGAGTGTTCGCTGAAGACAGTTCGCGACTTTCTGCTGGAGCTGGCCCGGCCGTTCGAGGCAAGGTTTGTCCTCTTCGACGCGGGGACCTACGGCGCCTTCGCGCGGGTGCTCGAAGAGATGGCCGATTAAGCCTTTCGGTCGCCGAACTGTCAGCCTTCCCCCTTCGCGTGCGGACCAAGCTTCCCTAAAATACCCTCTGTATGAACGAACCAACGCCCGCAGCGGGGGAGCACGGTGACGTTGCCCGGCCGCTTGAAATCACGACGTTTTACTCATCCGAGACGGCCGCCCCAAAACCCAACCCACCGGTTCGGGACCGCTCTCAATCGAGCCGCAGCCCACAGGACTATCGCGCGCTGGCGATCGCGCTGTTTTTTGCCACTTGCATCAGCGTGTTCGCCGCCGGGCTGGAACCCGGTGCCGGCTTTTTCGAAGCTGCGCCGAGACTATACCAGGCGTACATGATCGGGCAGCTCCCACAGTTCCTGCCCAAAATGCTCAAGGACGGGTTCATTTTCTTCGGCGCGGTGATGGCGACTCTTTTCGCCCATGAAATGGGGCACTATCTGCAGGCCCGGCGTTACAAGGTGCCTGCGACGTTGCCCTTCTTCATTCCACTGCCCATCGTGCCGTGGGGAACGATGGGAGCTGTCATCATTCAGGGGGCGGGTGTGGCGGATCGCAAGAGCCTGTTTGATATTGCGATCAGCGGACCGCTGGCGGGTCTCGTCTTTGCGATCCCAATCACGCTGATTGGCCTCTCCCAAGCGCATGTCGCCTATATCGACCCCTCGATGGCGAACCCGAGCTATGGCGACCCCTTGCTCCTCAAGTGGCTTGCGCAGCTTTACTTTGGACGAATCTCGGAGGATCACGACGTCGTCCTGAACGCCTGGCTGTTCGCTGGTTGGGTGGGAATCTTCGTCACCGCACTGAACCTGATGCCGATCGGGCAGCTCGACGGCGGCCACATTCTGTACACGCTCATTGGCCGCAGGGCGCATGGATTCGCGCTCTTGCTGCTCGCCGGCGCCGTCACCTTTATGATTGTTGGCGGCCAATTTGGCTATATGGTGATGGTGGCGTTCTTGTTCCTCTCCGGCCCGCGCCATCCGCCGACGGCCGATGACAGTGTGCCCCTCGGAATGTTCCGAATCGTGTTGGGTTGGCTCACGCTGGCGTTCGTGATTATCGGATTTACGCCCGTTCCAATCAGAATTCCGAGCGTGCCTTCTCGCCAGCCCCAGCAGCAGCGACAACCCCAAAAGCAGGAGCAGTCCGAAACGATTGAGGTGCAGTCCGAACGACTTGAAGAACCTCAGGTCGCCCAGCGAGACTTCATGAACCGCAGGGCGTCCCGGGAGAGCTGCTCCTCGCTCGCGAACATGCGGCGCCAAATCTTGGTTGCCGCGGCGAGGTCGGGCAGCGCTAGTCCGAAGGCTTCGACCACCATCCAGCCGTCGTATTTGGTCTCTTTGAGCGTTTTAAAGGTGGTGTCCCAATCCACGTGTCCCTCGCCGGGCGTGCCGCGGTCGTTCTCTGAAATGTGAACGTGCACGGTGTAGGGCGCGCAATCGCGGATCGCCTGGGCGATGTTCTTTTCCTCGATGTTCGCGTGGAACGTGTCGTACATCATCCGCAGGTTCGGATGATTGACCTCGCGACAGAAACGGGCCGTGTCGGCGGCCGTGTTGAGGAAATAGCACTCGAAGCGGTTCAAATATTCGAGCACCAGCGTCACGCCGGCTTGCTTGGCGTAATCGGCCAGATTGCTGAAGAATTCCTTGCCGCGCTGCCACTCATCCGACGTCGGCCCTTTGCCGGTGAATTCGCCGATCGCTGAGTGAAACGGCCCGGCCAAGAGCTTCGAGCCGCACACGCGGCTCAAGTCGACGGCCTTCTTCAGATGGTCCATGGCGCTCTTGCGGATACCCGCGTCGGGCGAGATCGGGTTGACCGCTGCCCCCACGCAGACGACCGTCGTGCGGTCGAGCTTGAGCGAATCGAGCTTCTTGCCGATCCGCTGGAAGTTGGGTTCGTCGAGTTGAAAAATCGGGATCTCGACGCCGTCGTAGCCGCATTCCTTCAGAATCTCGAAGACCGAGTCGTGTGAAGGATCGACGGCGGTCGTCCACAACAGCATGTTCATGCCATATTTCATGTCAGTCTGCCTCGACGGAAGGAGAGACGGGAAAGGCAAAATGGGACGCGGGAAGCAAGCCGTCCGCGTACGACCGGACGATGCTGCGACCGGCGGATAATGGCCCCTCGATGCCGGCCGGGAGCGGATCCAGTTTGACCCGCCGCAGAACCTGATTCAAGCGATAGGCAAGCCGCGTGCTGTCGGCGTAGTCGCGCAAGAACTGCTCGCGACAAAAAAGCGGCAACCAACGCTCGACGTCGACCGGCTGGCCGGCCAAATCGCACACGGCTTGCGACAGGCGTGCCGCGTGGAGCTGAGCAAACATAGCGTAATAGCGATCGAGCGATTCGGGGTGCCGCTCGATTAAGAGGGCATCCAACAACAGCTCGCAGGCGATGTGCCCCAGGAATCCGCAGCGAAAGTTGTCGCCCGGCCCCAAAAAATCGCGAAACAGCCGGGCCAGATGGGCCGTTGCCTCGGCGAAGGCCCGCGTCTTGTGGAACCAGCGGTCGTCCTCGAAATGCTGCCAGGCCCCGGCGGCCAATTCCCCGTCGATCGAGCCCGAGCCATCGGCCCGTTCCAAGACCTGCTTGGGCCGCAGCCGCACACGGCGGTCGATCACCGACAGCCAATCGGGGAGCGCCGTGCCCGCCAGGAACCAAGGGCGATCGAGAAATCGAATTCCGTGGGCGAAATAATTCATGAGGTCTGCGACTTAGCGTGACTTAATGAACGTTGTGGCCGCGCGATGTTGTCACCGGTCGCCTCATTGTGCACAATCCGAAGCGCGCCCCACAAGAATTCTGCGCGAAAGATACCCGATGGCTAAGCCCTCTTTGCGGTTGATCGTGCTGGCACGGGACCAAACTCCCCGCGTCCAGGACGCCTGGCGCGAGTTGTCCGAGTTCCTAGCGAGCGAGCCGGGAGTTAACGTCGTCGCGGCCGCCGTCACCGATGACCTCGTGCTCGACGATCTCGAAGCCGATTTGGTGGCAGTGCTCGGAGGCGATGGGGCAATCTTGCGCGCGTGTCGGCAGATGGGGATGAGGCAGCTCCCGATCGTGGGAGTCAATCTGGGCCGACTCGGGTTCTTGGCCGACCTCTCTCCGGAAGAGTTCAAGCAACAATTTCCCAAGCTGCAGGCTCGAGATTACCGAATCATCGAGCACCTGATGTTTGAGTGTACGGTCAAGGCGGCCGGTCATCCGGTCGAGACTTTTTTGGGCCTGAACGAAGTGGCGGTTTCCTGCGGCGGCTCGCTGCACATGGTCGACGTGCACCTGGCGATCGATGGAGAGCCCGTCACGACCTACAGCTGCGATGGACTGATCGTCAGCACGCCGGTCGGTTCGACAGCCTACAGCCTGGCGGCCGGCGGCCCCATCTTACGCCAGGATCTTCAAGCATTTGTCGTGACGCCGAACTGCCCGCACGCGCTCACCAACCGGCCGCTTGTCGATCGGGCCGACTGCGTCTATACGCTCACCTTACGGCGCGGCCGCGATGGAGCCGCAGTTGTAATCGACGGGCAAGTGCAAAGACCGCTTCACGAAGGAGATGTCGTCGAGATCCGCCGGGCGCCGGTGACGTTCAAAATGGCCCGCGTCAGCGGCCTGAGCTACTACGCAACGCTGCGCCGAAAACTCCACTGGGGCACTCAGCCGCGCTACAACTCGGATGACGAGGCTGAGTAGGGTGGGCCGAGGCCGTTTCGGCCGCTGGCCCACCATCCCTCCTATTCGAGCGGCGTTGAATCGGTGGGCCTTCGGCCGAAGCGGCCTTGGCCTACCCTACAAATCTAAGCGCGTCACGCAGCTCGATTGGGTGGCCGGGGCGCCCCGCGCTGCGGAAGCCCCGGTGACGTCGACATCCAACTCTCTCGTGGCCGGAGTAGCCCGGAGTAGCGCACCCCGACGGAAAGCCTCTTCGCAACGCAACACAGCGAGCAATTTCCGGGGCTTCCGCAAGCGGAGCGCCCCGGCCACCCGGCCGTCGAGGTCCGCCGGGCGCCGGTGACGTTCAAGATGGCACGCGTCAGCGGCCTGAGCTATTACGCGACGCTGCGCCGAAAACTCCACTGGGGCACTCAGCCGCGCTACAACTCTGATGACGAGGCTGAGTAGTTGAATCGGTGGGCCTTCGGCCGAAGCGGCCTTGGCCCACCCTACAAATCTAGCGCGCGTCACGCAGCTCGGCATCACTGCAGCGGATACTGCATCGGCCGGGGCGGGAAGAACAAGCCGAAGGCGTTCTTGATCAGCGCGTTGATGACCGGGTGCGTCCCCTTCACGTAGATCGAAAGCGGGACCTGAAAGCCGCTGAGCTTTTGATGCTTGAACTCGTCGCTCGTTTGTCCGATGAAAATTCGGCGCGGCCCACGTTGGAAGGCGGCTGAAATCGCTTCAAAGAACAGGTTGAAATACAGGTCGCATTCGGGGTTCAGATCGTAGTCGTACCCAACGAACATCTGGTCGAAGACCTCTTCGACCGTCAGCGTCGCCGCGAAGGCCACGATTCGCTCGCCTTGAAACACGTACGTGAAGAGCGAATTTTCCGGCATCTGGCGGGCAATCTCGCGGAAGAATTCGGCGGGGAGCCGTTCGAATCGCACCTTGGCCCGATCGAGCACGCTGTCATAGAGTCGGTGAACCGCGTTGGTGTAGAGCCGATCGGCACCGTCGCCTCCGCGGAGATGGACGACCTTGAATCCGAATTTCGCGAATTTTTCCCGCGACTTCTTGATCGTACGCCTCTTGGCCGAAGGAATGCTCGCGAGATAGTGGTCGAAGCTGGTGTATTCGGCCGGAGCGCAGTTCATCGGCAGGCTGTCGGCCTGGCGGTAACCGAGCGCGGCAAGCGGCTCCAGATCGTGGCACTCGTGCGCTTCAAATTCCTTGAAGACGATGCATTTCGCTTTCGTTTCGCGGGCAAAACGCCGCGCCTGGTCGTCGATCAGTCGCAGGACGGCATCGCGGTCGGCCTCGGGAGCAAATCGCAGATGACTCGCGCCGCAAGAAATCGGCAGTCCCACAAGCAGTAGGGGAATCCGCAGCAGGACTGGCGCCACGCCGTTGATGACGTTCGCGACTTTTCGGGCGAAGCCGTCCGCCAGCACGGCCGCGTCGACCGGGAAAAAACAGAGACACGCGGCTGCCACCGGATGGCCATGCTCATCGCGGATCAGGATCTGTCTGAAGCGGCAAATGTCCCCGAACGAGTTCTCGACGGCCGCGACGAACCCGGGATGCATGCACGGGTCGGCGTGCGGGTCGCGCATGCGGTTCCACTCGTCCGCATCAACGTCGCGGATCGAATCGTAAACGGACGCGGTGTAGCGAAGCCGCGTGGAGGAAGGCTGGCTGGAAACGACCATCGTCATGGGTGCCGTCGCCGCGTCAAAAGCGTTGAAGAAACGCCGCGGTGCCTTACTGAGCTGCATCCGCCGGAGTGAATCCAGCGCGCTGGGCCGCGTCGTGCTTGCCAACGCTCGTCTTGGCGATCATCTCGCCGATGATCGAGACGATGAAATCGATTTCCTCACAGGTTTTCTCAAAGGCGGTCAAGAACTCCTGGGTTTGAGCTTCCGTAATCGTCAGCGGCGGCTCGATCCGCAGGACCAAGGGATTGGAACGAGTGAACTGAGTGTAGATCGAATGCCCCTGCATCAGGGTTTGCATTGCGTGCAGCACGTGAAACGCGTCGATCATCTGGCCGACTTCGGAGGCGATGAACCGGGCCATTCCAGTCGGGTCGATCGCGAGCCAGTGCGACTTGACGTTGGCCTGCAGGGGGTTGAACTCGACTCCCAACAACAGACCCCGTCCGCGCACCTGCTTCACGCAGCGGAACCGTTTGGCGATCTGGCTCAGTCCCTCGAGAAGCTGCTCACCGCGACGGGCGGCGTTTTCAGCCAACCGTTCATTTTCAAGAACGTCCAGAGCAGCCAGGCCCGCGGCCGTGGCGAGGCTTCCTCCGCCGAAGGTGCTCGTGTGCAGCGTGCAATTGCCGACCGTGCCGTACGCCTTCATCCACAGGTCGCGGCGAGCGAGCATCGCGCCGATGGGCATCAATCCGCCACCCAATGATTTGGCCAGTGTCATCGCATCGGGGTGTACATCTTCGTGTTCGACGGCGAAGGTCATTCCCGTGCGGCCCATTCCCGTCTGAACCTCGTCAACGATCAACAGGGTCTCCGTCGAGCGGCAGATGGCCTGGGCTTCACGGAGATACCCCGCCCGAGCCATGCGAATTCCCCCCTCGGCCTGGATCGGCTCGACGATGAACGCCGCAAACCGCCTCGTCGCCAGAGTGCGTTCGAGAGCCTCGAAGTCACCATACGGAATCCGTTGGCAATCGCCGAGCAGCGGCTGGAATGCCCGCTGATAGGCGGGGTTGCCCGTCACGGACAGCGAACCCATCGACTTGCCGTGGAAGGCACCGTCGCAGGACAAGAGGCCGGTGCGGCCGGTGGCCGCGCGAGCCAGCTTGATCGACGCTTCGACTGCCTCGGTGCCGCTGTTGCAGAAGAAGACCATCTCGAGCCCGCTCGGGGCCCTTGAAACGAGTTTCTCCGCGAGGGCAGCCGCATAGGGATTGACAGAGGTCGGTGTGAAGCCGGGGGCTTGCTCGCGAATTGCCGTGTTCACCGCCGCGGCAACGGCCGGGTGATTGTGACCAAAGTTCAGCGACCCGAAACCGGCGACGAAGTCGAGATACTTTTTCCCGGCCGCGTCGTAGAGGTATTCGCCTTCCCCGCGGACGAACGTTTCGAGCAGGCCGCTCGCGCCGTTCATGGCCATCAAGACGGGATTGATATAGCGTGCGTAGAGTTTCGCCGCGCGATCGGCCAACTGTTTTGGAGTTGGGGGCGCTGCCTGGCGCGAACCGTCGATCCCCGGCCGTCTCGAGTTGCTGGCGATTCGAGCCCGAGTCTTTTGAAACCGCACCAGGGCGTCGTCGCTAAGTGGGCAGCCGAACGAGTACAACCGCGAGAAATCGAAGCCGTGGTTGCGAGCGATCGAACCGATTTCCTGCACCGCCTCTGGTTGCAGCTCGCGGCCCAGCGAGAAACACTCTTCGCGCTCTTCGAGAGCCAAGAGCATTGTTTCGCTCAGGCAACTGGGGATCATGCCGTGCTGGAACCAGAGCATCCGCGACGCTTGGGCCATCGCGTCCGGAACGCGAATGAGTCCTCCGGTAAGAATCAGCACGTCATCCCGCTCGGCCGCGCTGCCGCGGACATCGGTCGGAACGCCCACGTCGACCACGAGAGTCCCCGGCTGAAGCCAGGCTTGCTCGATGCAGCTTCCGGACGAAGTGGCCGAGATCACAATCGTGGCCTGCTTGAGCGCTTCGGCAACATCGGTGATGAATTCAGCCGACAGCTGATTGGCCAACCTCTGGGCGGGACCGGATGCCCGGCGTCCGACCAAGATCAGCCGGCCGCAGTGCGGCGCAATTAAGGTGGCCGCCACGGAAGCGATGCTGCCTGGGATTCCCACGACCGCGACCGTCTCTTGCGCCAGATCGATGTTCAGCTCGGCCGCGGTCTCAAACACGTTCTGCAGAGCGGTGTAGGCGGTCAGACTGTTACCGGTCGTCACCGCGACGGGACTCTGCTCGGCGATGATAGTGCCGCGACCGCCGACGATTCCTGTCATCGACCCCAGGCCGATGATTCGCGCGCCCCAATCAACCGCTTGTTGGACGGCCTGCTGGATATGCCCCAAGGCGCGATCGGGATCCTCGAGGATCGCCATCGCACCCATGGGGATTTCGTACAGCCGACCGTGTGCCGTCGCGCCGCGCGGCGTCACCAGGTTCGGGAGTTCGTCAATGATCCGCACTTCGGCGGCCTGGGGCTCGTCGGCGCTGGCCATGACTTGTTGCACAACTTTGTGCAATGCGCCGGTGAGACGCAGTGGGTCGGCGCCCCAGAGCTTCCGGAGCACTCCTCCCTCATCCAACTTGATGAACTGTGCGGCACTGTCAGCGACTGGATGAACCAGAAAGGCAAATCGCATTGATGTCAATCTGTGAGAGTTCGGGTTGACCCCCGGTGAGCTCTGCCCGATTCACGTTGCCGGCCTTCGAGTCAATTCCACGAGCCGGTCACGACGAGCTCTGACGTCCATTTCCACCCGACACGGACATCCCGGATGAAACTCGATGCCTTCAAAGCGACGACTTTTTGTGACCTCCGTTCGACAAAAAATGCCCGGCGGACCGAGCGGGCCAGGATCGGCTCTCCTCGATCCGGTCATCCTTTTTCCGCCGGAAAGATTGCACTTCTTGTTCCGTGTCCGGCGATCTAAAAAAGGGAGGCTAATGGGCCATTCTCCCGAAACCGCAGGCGGTTTGCAAAGATAAAGAGCCTGCGGCGACAATTCAGGTCAAACCCTGTCCGATTGCATTGCGTAGGCAGCCCTTGCAGTCGTGTGGACAAAACGCTCCATGGGTTCCCTCCCCCTAAATCCCCCAGGAAAAACCCAAGATCTCGCCCCGACTCCGCTGCTCGACCTGTTCGAGAGTTATTCCGGGTCGTTCCACGATCTGGACCGTGGACTGAGACTCGACGGTGCCAGTCTGCGGGCTGCCCGCGACGCTCTCACGGCAGGACTTACGTGTCAAAAAATTGGCCTTGCTCGGGGTGACCGCGTCATTTTGGCGGTTGGCAATGGCCCGGGGTTTATCGCCGCGTTCGTCGCCGTTCTGAGCGCGGGTGGATCGCCCGTGCTTGTGCACGTCGACACTCCACCGGCGGAGCTTCACAGAATGTCCAGGTCGTACGACGCTCACCTCGCCCTTGGCGATGCCTGGACGCCAAACGACCTGTCTCCGCTCTCGGAGTCAGTCGCCGATCTCGAGTTTGCCCCGGATGCTCATTTGACCGCGGCCGTGCTTAACAATGACGGCGCCGACAAGCGGTCTTCGCTCCCATCAATCGCCGGCATGCCTCTCCATCCAACGTCCGGGACGACGGGGGTTCCCAAGTTGTCTGCACGGCACGGCCTGGCGGCGATCGCAGAAGCTGAGCATTACCAGCAGACGCTGAAAATCGGCGCGGACGACAAGATCCTCTGCGTGGTGCCGATGAGCCACGCGTACGGGTTCGGCATCGCCGCGATGATGTCCCTCGTCTCGGGCGCCAGCATCGTTTCGAGCCGACGTTTTCAGCCGCACGTCGTTTTTCGCGCCTTTCGCGAACACGCGATTACGACGTTCCCTGCGGTGCCCGCAATGCTGCACCTGTTGCTCGTCGCCAGTCGTGGTCGAATTGACGGGCTTCCTCGACGCGTGCTCTCGGCCGGGGCGCCGCTAGCCGAGCACACCGCCCGCGAGTTTTTCGAGAAGACCGGGCAAACAGCCTGGTCGCTTTATGGCAGCACGGAGACGGGCGGGATCTGCGTCGATGTCGACGCTCCGCACGACGCGGCACCCGGCTCTGTCGGACCGCGGATGGCCCCGGTCTCGGTCCAGATTCTTCCGCTCGCCGACGCGAGTGACTGGAGGCCGGGAATCGGTCGGGTCTCCGTCAAGTCTCCCTCGATGATGGCGGGATATTTGACACCAGAGGGGATCGACGCGTCAGCCATTCGCGACGGCTGGTTTGAAAATGGCGATTTGGGCTTCATTGACCCGGGCGGCCGTATTCACCTGGTGGGTCGCGAGAGCGAAGTCGTCAACGTCTTCGGCATGAAAGTCATTCCGAGCGAGGTGGAAAGCGTGATCCGCGACTTTCCCGGCGTGGCGGACGTCAAGGTCTACGCTGGTCAGCACCGCTCGGGCTCGCAAATCGTGAAGGCCGCGGTCGCCGGCTCTGCGTCGCTCGATCTGGCGGCACTTCGCGAACATTGTGCAGCCAACCTCGTGGCTTACAAGCGGCCGGAGATCATCATTCCGCTCGAGGCCTTGCCGCGGACGCCGACCGGAAAGATCATCAAAGACCAATTGCCATAACACGACCTGCAAGAGAGAGGCATCTGTGAACGAAGCCAGCGCGGAAAAAAACCTCAAAGAAATCCTGGCGCGGGTCGTCGGCGAGGGGGGGAAGGGACGCATCGATCCGGCCCAGCTCGACAGTCACGCCGACTTTTCGACGCTAGGCGTGAACTCAGTGGACCTGATGGAATTCGTGTTGCGAACCGAAAACGAATTTCGCATCGACATTCTTTCCGACATGCTGCCCGACGAGCTTCCCTCAACGCTCAATGGCTGGGCCAAGCTCGTCAGCCGCCGCCTCGAGAAATCGTAGGGCAGGCTGTGCCTGCCGCGTCCTCGGCAAATTGGAGGTGTGAGCGGCAGGCACAGCCTGCCCCACCAATCAGGGCTTCGGCGCGAATCGGTTGTGGAGCGAAATGACAGCGACGGCGAGCCGGCCATCCGTGAACCAAGGATCGCCCGCACCGTTCTTTCCGCGCAGTTGCTCGTGAAAGCCGTCGATCCAAAAGGACTCGACGACGTCACCCGTCTCCTTGGCATCGCGGATCAACTTGTCGCGCTCTGTGTCGACGTCGGGAGCGATGTGATGCGTCAGCTTCACGGTGCGCTGTTTGAAGCCGACTCGCGTGTCGTAAGTCGCCGCTCCGATCCACAGGGGCCGGCCAAGCGAATCGACCTTGTCGGCCCGCCAGAATCGCACATGGTGGCGCTGCCGCGGATCCTTGCCAACCGCCCGCTCGAAGGCAAAATCCTGCTTGCGGCCCCAGAGCAGCAGGTTGCTCACGGGCGCGTCGATATATTTCCTTCCGAAGACGGTGTCGCCGACGATCCGAACCGATGACTTGAGCGTGATCGGGTCGGCCGGCGCCCACTTGGCCGAGAGCAGGCACAGATGCAAATCTTCCTCCGAGCCGATGAACGCGATGTTCACCGGATCGCCGGGCACGCCTCTGGCGGCATGGGTCACGCGCGGCGCGCTCTGAAGCGCCGGATGCAGGCGGGCGTCGGCCGCGCGGGTTGGCAACACTCCGACGGCGGATGAGGCCAGCACCAGATAGGCGAGGAACACCCTTGGTTTCATCGATCCAAAGACCGGCGAGCGGTTAAGTCATCTGAATGAACAACTGGATCATCGCCACGAGCGCTTCGGGAGCATCTTCCTGGCAAAAATGTCCGACTCCGTCAAGGCGAACCACCGGCGACGCAGGAAAGAGCATCTTAAAATCGGCGATCGCCAACTCGGGCGGAATGGCCTGGTCCGCCATGCCTTCGGCAAGCATGGCCGGCTTGCGACGCAGCTCGGGCACGCCGGGAAAGCCTTCGAGCACGTAAGGGACCATTCTGTCCTGGATGATATCCAACGGAAACTCGATCGCACCTTTGCAGTCGGCGGGAGTCTTGAAATGTGCTGCGTACGCCCGCAGCCAGGTTTCGGTCTTCGCTTCTTTGCCGCGCATTCCGAGCCGGCCCATCAGATCGCCGATGTGCGAACCGAGTTGGCTCATCTGTTCATAGAAGCTGCCGTCGTCGACCGATTTCTTGACCCAGCGGAACCAGTTCGAATTCACCAGTCGCGGCGGCTTGTGAGTCGGATCGCGCGGGACGTCGGTCACCGCTGCCGAATAGCCCAAGATGGTGTTCATTAGCACAAGGCGGCGGACCCGCTCGGGGTGACGAAGCGTGTACGCGCCGCCGATCGGCCCGCCCCAGTCCTGCAAAACGAAGGTGATGCCTTTCAGGTCGAGCTCGTCAATCAGGGCCGACAGGTTCTCGACGTGGGTCCGCAGCGTGTATTCGCGATCCTGTGGCGTCTCGCTCTTGCCGAAGCCCATGTGATCGGGGGCGATCACCCGAAATTCCTTGGCGAGCGGCGGAATGAACTTTCGATAGAGGTAGCTCCAGGTCGGTTCGCCATGCAGACAGATGATGGGTGGTCCCGACCCTTCGTCGACGTAGTGCATGCGGAAACCGGGCGCGGTTGTGAAGTGG
This sequence comes from Planctomycetaceae bacterium, assembly GCA_035949535.1. Classification (GTDB taxonomy): domain Bacteria; phylum Planctomycetota; class Planctomycetia; order Planctomycetales; family Planctomycetaceae; genus DASPSM01. Next base: position 12,069 of record DASZIA010000561.1, on the reverse strand, counting down.
GGCTCAAACGGAAAGCTGCCGTCGAAGGTCTCGTCCGCGGGAATCATCGGCTGCTCAGCAATCAGGGTCGAAACGCTTGGGCGCCCCGTGGTGCATGCGCCTGGGCGCGCGATGATAACCCCGTGAAAACGACTTCGCCAAGTGCGCTTTCAGGCGGCGCGATGGGGAGCGGCGGCCTCGAGGTCCTTCTTGGCGGCCTCGAGCATCTTGGTTCCCTCGCCGGCCTTGGCCTTGGCGGCGGCGATGCGCTCTTCAAACGGCTTCAGTCCCGGCTGCGCATCGATAACTTTTTTCTTGGCCGCTTCGATGGCCAACTTGCTGTCCGCGAGTTTCTTCTCGGCCGCCACGACCTGACTGCGCGCATTTTCAATGGCTTTGGGTTTTTCGGCAGCGGCCTTCTTCAACAGCTCCGACTCGGCGGTCTTTTTGGCGATGAGCTGCTTGAGTTCGTTCACCTGAGCGGCGACATCGGCTTCTCCGGGGCCACGGCGCGCGGCCTCTTCGGCCCGAGCCAGCGACTCGTTAAGGGCGGGGACCAGCGCGTCGATGATCGCCGCGTGGCGAAAGGCCGCCTGCTGCTCGGCTCCCAACTGCACGACGTAGTCCTGCGCCTTCTTAACGTTTGCTCCGGCCGCTTCGGATTCTTTGAGCGCGGCCGCAACGCCCTGCTCGAGCTTGGCGATTTCCGCCTTGGCCGAATCGTAGGCCGATTGCGCCGTTTGGACCGCCTCGGCCAGTCGAGCCGCCTTCGCTTGCGCCGCGGCGACTAGAACTGCTTTATCGCGGAAGGCGATTTCCTCGTTCCACCGAGTGAGATCGCGCTGCGACCGCGCCATCGTCTGAGTCGAGGCGTCGAACGCCACCTGCGCGGCGATTGCCGGATCGGCAGCCCGCTTGCGGATCGCTTCTAGGCCGGGCTTCAGCTCGGCCAGGTGTTTCTCGGAGGCCGCCTGCGCGCCATGGGCCTTGTCGAGTCTCTTCTTCAACTCGGGAAGCGCCCTCTTGGCGTTTTCGAGGTCTTTGGTCTTTTGGACGAGCTGCGTTTTGACCTGCGCGGCAGCGGCTGTCAGAGCTTTGTCGGCGCCAATCTTTGCCAAAGCCTGCTCGCTTTTTTCGACTGCGATCTTCAGATTCGGAAGGGCCGCTTCGAGGGCGGCGATCCGCGCCGGCGTCGACTTGATCTCAGCGGCCACGGCCTCGGCTGCGGACCGATCCTTCTCGGCCAGACCGGCGGCCGTTTTCCAACTCGCCTCGGCGGCGGAAAGCTCTTTTCTTGCGGCATCGAGCTCCGCTCTGCGTTTGGCCGATTCGGCCTTTGCGACCTTGAGTCGCTCGGCAAGCTGGGCGTGCTCCGTTTCGTAAGCGGCGAGCGACTTCTTAGCTGCAGTCGATCGCTCGACGAGAGTCGGCGGATCGGCGTCGAGCTGACCGAGTTGCTTGCCGTCGTTCGCGTCGAACACGCGAATCGCGCCGGTCCAGTCCCCGGCGATGAGGCGATTGGTCTCGTCGCAATAAGCGATCGACAGCGGCAGGTCGGCAAAGCCAGAAAAGGTGCGTTTGGCGCTGCCGTTCTGGTCCCAGAGCTTGGCAACACCGTCGCGGCCGCAGGATACCAGTCGGCCGTCACGAGTGAACGCCAGTGAGGTGACCCCGCCGCCGTGCGCACCCCAGCTCTTCACCTGGTTGCCGTTCTCCGGCTCCCAAAGCTTGATGTTGGTGTCTTCGCTGCCGCTCGCCACGAGATTTGAGTCGATCCGCCAGGCCAGCGACGTCACCGCGCTGGCGTGTCCGGCGAGCACAGCATATTCACGACCGGTTGCGGCCTCCCAAATCACGACGCCGCCGTTTCGATCGGCAGTCGCCAAGAGGACGCTGTCAGGGCTGAAGGCGACGGCCGTCACCCAATCGGTGTGCTTCTTCATGGTCGATTTCAGCGAGCCGTCGGCGGTCGAATAGACGCGGACCACCTTGCCCGGTCCCCCGAGCGCGATGAGCGATTGGTCGGCACTGATGTCCGCCCCAAGCACGCTATCGAGCTCTTCGCCCACCTCGAAGATTCGCTCGCCGGTTTTTACATTCCAGACGACGACGCGACCGCTCGCGGCGCTCCGACCGCCGCCGGCCAAGAGCAGCAAGCCGTTCTGGCTGAACTTGAGAACCTGTGGCACGCCTTCCGCAAAGGGAAGGACCCCAACAAGCTCAAGCGTTTTCGTGTTGTAGAGCAGCACCTGCTTTTGTCCGGCGAGCGCCGCCAATGGTGACCAGGGATTGACGGCGACCGTGCGAGAAGCCGTCGCCCGCAGCGTCCGCACGACTGGCTCGAGGGTCAGGTGCTCGGGCATTGGAGGAGGGCCGGCGGGCCGACCGACCGGCGCGCCTTTTAGCGCGAGATCGACTTTCGGCTTTTTGGAAGCGGCTGCCTTACTGCCGGCCGTCTCGAGTGCGCCGCCGTCGATCCATTTCGAGATCGTCGCCAGCATCTCGGCCGGCAGCTTGTCCGACTTCGGCGGCATGTGGGGTTCAGCTTGGTGCGACACCAGCGAGAAAAGATAACTGTCGCCGCTACTGCCCGGACTGATGACCGGTCCCGAGCCTCCGCCCGCCATCGCGCCGGCGTAATTTGTCAGATCGAGGCCTGCCGTCTTCTTCTCGGTGTTGTGACAAGCGAAGCATTTTTCGCGAAAGATCGGCTTGACGTTATCTTCGTAGGTGACCTTAGGGCCCTTGGCGGGGGCTGATTTTTTGTCCTCGGCGCGGATCGGCACAAGCGCCAAAAACACCAACGCACACGCGACGATTGTCAATCTGCAGCAGCTACGAACCGACATCAATTCACCTGTCCCGCATCCCTGCCCAAATGTTGTATTTCCCGGAGGGCAGGCTTTGCCTGCCGCTCTTCCTCAATGCTTAGTCACCCACATCGGCAGGCAGAGCCTGCCCTACGCCGATCCGTTTAATGGTTGAACAAGAACTCGCGTGAATTCAACAAAGCCCAAAATGTGTCTTCCAAGACCTGTCGCTTGTTGGAGTTTTCGGCCAGGACTGCCGTCATCGCCGACTTCTCTTTGGCCGTCGGCCGCCGGCACAGGCAGCGAATGTACAGCTCGTCGAGAATTGCCTCGGGCGCCTTTTTCTCGTCAAGCCGGCGGCGAACCAGCTTGCCTTCGTGGATCTTGGAATTCGAAGAGTCGCCGTTGAGCAAATGCAGTGCTTGCGACAAATTCGGCTCGACCCGCACTTCGCAGGAACAGGCCGTGCCGCGCGTCGCTCGGCCGAAGGTCGTGAGGAAGTAGGTCGACGTGTTGCCGTCGGCCACCTGCACGGCGCGAGCCCCCACGGGCAGTCCAGGGAATTTGTTCTTGGTGTCGGTGGCCTGGCTGATGCAGTCGAGCATCACCTCGGCCCGCATGCGACGCAGCTCCGCGTGGGCAAAGTTGCGGTGATCGTCGATGTTGGTGGGATTGACCTCGGTCGAAAGCTGGTAGGTCCGCGAACTGCAGATGTCTTTCACCAGCCGCTTGAAGTCGTAGTGGTACTCGGTGAATTTCTTCCCCATCTCTTCGAGGAGATCCGGATTGACGGCCGGATTGCTGACGCGGACGTCGTCCACTTCCTGGATGATGCCGCGGCCCAAAAAGTGGGCCCACACGATGTTCGCCAGATTCTTTGCAAAGTAGGGGTTGTTGGGCGACGCGAGCCACTTGGCGAGAACTTCGCGGCGGTCTTTACCGGCGACGTTGGGAGTCTCCCCGCCCAAAAACTTGGGCTTCATCACGCGTCCGCCGACCGGGTGGCTGACTTCGCCGCCACCGCTGTTGAAAACGATGAGTTCGCGCGGATCTTCCGATCCCTTGCGGCCGATCTGCGAAAAGAACGCCGCAAAGCCGTAGTAATCGTCCATCGTCCAACGGTCGAACGGATGGTTATGGCACTGCGAGCATTGAATCCGCATACCCATGAAGACCTGGGCGACGTTTTCGGCTGTCTTCAGCGTGTCAGTCTCGTTTTGGTAGTAGTTGGTCGCCGGATTGGCGAACGTGCCGCCTTGCGAACCCAGCAGTTCCTGCACCATCACGTCCATCGGCACGTTGCTGGCGATTTTGTTTTGCAACCACGTGTAGTACGACAGCATCGACTTGGTGCTGATGTTTTGATTCGTGCGAATCTGCAGCAGTTCGGCCCACTTCATCAGCCAGATCTCGACGAACTCCTTGCGCGTCAGAAGATCATCGATGACCTTCGTTCGTTTGTCGGGCGACGTGTCTTTCATGAAGCGGCTATATTCTTCAACCGTCGGCAGCGTGCCGGCTACGTCGATTGTGACGCGTCGCAAAAACTCTTCGTCACCGCAGACTGGTGACGGTTGGATGCGGAGCTTCTTCAGCTTGTTGTGGACATGCGTGTCGATGTAGTTGTTCTCAGCCACCTTCGGAAACTCGAATTTGAGTCCCTTCGGCAGCACGATGAACTGCGATCCGACCGTATGCGTCGAGAAGCGAGCCATGATGAACGCCTCGCCTCGTGTGCCGGCGGTGACAACGCCTTCCTGCGCGACGGCGGCCGAGACGTCGTTATTCGTCATGTAATAGGCGAGCGACGTGACATCGCGGTCCGTGCCGTCGGCGTATTTGGCCCGCACGGTGAGCCGCTGCGTCGCCCCTTTGCCGTCAAGGACGGCCCCTTTGGGATAGATCTCGACCGCGACCACTTTGGGCACTTCGCCAGGGTCGCGCGGAGCGCCCGCGTTCAGCCAGCGCATGAGCGTCTGGTGCATTTCGCAGCCGGCCTCGAATCGCTTGCCCCCCGTGTGCGGCACTTTGCCCAGCGCCTTCTGAATGACCAGGCTCTCTTCGGGAATCGCCAGATTGATGCGGCGGCCGCTGAGTTCGCGCGTCAGCCGTTGATAGTCACCATCTGGATCGAAGCCGAAGAGCGACAGACGAAAACCGTCCTTGCCGCGGGCTGAGCCGTGGCAGCTTCCCACGTTGCAGCCCGCTTTCATAAACACGGGCATCACGTCGAGCTTGAAACTGATCGGCGGATCGGTCTTGGCGTTCTTCACCGTCACCGGCAGCGTGACTTTGTGACCGGCGTATTCGACGTCGAGCTGGGTCTTGCCGTCGGCAACCGGGTAGAGCGTCTGCTTATCCAAGCGGGCGAGCTTCCCGTCGACCAGAGTGAATTTCGCCTCGGTCGTGACGTCGCGCGTAATACCGTCGGAGTAGCGAGCCTGAACGATCAGCGATTGTCGATCGCGGGCCGTAGTCAGATCCACGTCCAGCGGATACACGAGGATCTCGGCCGGCTTTGGTAGCGGCGCGGGCGCCGAATCAGCGGCGCGGGCAAAGGCCGGCGTGAGTGCCGCCAGTACTGCCGCAAACACCACCAAACGGGGACGAAGTTGTAATCCCATGACGAATGCTCTCCGATTCCGTCGGATTTCTATTTTCTTTTTGGTTTACTTCGCGGCCGCGGCTTGTGCCTTTTCTTTGGCATCGAGCCGCAACTGCTCCAGCCGCGTCAATCGCTTGGGTGCGGCCGCGGTCTTCGGCGGATCTTTCTTGGCGACAACTGCTGCGGGCGCCGGCTTGGCCGGAGCCGGCAACGGTTGATCGATACGCAGTTCCGTGCCCCCGACGTAGTGCACGATTGGTTCGCCGTGCTCCATGATCGTCGCCTGGCAGAAGATATTTTTGTGCGTTCCGGCCGGGCTGCCCTTGTCGGTCGAAACCTTGAAGACAAGTTCCTTCATGTCCTTTTTGAGTTCCATCTCGGGCGCGATGACCTTCGGGGGGAACCCAAGGACCTGCACCTTGGCCGCGCCGTCAAACGGATGGGCCACCGTAACGCCGCAGACGAGATCCGTCTTCTGCCCCTGCTCAACGGCCGCACGTTGAATATTGAATTGAAGGTAAGGTGGCGCGATCTCGAGATTGGCCATCTGCGACGAGGCCCACGCGGCGCCCCCGTTCACGTTTGCCGACCCGAGCGCGAAGATCTTCCATTTCTTGATCTCCGCTCCGCCGTTGGCGTTGAGCTGGAACAAGACTTCGTTCTGCCCTTTGGGGATGTCGACCGAAGGATTGCCCCCGACACCGGGAGGCAAAAAGGGGACCTGCACATTGATCGGCTCGGTGAAACCCGGTTTGCGATGCGCCCGAATCTTGAGATACATCAAGCCGCTTTGCACCAGGGGAACCTTTGGCTCGACGATTTCGAGAGTGTAGGGCAGCTCCTCCAGGACGGCCACGGCCACGCGATCAACGTCGCACCAGCTGAAGAGCGATTGCCCGGGGGCGGCGATCACGAACTCGGCGTGATTGAAGAATCCGCCACTGATTTTTTGTTTCGGATCGATGTGTTTGGCCCGCAGATCGACCAGCTTGCCCGAGAGAGGCGCGTCCTTGGCTGCTTCAAAGACGACGGGCATGGTGCTCGCGTTGGCGGGCATGGGATCCGCAATCATCTTGATTCCGGCGGGCATGTTCTGCGGATCGAGCAGCAGCTCACCACCGAAGTTCTCGCGTCCGGCCGAAATCACCGCCCCGAAGCGGTTTCCTCGGGCGACGTAAATTTGCTGGCGGAACTGCGAATAGCGCGCGACCTGCGGCAATCCCGTGGTCACCTTCGGTTCGACCGGCAAGAACTCGACGCGGTAAACGAATCCCGGTCCGCCGCGCTTCAAGTGGTCGGTCACCGAGAGGAAATATTCACCGTCAGCCGGCGCCGTGAAGCGGAAATAGGGATCAGGCCCGCGCGAATCGTCGTTAGCGAGCAGCGCCTGCCCGGCCGAGTTGTACAAATACATCACGGCATCGATCGCCGAGCGGATTCGCCGGCCAAAGCATTCGACCTCGTAGGTTTCCCCTTTCTTCGCCTTGAAGCGGAAGAAATCGACGTCGCCCGGCTTCTGCAGAATGCCATTCAAGGCTTTGGGAAGCTCGGCCGGTGTCGCTTCCTTCATGCTGTCGTTCGGCTCTTTTTCCAAAACGTTCCCGACCTGAGACAATCGGAACGGAATTTCGGAAGGGGCCGTTCCGGTTGCGTCCTCGGGGACGAGCCCGAAATCAGGGACTGCCTTCGAGGGGAGTTTCACTTTCCTGACAATGTCACCCGTCGGATCGCCGAGGAAACGGACTTCAGTTTCCTCGCCGAGTTTGCCTCCGGCGGGGTAGACCGCGATCGGCCGAGGAAAGTTGCCGACGTGCAGCCGGTAATGGCAGTTGCCGTCGCCGCCGTAAGAACTCTCGCGGACTTGAATGATGTACTTGCCGTCAGCCGGCGCGACGATCGAAGCCAGAGCGTCCTGCTTGAGGAGAGGTGAATCGTCGGCCGTGATCAGCTCAAACCGTTTGGAATCGAGAATCGCGATGTACGGGTCGAACATCGTGACGCCCAGCCGCATGCCTTCGATCTCGACGCTGATCCGCTGACCCTTCTTAGCTTCGACCACGAAGTAATCGACGTCCTCGGTGTCGATCACACCGTTGACGGTGACGTTCATCGGGATTGGTTGCGGCGATTTGAAATCGCTGTTGGGCTCCTTCTCCTTGATTTCGGGAAACGGGCCGACATAAAACGTTCGGTACTCGGTGAGCCCCGTCGCCGTGCGAACGTGGGCTACGTGCTCGCCCAAGCGGCAGTCTTTGGCGACCTTGATCGTCGCCTTGACGGCGCCAGCGCTGGGCTCGAGCTTCGTGACCTCGAACCCGGGCGAGAAGAACAGGATCTCCTTCGCATCGGCGAGATTTCCCCCGTGGAATGTCAGGACGCTCGTCGCACCGCGCTGCAGCCCGCGCGGCAAAATGACTCCCAATGACGGGGAAGCCGCCCAGGTGGCCGCTGCCCCGATCAGCGCAATCGCCAGTCCAAGAGAGAGGGTGCGAATCAATCGGAGCATGTGCCGCATCGAATTTCTCCGGTTGGCGGAGCAAACAGGCGGGGAAAGCACGCACCATTCGCGCGGCAGGCATCGACCGTCCGCTACCGGACGGTCCGACGCTTCGCCGGCGCTTGCGTTTACGATTCGCAAAGGGTGCTGCTCAGGTGCAATAACCTCGAAGTCGGTCCTGGCTGGAAAGCGTCACCTGCTGTAGTTTGGGGCCCGCGCTCAGGCGCGGATCATCACGCCAGCATATCCTTGCGGACCTCTCCGAACTTGACGATATCAATGGGCCGGTCGCCCGGGGCCATAAGCTTCTTGTCCGGGTTGATTCCCAGGCAGTGATAGATGGTGGCAGCCCAGTCCTCGATACTGAGCGCCATATCCTCGGGCTCGCTGGCGGTCGCATTCGAGGCGCCGTAGGCAATTCCGCCCTTGATGCCGCCGCCGGCCATCACCACCGTAAAGACTTTGGGCCAGTGGTCGCGGCCGGCAGTCCCGTTAATCTTCGGCGTGCGGCCGAACTCGGACGCGATGCAAACGAGTGTGCTCTTGAGCAGCCCGCGCCGATCAAGATCGCGAATCAGGGCCGCGTATCCCTGATCGAAGGCGGGCAGCTGATTCTTGATGTTGGGTTGCACGTTGTCGTGCAGGTCCCAACTGCCGTAAGTCATCGTGACGAAGCGGACGCCCGCTTCGACAAGCCGGCGAGCCAGCAGCATTCGCGCGCCGGCCGTGTTGCGACCGTACTCGTCGCGAAGCTTGGCCGGCTCGGCTTTGATGTTGAACGCTTCACGCGCTTTCTGCGAGCTGACCATCGAGTACGCGCGCTGATAGAACGTGTCGACCGCCTTGAGCGAGTCGGCTTTTTCTTTTTGCGCGAAGTAATCGTTCACGGCGTCGAGAATCCGCCGGCGCTGACTGAAGCGCCCGTCGGTCACGCCACCCGGCAGCTTGAGATCCTGAACCGTGAAGCCGTTATCAGCCGGGTCGCCCCCGAGGCTAAACGGCGCGAAGGACGAGCTCAAATAGCCCGTTCCCGCAAATTCGTTCGGCATGCTGGGAATGCAAACGTACTGCGGCAGATTGTTGCGCGGCGGGAACTCGTGCGTCACGACGCTACCCATGCTCGGAAACGCGAGAGCCGGGCTGGGCTTGTAGCCCGTGAACATGTTGTGCGTGCCGCGCTCGTGCGCCGCTTCGCCGTGCGTCATCGAACGGCACAGCGCGATCTTGTCCGCGACTTTGGCCGTCTGCGCGAGACACTCGTTGAGCACGATGCCGTCGACGTTCGTCGCAATCGAACTCATCGGTCCGCGATATTCGACCGGTGCGAATGGCTTGGGGTCGAACGTTTCCTGGTGCGGCGCACCGCCGGGAAGATAAATGAAGATGACCGACTTGGCCTTGCCCTCTTTGCTCGGCTCATTTTTCCAGTCGGCCCTCGCTTCAAAGCGGAAAAGATCGGCTAACGTGAGTCCAATGCCTCCGGCAAAACCCACGTGGAGGAAATCGCGTCGATTCGGGCGAGTGATCATTCCTTGGTCTCCCTTCGAGATTTCCCGGTCTTGAAACGCGTCATGGATTCAGAGTCGCAGCTGGATTGCGGCGTGGCCGGTTTCGAGTGCAACTCTCGTTCCCACAAACAATTAACGGACGGTACTACTGGGCAGGCTTTCAGGTTTTACTCGCCATCACCGGACGCGGTGTCAGCAAATAAGCCCCTGAGTTTACCCCGGAGAGAGTCCGGCTGTTCGTCATGAAATTCAACGGCATATCCCGTGAATGCTTAATGAATGTGGCGCCACGCGAACGCGGCGCACAACGGCTGGCGTGCAACGAAAGAAGGCAGGCGAAGTTTTCTCGGCGGGCAGATAAACGATCGTCTCCTCGCGAACTCCAGGGAACGCCTTGCGGGCCCCGTGACCCGCTTCCCACGACGCTCCAGCACAGCCGCATCGCGCAGACCCAGCTTGCTGCGCTCGCTCAGGTCAAATGACAATCGATTGGCAGACCTCTGTCAAGTGCCGAGGCCCAATTAGGAACCCCAGCGCCGCGCAAGATCCGCTGAAACTCCCAGCTGATCGCAGATTCGTGCCACGACGAAGTCGATCAGATCGCTCACCGATTTTGGCTGATGATAAAAGCCAGGCATCGCCGGCAGCACGACGGCCCCCGCATCGGCGAGCCGCTTCATGTTTTCAAGCTGGATGCTGCCCAACGGCGTTTCACGCGGCACCACGATCAGTTTGCGCCGCTCTTTGAGATGCACATCCGCGGCACGCTGGATCAGGTTGGTCGAGAGTCCGTTGGCAACTCCGGCGAGCGTTCCCATTGAGCACGGACAGATCACCATGCCGCTCGTCAAAAACGATCCGCTGGCGATCGGCGCGGAATAATCCAAATGATGGTGATAAACTAAGCGCCCTGGGGCGTGCGATAAACCAAGAGATTCCGACTCAAAGTTTTCCAGTTCGCAGCGCAACCCAAGCTCGGTCCACAGAACCTGAGCACCGGCGGGGCTGATGGTCAGGTGCACCCGCTGCTGCGTTCCCAGCAGCACCTCGAGCAATCGCGTTGCGTAGGCTGCGCCGCTGGCCCCAGTGATTCCGACAACAACTTCGCTCATGCTTTTTGTGCCGCGTTCAAAGCTGGCCCTGTCGAGCCAAGCGCTGGTTTCGCGCCAACATAGACCGTTGCCAGCCCGAACGTCAGTGGCTGCCACGTAACGCGCTCGAGGCCACAGGAATTCATCATAGCGGCCAGTCGCTCGCCGCTGGGGAATTCGGAGACGGAATCGGGCAAGTAGCTATAGGCCGATTGCCGATTGCGCGAGATGAGCTGCCCGAGGCGCGGCAGAACGTTGCGAAAATACCAGCCATAGAGGCCGCCGATCAGACGGTTGCGCGGGAGCGAAAATTCGAGAACAATCACCCGCCCGCCTGGTGCACAGACGCGGGCCATTTCGCGCAAGCCCTGCTCGGTGTCGGCCACGTTCCTCAGCCCGAACGCGACCGACACGATCTGGAAGCGGTCATCGGCAAACGGAAGCCGCTGGGCGTCGGCTTCGACGAAATCGATCGCGCCGTTCGGGAGCGAGTCGACTTTCCGGTTGGCAAGCGCCAGCATCTCATGCGTGAAGTCGGCCCCGACGACGCGCACCCGTCCGCCTGCATATCGCCAAAAGGCGACCGCCAAGTCTCCGGTCCCCGTGCAGACATCGAGAATCGGCAGTTCGCCTGACACGTGCGCCGCGCGCACGCAGCGCCAGCGCCAGTAATAGTCGGTGCCGGCCGACAGGAAGTGGTTGAGGAAGTCGTAGCGGCCGGAGATCTCGCCGAACATCTCCCGAATGCGGCGGTCGGACTTGTCAACCGGCATCGTCAGTCGATGATCTTGTTGATCGCGTACTCGACGATACCCCGCCCGCCGGCCGTGCGAAGCTCAGGCATCATGGTCCGCACGAGCGACTCGTCGACGATCGTGTTGAGGGCCACCCAGTCGGGATCCGACAGAGACGAAACGGTCGGCGTTTGCAGGGCCGGCAGCTTGGAGAGCACTTCCGGGAGATCCTTGCGCTGCACATTCATCATGATGCCGACCTTGCCTTCGGCCGCCAGGCAAGACCGCAGCATGAGCGCGATATTGTCGAGCTTGTTCTTGATCCACGCGTCGCGATAGGCCGCCTGGTTCGCGACCAGCCGCGTGGTGCTCTGCAGGACTTCCTCGAGGATTCGCAGGTCGTTGGCTTTGAGCGAGCTGCCCGTTTCCGTGACTTCGACAATCGCGTCGGCGAGTCTCGGCGGCTTGACCTCCGTCGCGCCCCAGGAGAACTCGACCCGGGCAGTGACGCCGTGCCGCGCCAAAAACGCCTTCGTCAGGCCAACGGCCTCGGTGGCGATTCGTTTTCCCTCCAGATCCTTGACAGCCTTCACCGGCGAATTGTTGGGGACGCACAGGACCCAGCGCACGGGCCGCCGGCTGGTCTTGGAAAACACCAGCTCGCAGATCTCGACCACCTTCGCCTGTGTCTCGACGATCCAGTCGTGGCCGGTGATGCCCGCATCGAGGATCCCTTCCTCAACGTAACGGGCCATTTCCTGGGCTCGGATCAGGAGACATTCGATCTCCGCGTCGTCAATCTGGGGGTAGTACGAACGCGACGAGAAGGTGATGTTGTACCCGGC
>DASZIA010000560.1:0-7507 GCA_035949535.1 Planctomycetaceae bacterium | reverse complement strand
CGCCGCGGTGGGTAGCTGGCCCTTCATCATTGTGCAAACCGCTCTTCTGACCGCCTGGGTCATTGCCAATGTCTGTTGGCTGGTGTACCGGTGGGACCCGTATCCGTTCATCTTGCTGAATCTGGTCTTATCGTTTCAGGCCGCCTACGCCAGCCCCATCATCATGATGAGCCAGAACCGGCAATCGAAAATTGCCGACCGCAGGAACCAGCTCGATCTGCAGATCAACCTGCTGGCCGAGCAAGAGAGCACCGAGACCTTAAGGCTCCTGCGAAAGCTGTGCGAGCACGTCGGCGTGGAGATCAAGACGCAAGGAAAAGCGCGGGGGCTCGAGGCGGACACGCGTCCCGAAGAGGTCGTCGGCCTGCTCGAAAAAGGCCGTGAAGCACGCGCCCCAGAACTGAGGACCGGCGCGCGCAATTATGTGCCGCCGGCCTACGACCGGGAGGGCGAAGCCAAGAAATAGCCCGATCGAAGCCGCGCACATCGATCGGAACAGGTTGCAGCCCTCGGCGCCAGTCGCTATTCTTGTCCGTTTCTCCAAAAACTCGCGACTTTGAGGCGGATCCGATGGCGGTCGAAATGAAATTGGCGGTTGCCAAACGCTCGGTGAAAGGCTCGACGGCCTGCCGTCGGCTGCGGCGTGCGGGGAAAATCCCCGGAGTCGTCTACGGCCACCAGATCGATCCGCTTGCCATCGAAATCGCTTGGGATTCGCTGGCCCCCGTGCTCAAGGCGGGCTCCCGCGTGGTCGATCTCGACGTCGGAGGCGACGTCGAAAAAGCCATGTTCCGCGACATCCAGTGGGATACTTTCGGCTCCGAGGTCAACCACATCGACTTTTTGCGGATCGACCCCAACGACCGCGTCGAAGTCGAGGTTCCCATCGTGCTGAAAGGAACCGCACCCGGCGTGCTCGGCGGCGGAGTTCTCGACTTCCACTTGCACAGCGTGACGATCGAGTGCCTGGCAATCGCGATTCCCGACAATATTCCCGTCAAGATCGGCGAGCTGCAGCTCGAGCAGGCGATTCACGTTCGCGAGCTGGAATTGCCTCCCAATACGGTCGTCAAGAACGATCCTGAAACAGTCGTCGTGCAGGTCAAGCACATCGTCGAGGTCGCGGAGCCGACTGCCGAGGGGGCGGCCGAGCCCGGTCCCACCGAGCCGGAAATTGTGGGTCGTAAGGTCAAGGAGACCGAGGAAGGCGAAGCCGGCGAAGGGGAAAAAGGCAAAGAAAAGAAGTAGGTTCGCGGCTTCCGATACCGAGCGCCGGGTGGGCGGGCGCTCCGATTGGCTTGGCTTCGTCCTGCGAACCCCTCACGTTCGCCGCATGATTCTTCGGTAGTTCGATGAAAATCGTCGTTGGACTGGGAAATCCCGGCCCGAAGTACGACCGAACGCGGCACAACGTGGGGTTTCGGGTGATTGACGAGCTGTCGCAGCGGCTGGCCGCGGGCAAACCCCGGCTGCGGTTTGATGCGACTCTGGCCGAGGGAAACTTGGGGGGGGAAAAGGTTCTGCTGGCGTCGCCGCAGACGTATATGAATGAGAGCGGTCGCTCAGTGCGGCAGCTGGTCGACTTTTTTGGCCTGCAACTGGGCGATTTGCTCGTGGTGTGCGACGATTTCAATTTGGAACTCGCCCGACTTCGAATGCGGGCGGGGGGTTCCGCGGGGGGACAAAAGGGCCTGGCCGACATGATTCGCAAGCTGGCGACCGAGGACTTTCCGCGACTGCGGATTGGGATTGGCCGCCCGCCCCAGCACATGGATTCCTCCGACTTCGTCTTGAGCAAGTTCAAAAGAAGCGAACAGCAATCGATCGACGATGCTGTCGTACGAGCAGCCGAAGGGGTCGAGCTTTGGATTCGCTCGGGCATCGGCCCGGCGATGAACCGGATCAACGCCGCCTCCTCCACGCAGGATGACGACTGACTGGCCCGCGATCGAAGCCGATGGCTCCGTTGAAAATGCGGGTGAATACGATACAACGAGGAAGGGAAATACAAGCAGGAGAGTAACGTTGGCAGCACCGACAGTAACCGAACAAACACCGGCCGATCAGACGGCGACGCACAAGCTCTACGAGGGGATGTTCCTGCTGGACAGCGGGCGTTTTGCGACCGACTCCAAAGCCGCCACGGATCAGATTACCGGCATGATCGAGAAGTGCGGCGGCACGCTCGTCGCCCATCGTCCCTGGCAGGACGGACGGTTGGCCTACGCGATCAAAGGGCACCGCAAGGGGCTTCACTATCTGACTTATTTCAAAATGCATGGCGACGGCATCCGCGATTTGAACCGCGCCTGCAAGCTGAGCGACCTCGTGCTACGGCACGTCGTGATCCAACACCCTCCGGCCATGTTCGAGGCCATGGTGCAGGCGATCTCGGGTGAATGGCATCCACATGAGGCCGCGCAGGACGACTCGCCGGGCCGTGGCCGTGACCGCGGGGAGCGGGGTGATCGCGACCGGGATCGGGGCGACCGGGACCGGGATCGTGGCGATCACGATCGCGACCGAGTCCGTTCGGAGCCAGAGGCCGAGTTCGAAGAATAGTGTCGCACGACTTCGGGCGGGTCGCCCTGCCAGCATGCGACCCCTGTGCGCGTGCCACGCACGGGAAAACGGGCTCGCAGGAGAACGAGGATGTCGAGCTTCAATAAAGTCATTCTGCTCGGTAACCTCACCCGCGATCCGCAGGTCCGCTATACGCCGGGGGGAACGGCCGTCGCGGAACTTGGCCTGGCCGTCAATCGCACCTGGTTCGACCAAAAGACAAACTCTCGGCGCGAAGAGACGACTTTTGTCGACGTGACCCTTTGGGGACGGCAAGCGGAAGTCGCCGGCGAATACCTCGCAAAGGGACGGCAAGTCCTGATCGAGGGCCGCCTGCAGTTGGATACCTGGGAAGATAAAGAGTCCGGCCAAAAACGCTCGAAGCTCAAAGTCGTTTCCGAGAACATGAAGATGGTTGGTGGCCGCGGCGAAGGCGGCGGTGGGAGTGGTGGTGGTGGCGGACGAGGCGAAGGGGGACGATCCGAGGCTCCGCGGTCCGGCGCTCAACGCGATATGGAGAGCGCCGGCGGCGGGAATGAGGACTTTCACGAAGCCGCTCCGCCCGATGACGACGTCCCGTTTTGAAGAGCACAATTAGTTCCAATCAGCGCAACGTGTGCCACCGCTGAGGCGCTTCGACTCAGCAGTGTCTTGCCTCGCCTGGTTAAAGAGCACTGCTGAGCAAGCTCAGCAGTGGCGCCCGAGACTTGAGAGTAAGGTGAATTACGATGGCGAAACGAGGGAACACAACCGCAGTCCGCGGATCAGGCCGGGCCTCGATTGACGTCTTGTTAACCGAAGACGTCACGAGCCTCGGCAGTCAGGGCGACATCGTCCGCGTGAAGCCCGGCTACGCGCGGAACTTCCTCGTCCCTCAAGGCCTCGCCACGGTCGCGAGCGAGCAGAATAAGAAGATGGTCCAGCGGCACAAGCTCCGGGTTGCCGACCTGCAGGTGCAGCGCGTGAAACAGCTGCGCGGCCAGGCCGACGCCGTGAGCAAGTACAGCGTCACGCTCGAGGCCAACGCCAACAAGGAGGGGCACCTCTACGGCTCAATCGTCGCGACGGATATCAGCAAGGCGCTCAAGTCGGCCGGATATGTCGTCGAGCCAGATCACATCAAGCTCGATGGTCCGCTCAAGGAGCTCGGCATGTACACGGTCCGCGTCGAGTTGCACGCCGAAGTGAAGACCGAGGTCAAAGTCTGGGTCGTGCCGGCCGCGAGTGCCTAGCCTCCAGTCGACGGCAGCATGCATTCGGAGGCACGGATGGCCACAGTCGAAGATTTTCTGACACGACTGCCGCCGCAGAATTTGGACGCCGAACGCAGCGTGCTCGGCAGCATGCTGTTCTCCAACGACGCGGTCGACGAGGTGGCTTCGTTCCTGAAGTCCACCCACTTCTACCACGACGCGCATCAGCAGATTTACGGCGCGATCTGCCGCATGCGCGAACGCGGGCGCGGCGCGATCGACGCGGTCACGCTGGCCGAAGAGCTGGCCGGCTTGAAGCTGCTCGAAGAAGTCGGAGGCCCGAGCTATCTGCACCAGATCTTGGAGACGGTGCCACACGCCGCACACGTCCGCTACTACGCCGACATTGTCCATGAAAAATACGTGCAGCGTGCGCTCATCGACACCTGCACCGAGGTGCTGCGGACCTGCTACGACTCGGGTCGACCGGCCGACGAGATCCTGCAGGAGGCCGAGCAGAAGATCTTTTCGATCCTCGAACAGCAGGAACGCGACACGCGGCTCTCGATTCGGGACATTCTGCTCGAGACCTTTTCGCGGATCGATATCCGCATGCAGCAGCCGGGGGACATCAGCGGTCTGGCCACGACCTTTAGCGACGTCGACCGTCTCACCACGGGCTTCCACCCCTCGGAGCTGATCATCCTGGCGGCCCGGCCCAGCATGGGAAAGACGGCCCTCGTCTGCAATTTTGCCGAGGCGATCGCTCGCACCTCCGGCCAGGGTGTGCTGCTGTTTAGCCTGGAGCAGTCGAAACTCGAGCTGGCCGAGCGGTTCCTCTGCATGGTGGCCCAAATCGACGGCCACAAACTCCGCAACGGCCAGATCGACGAAGACCAGCAGCAGAAGCTGCTCGACGCGTCGCACACGCTCAGCGAGATCCCGATCTTCATCGACGATCAGCCGGCACGGACCACGGCACAGATCGGAGCCATCTCACGGCGGCTCAAACGGCAGAGCGGCCTCGGGTTGATCATCGTCGACTACCTGCAGCTAATCGAGCCCGACGACCGGCGAGCCCCGCGCGAGCAGCAGATCTCGCAGATTACCCGCCGGCTCAAGCAGCTCTCGAAAGAGATCAACGTGCCGGTCATCGCGTTGGCTCAACTCAACCGGGGCGTCGAGCTGCGCGAGGAAAAGCGGCCCCGCCTGGCCGACCTGCGCGAAAGTGGGGCGATCGAACAGGACGCCGACCTCGTCCTTTTCCTGCACAGGCCGGAAGCCTACGACCCGCAGGATCGTCCCAACGAGGCGGAGCTGATTGTCGCCAAGCACCGCAGCGGACCGACCGGCATCGTGAATCTCACTTGGCGCAAGGAATACATGCGCTTTGAGAACTTCACGTCGCGAGCCGAGCCCGGTGGCTTCGATGATGACGATTTTCGCTGATCGGCAGAAATCGGCACCCTGCGTTTGCTTTGACGCCGGCTGTCCGGCTGCCGTATCATGGCACGCATCAACACGTGTAAGCGCGTGTACATGAAGCCTACCTGAATTTTCCGCCTACGATCGACCGACCTGACCTTGCCCGCCAGCCGATAACGCCTCGCGTTTTGCCCGCCCTTACGGCGACTGATTCCCTCCCAACGTTTGTCCGCCCTCCGCTTGGACCCGCTGCATGCTGCCCACCCGCCGCGCTTGCGAGGTCTTGTTGGCTTTGGCCGCGAGTGCGCTTGCTGCCTCGGGAACTACCGTATGGGCCCAGGCGATCGCTTCGGTCACACCGTTGGCGCTCCGCCCGGGGCAGACGCAGGAGTTCGTGCTTGCGGGAAGTGGCCTCGCCGAGGCCCGCCAGTTGTGGTCCGGCTTTCCGCAGAAGTCGGTCATCACGCCGGAAAGTCCCAAACACGCAAAGAATCCGGCCGCGGCTTCCCTCCGCGTCACGGTGCCCCCCCAGGCGCCTCTGGGGATTTATGGGATACGAGTCGCGACGCTGAGCGGCATTTCGCCTCTGCGGTTGGTAATGCTCGACGATCTCCCCACCGTTCGTGCGGCCGGGGCAAACCTTTCGCGCGCAGCGGCTCAGAACCTGAGTCTGCCGACAGCAGTCGAAGGCACATTGCCCGCGCAGCAACTGCATTACTTCAAATTTCATGCGGAACCCGGACAGCGGCTGTCGTTTGAGGTGTATGCCCGCCGAATCGGATCGCTGCTTGACCCGACCTTGCGGCTCTTCGATGCCGCCGGACGAGAGGTCACCTACAGTGACGACGTTCCCGGGCTGAGCGAAGACGCCGCGATTCAGCGCACCTTCCGCACCGGGGGCGACTATGTGCTAGAGCTTGGAGACAATCTCTACCAAGGGGGTGGCGACTACTTTTATCGACTGCGGATCGGCGACTTTCCCGCGGCACCCCTCCCCTACCCGCTCGCAGCCACGCGCGGCGGCGAATTCACCTGCCAGTTCGCCGACAACGCGCGGAGCTCCATCGAGCCCGCCCGCGGCAAGGCACCCTCGGATCCCTCGCAGGCGACGCTGTTCGTGCATGTCCACCAGAGCGACGGTAACTCGCAGAGCTTTGCGGCCATTCTCCTCTCCGATCACAAGCAGGCGACCGAGTCGGAGCCGAATAACAGCCCCAAGACCGCCAGCCGCGTGAACCTCGGCGACGACCTCAACGGGCGGCTCGATTTGCCGGACGACGTCGACCACTTCGTGTTTCACACCCCGGCGAACGAGTACGTGCGGTTCACTTCGTTTTCGCGCCGACTCGGCTCGCCTGCCGATCTCGTGTTGCGGCTGCATAAGCCAGATGGGAGCGTGTTGGCCTCCGCGGAGAGTCAGGGCGCCCAAGAAGCGACCCTTGGAGCGACGCTACCTGCCGCCGGCGACTATGTGCTCGAGGTCCGCGATCTCAGCCGCCGCGGCGGCCCTCGTTTTGTTTACCACGTGGAGTCCATCGCGGAGCCCGCCAAGCCGCCGAAAGATCACGACCGGATTGTCCGGGGATTTTCTTTGAGCGCGTCGGCCGATTCGGTTGTTATTCCGGCGGGCGGCACCGCAGCGATTTCGGTGACCGCGGTTCGCTCGAGTTACGGCGGACCGATCTCCGTGCGAGCAGTCGACCTTCCCTCGGGCGTGACGGCTCGGCCAGTTTGGATCGGCCGCGGCGAGGACAGCGCCGAGCTGACGCTGCAGGAGACCCGGAAGCTCACCCCCGGATTGGTGCATGCGATTCGCATCGTCGGCTCGCCGGAGCATTCCGACTCCACGGTCGCGGCCCAAACCACGGACGCCGTTCGGACGCAGCTCGGCGGCATGCCCTACCCTCCCCTCGACCTTTGTCGAGATCTCGCACTTGTTGCCGGTCCCCGACCGAACTTCACGCTGCACACGGAACCAAACGAACTTGTTCTGAGTCGCGATCGGCCGGCGACCTTCAAACTGATTGCCGAGCGGCAGAAGGGCTTCGAGGACGAGATCGCCGTGACAGTCAGCCCGGCGAAAAAGGGCCTCCCGCCCGGTGTGGCGGTTCGCGTCAAGCCGATCGCCAAAGGTGCCAATTCGACCGAAATCACATTCACAGCCGACGGTAAGGCCGCCGCGAACATCGCCACCGTCGTGCTCGTCGGCACGTTGAAAAAAGGAAACCAGGCCTTCACGGAGCCAGCGCCGGCAATCGGGCTGACCATCGAACAGCCGAGCCCACGGCGAAAATCTGAGGGAAAGAAGTCATGAGGAACGCAGTTTC
>DASZIA010000559.1:0-4416 GCA_035949535.1 Planctomycetaceae bacterium | reverse complement strand
AATCGTTCCCTGATAAAGCCCGATTTCGGCCGATCTTGCGATCGCCGTGCCGCGGTGTTGGTCCGATGTTTCGCTGGTAATCGCAGCCGGTGGGACGTGACGTTGACCGTCGGGCTCTGTGATTCCTGAACCGGAGGAAATGGTCGATGTTGAAGTTGTCTCTCAAAGCCGTTGCCGGCTTGGTGTTGGCGTTGGCTGGAATCGTCTGCCTGACGTCGGCCCGCCATGCCGAGGCGCGGCAGCAATATTACGGCTGGTGGATTGCGACCTATCCGAGCGTCGCCGAAAAAAATGAAGTGAAGAAATCGGTCAGATGCAATGTCTGTCATGTCGGTGCCACGAAGAAGAATCGCAACGATTACGGCAAGGCGATCGCGAAGGCACTCGACGGCAAGCAAAACGTTCGAGTCAAGGCGAAATTCGAGGATGCCCTCAAAACGGCCGCCAAGGAGAAGAACCCGGACGGCAAAGCCTTCGGCGACCTGCTCGAAGCCAACGAGCTTCCCTCTAAGTAGACTCCACAACAGCCGTGCTTGAGCAGTCGCGGGTCGGCCGCGGTGCCTGCACGTCTCAAATTCGGACCAAGACCGCCGGTTTCGGCGGTCTTTTTCATTCGGGGTCGACTAAGAGGGCTCCCCATTGTCGGGCCGCGTCGACTCTTGGCGATGCAGGCGAAAGTCGATGATCAGCGGCAGATGATCTGACGCAATTCGCGCCAACCGAGTGCGAATCACGCGCGCCTGGCGGATCGAAATCTCGCCGCGGACAAACGCTTTGTCCAGGGAGCCCATCGCCAGATAAGAGGGGAACGTCCGGAAGCGCGAGATGGGGGTTGTGATCTGGTGAAATCCGTGCGGTCCGAGCACTCCGGATTGCAGCCGGTTCCGCCAATCGTTCGAGTCGCCGATCAAGAGCGTGGGCAAGTTTTCGGCCGACCGAAAGAGCGAGTGCCCCAGCAGATGGTGAACTTGCCAGCGCCGCTCCCGCTCGGCCAGCCCCAAGTGCCAATGGACCAGGTGCAAGAGGCCTTCGGGAGTTTCGATGACGGCGAGCTGGGCGCCGCGGGGCTTGCGTTCTTCGTGCCGCAGTGAAATGTGATGATGGGCCCGCAGCGGCCACCGGGTGAGCACCAGATTGCCGTATCCCCCCTCTTTAAGCCTTACATTCATCTGGTAAAGCGGCTGCCGGTCGCCGAAGTAGTCGACCAACAGCTGCGGCTGATCGTGGTACCGCGAGCGGCGGACGTTGCGATCAACTTCCTGCAGGCAGACGATGTCGGGGTTGACCGCCTCAATGACGGCCAGGACGCGCCCAAACCGATAGCGGCGATCGCGGCCGCCGATGCCCTTGTGGATGTTGTAACTGAGAATTCGCATAACGTTACGTCGTCAGTCTGAACCGACTCGAACGAGGCGACTCGGCCGACCGACGACGCTATCATGTTGGAACCAAATTTCGGAAGTGCTCACAGGGCCGCACTCATGGAATCGATCGATCTCATCAATTTCCTCTCGCGGTGGTTGCATATCTCGACGGCAATCGTACTGGTGGGCGGAACCGTCTTCATCCGCTTTGTGTTAACGCCCAACGCCGAGCAGCTTCCGCCGGCGGAACACGACCGATTGCGGGACCTCGTGACGGCGAACTGGCGGAAATTCGTCCGCGCGGGCATCGTTCTGTTCCTCGTGACAGGTTTCTACAACTACCTGGTAGTCGCCCTCCCCCAGCATCAGCACGACAAGCGGTATCACATGCTGATGGGGATGAAGATCCTGGCCGCGTTCGGCGTCTTCTTTCTGGCCGAGGCGCTCGTGGGCCGCTCCGCCGCATTTGAGGGGCTGCGACAGAAGCGAAAGACTTGGCTGTTTGTGCTGATCATCGTCGCCTTCACGATCGTGGCCATTTCCAGTCTGCTGCGAGTCCGGGGTGTTCCCGCCTGACGCCGATCACTCTCGGCGAGGATTCGCTCAAATCCGGAGTCGACTCGCCAGTTTTTCGAGATCAATCGCGCGCTTTTCGACGTCTTAAATATTAGGGGCGCGATTGGGGCACGTCTCTCTTCCCGAAGTGAGTCGACGTCCTGGTGATTCCAAGCGAGCACCGTGGCTCGCTTCGTGCTCTGCTGCCAGTTGGTTAGGGCGAGCCGGTGCCCCGCCGCGCCATGCTGACCTTGAAATCGACCTGGACAGGCCAGCACGTAATTGATACATTTGTACACTTTACGGTATAGGTATTTTCCGAAATTCGTTTGCATGCGAACTTTTTTGTTCAAGTTGCATCTAAGTTCTGCGTAATTACAGCTAGGGCATAAGCGGGTCGGGATCCGGGGCAGGCCGACCCCTGTTAAGTCAAGTTTTTAGAGTCGTTTAAGTCATAAACCGTTTGAGCCAAAAATTTTGCACCCGGAGCAGTTAAAGCTCGAGCGAATCATAAGATTGGCACAATGGGGGGAGGGCGTGATGAAAGCGTCGCGATATTGCCACCCCGTCATGAAACAGTTGACGGATCAACAAGTCCGATACGCGCCGCGCGATGTGCGGCTGACGCAGATTAGGCGAGCTGAGCGACTGGTGCGCGAGCTCGATCCGACCAGGTCGTACCCGTATCACGAGATTTGCGAGCGGGTTACGACATTTCGTCCCGAGATGTATCCCGACCTCGTCATTCAAGGCGAGGACGCGGTCCATGATTTGCGGTGCTTCGTAGAAGATCTGTCCGACAGCTCCGACTTGGACGTCTTGAACGTTGATGAGCCGGTGTTGACCGTTGACGAGATCAGTCGGCGGTTCAACGTCTCGACTAAGACGGTGGATCGGTGGCGGGATCGGGGATTGATCAGCCGCCGGTTCAAGTTTGGCAAGCGGAAGCGGATCGGATTTTTGAAGTCGAGCGTCGACACGTTTGTCCAACGGCATGCTGACGAGGTTCGTCGGAGCAGTCGGTTCAGCCAGCTGTCTCCGTGGGAGCGGGAGGAAATTGTTGAGCGGGCTCGGCGGTTGGCTCGGTACGGCGGATGTCCGTCTGAGGTTGCCCGTCGATTGGCACGAAAACTGAGACGTTCACCCGAGACGATTCGGTACACGCTCAAGAATCACGATCGTGAGCACCCGGAGAGCGCCGTGTTCCCCTTTGCTTCGACACCGTTGTCCGACGAGCAGAAGAAGGAAATCTACCGGAGCAGCCGGCGAGGCGTTCCGGCCGCTCGGCTTGCGCGTCAATATTGTCGCACCAAGGCCAGCGTTTACCGCATCATCTCGGAAATGCGGGCTCACCGTTTGCTCGATCAGCCGATCGAGTTCATGGACAGTCCGGAATTCCATAAGCCGCAGGCGGAGACGATGATCCTCGGGCCGCCGCCTGAGACCGCTCGGTTCGAGGGACGCGTCAAGGCGCCTCCGGGGTTGCCTCCCTACCTGGCGAGCTTGTATTCGATCCCGCTCTTGAACCGCGAGCAGGAAGCCTATTACTTCCGGAAGATGAACTACTTGAAGTTCAAGGCGTCCCGTCTGCGGGAGAAGCTCAACAAGACGCGTCCGCACACCAAAGACATGGACGCGATTGAACGGCTTCTCGATCAGGCGGTGGAGATCAAAAACTTCCTGATTCGCAGCAACCTGCGGCTGGTGGTTTCAATCGCCAAGCGGCACATCAAGCCGACGAGCAACTTCTTCGAGATGGTCAGCGACGGAAACATGTCCTTGATTCGGGCGATCGAGAAATTCGATTACACGAAGGGGAACAAGTTCTCGACGTACGCCACGTGGGCCATCATGAAGAATTTCGCGCGGTCGATCCCGGCCGAGCACAGCTTGTTGGAACGGTTTCGCACGGGGAAGGACGAGGTCTTCCAGCACTCGACCGAGCACCGGGGCGACCAGTTCCGCGAGGAGTTGGTCAACCAGCGGCAGCGGCAGATGATCATGGAGATCCTGGACCAGCTCGATGAGCGGGAAAAGGACATCATCATGTTCCGCTACGGCTTGAGCCAAGGGGCCGAGCCCCAAACGCTCGAGCAAGTGGGGACGAAGCTGGGGGTTACCAAGGAGCGGATTCGCCAGCTTGAGGCCCGGGCGCTGCGGAAGCTGCGAAAGATCGCCCAGGACGACAGGCTGGAGATCCCCGGCGAATAGCCGGGACGTGAGTTGCACTGCTCGCGCATGGGCCGAGTGGTCATAGGCGGACCATCGGTCGGGCGAGCGGGCGAAAACTCAACCGAACGCAAAGAATCAGCCGAACCGGCGACTTGTGGGCACAACCGACACAAGCCGCCGGTCGGATTTTCTGCGGCGGCCTCAGTCGAGAAAGGGTTGCCGGGCCGGGATCCCGGCGGCGTCGTTTCTCCCTTGCAACACACATGTTGCATGCTATATTGAGCAGCTTGTCGCAGGAGCCAGGCCCGCTAGCGTAGCTCAATTG
>DASZIA010000558.1:0-2607 GCA_035949535.1 Planctomycetaceae bacterium | reverse complement strand
AGCTGCTGCATGGCCGTCCTGCCTGTCTCACAGTCTGCGCACTCGTCAAGCACGCCTGTCCCGTTCATCGATCTGGTCGCCCAGCATCAAACTATCGCGGGTGAAGTTCGCGATGCGGTCGATCGCGTGTTTGCCTCGCAGCTGTTCGTGCTCGGCGAGGAAGTCGCCCAATTCGAGACCGAATGCGCTCAATATTGCGACGCCAACGACGCGATCAGCTGCGCCTCGGGAACTGACGCGTTGCTGTTGGCGCTGATGGCCCTCGGGATCGGGCCCGGCGACGAGGTCGTGACGTCGCCGTTCAGCTTTTTTGCGACGGCAGGATGCATCCATCGCGTCGGCGCGCGGCCGGTGTTTGTCGATATCGATCCGGTGAGCATGAACATCGACCCGGACCAAATCGCGCGGGCCATCACCCCAAAAACCCGGGCCATCCTGCCGGTGCACCTGTTCGGTCAATGCTCGCTGATGGAGCCCTTGTGGCGGATTGCCGTGCAACACGGCCTGACCATCATCGAAGATGCGTGCCAATCGATCGGCGCCGAGTATCGGGGCCGCCGCGCGGGCGTGCTGGGAACGATCGGCTGTTTCAGCTTCTTCCCAACCAAGAATCTCGGCGGGGCGGGTGACGGCGGACTCCTGACGACGGATGATCCCGAACTGAGCCGCCGCCTGCGGCTGCTGCGCGTGCATGGCGACGTCGGAGCTTACCGTCACGTCGAGGTCGGCCTGAACAGTCGGCTCGACGCATTGCAGGCCGCCGTGCTCCGCGTGAAGCTCGGCCACCTCGGCCGCTGGACGGAGGCCCGCCGAGCCAACGCCAAACGTTATCCCGCGCTGTTTGAAAAGTACGACCTCCTCGATCACGTTGTGCTGCCTCGAGAGCTTCCCGACTGCCGGCACGTCTACAATCAATTCACAATTCGGGTCAAGCACGGCCGTCGCGATGCGGTGCTTGCCTCGTTGCGGTCTCAGCAGATCGGGGCGGCGATTTACTATCCGATTCCGCTGCACCTGCAGGAATGCTTTGCCTTCCTGGGATACAAACAGGGCGATCTGCCGGCCTCTGAAGTTGCGGCAGCGGAAGTGCTTTCGCTGCCTGTCTTTCCCGAGCTTGGAGCCGAGCGCCAGGAACTTGTCGTCCGCGGAATCGCCCGAGCTTTGGGCTGTCTCGCCAGTGAGAGCGGAGAGTCGACGCATCTCCGTCGAGTCGCCTGAAACGTGCCGGGAACGCAACCGAGTTTGAGCACTGAATCGCCCGCTTAGCGACGTGCGCGACTCCAAAAGTCGTCTGAGGTTCCGCGTTGAGTCGCGCGCGAAGTGTTGTGACGCGATGTAAGAATTGCCGGCGCCGGCGGCGCGATTGGGTACTTTGAACCGACGGCGAAAATCTTGCACGTCGTGACAGATCGGTGGCGCCGTCGCCCCAAGTGCTGATCGGCTCGTGGCTAAGCAACGCCTCGCGGACGTTCGCCGCCCGACCTTTCCTCGTCGTCACGCTTTTCCCGATCGTTGGAACAGACGTTGCGTCGCCTCATGTGGGGCGGAGTACCCCGCTGCCCGGCTCTCTTTGCCGCGGCGCGAAATAGAATGGAAAACCGGCTCGGCTGTTTCTTCGCTGTTCCGCGCGTCGTGCTTCGATGATGGCCGCGGAGGCGAGTTGTCGGATGTCGACCCGGTCAGGGCCAATTTCTCGTTCGCGGAGGGGCAGATGGGCAAATTTTCGGTTCGCAGTCGTTCGATGCGCAGTTCGCGAGTGCTCGGTGCGTCCGCACGCTGTGCGTCGTGGTGCATGATGCAGACGGGCGTCCGGCTGCGTTCAGTTCTTGGCCTCGCTCTGCTGATTCTTGAAGTCGTACTGGGGGTCTCGCGACCGGCTTGGTCGGCGCCCGGCGGCGCGACCAAGGCGACGCTTGCGGCGAAAGAAACGGCCGGCAAAGAGGCGGGCGCCAAAGCGATCGGGGTCAAAGAATCAGGCAAGGACGCGCCCACCAGGGATTGCAAAGACGACGAGGGGGTTCGCCGATCAACCGCCGTGACGCTCAACTATTGCCGGGCGTCGTTCTACCGCATCCAGAAAACGCCCACGCTCCGCGTGCTGGTCGAAGAGCAAGAGAAGATCCTCAACAACGTCGACCTCAACGGAATTGCCGACCAGGAAGTGATCAAGCTCTATACGGGCGTGCTGGTCGAGATCAGCGAGATCCGGCTGTCCGATCGCGAGCGTCTGGTGCTCGAGGACAAGTACCACAACACGCTTGGCACGCTGCTGACCGCTGACGCGTTCGACTTCGGGACGCAGCTGGCCTCCGCTCATTATCTGGCCGCGGTCCGCACCGGAGCCCGCAGTTGGTGGGACTATCGAACCTCGGTCAACATCCGGGACCTCGACGTGTTTCACGTCGATCAGAAGCGGCTGATGGCGTTCACCGAAAAATCGGGCCAATTCCTCGACACATTTTGGAAGCTGGCCCGCGACCGCAAAATTCCCGATCGCTGGCTGATCCGCAATCAAGATCTGTGCAACCTCGAAAAGGCCATGCGGGAGAGCGACCCGGCCGTCCGCTTACGCGTGCTCAAGCGGATGCAGGACTTCATGACCTGCTT
>DASZIA010000557.1:0-47712 GCA_035949535.1 Planctomycetaceae bacterium | reverse complement strand
GCTGCGGGCCGTTGTTGTTCTGGTTGTCGGCCGACACCTGCGTCGCCACGACGATAACACCCAGAGCACCGCAGACGATCACCGCCTGAAATTTTGGGAAACGCAATTTCACTGGGCGAATTCTCATGGCTTGCCTCGTCTTTGACAGGAAACGCAGCTGTGTGATGGTTTAAGAGTCCGCAGATTTTTGGGCCGAAAGTCAGCCCAGTCGAAAACGCAATTGATTGTCTGGAAGTGTGTGCGTTCGGTCTGTGATGCCCGAACAATGCTGAAATGTTTTCAGAGGGGCGCCTGGAACTCAGGAATTGTTAACCAAGTTCCCTCCGTTCAAAGCGTAGTTTGCAGATTGTGCGATGCGACACAATTTCGACCCTCAGGGCGCAATTTGATGGTTGGAGATGATTTGATAACCCGTGGCAACGTGATGTTGCATCGCAGCATCACTCTTGCCGGGCGTCGACCGGCGGGCCACAAGCAGCGGCCCGTTGAGAAGCCGCGCAAGCGCTGTGCGGCGGAATGTGGTGGACCAGACGGCCAGAGCGAGTCACTCGGCGCGCAGGGGCCGGTTGCCAGACGGTAGCGGCGACTTCACTGGGGTGTGGGGGCGTTCTTGGTTCCGCTCGGAGCCGCGGCGTTCTCGAGCACGCCCCGCAAATGGTCGAGCAACACGGGCTTGACTAAATGCGCGTTGAAGCCCGATTTCTGCGAATGTCGCCGATCTTCATCCTGGCCATACCCCGTCAACGCGACCAGGAAGACGTCTTTCAATGCCGGGTCATTTCTCATCCGACGGGCGACCTCGAAACCATCCATTCGCGGCATTCCGATATCGAGCATCACGATATCCGGCGCGTTGAGTCTCGCGGCTTCGAGCGCTGACTGCCCGTCGTACGCCGTATGAACGACGTGCCCCAAGACGCGCAGCACTTTGGCCAGCGACTCCGCGCTGTCGACCGAGTCGTCTACGACGAGGATCCGCCGGCTCGCGGCAGGATGGACAGCCGATACAGTAGCGGCCTCCCCCGTTGACGGCAGACCATCCAGCATGAGCGGCAAATGGACCACGAATTGGCTGCCCTGACCACGTCCGTCGCTGAAGGCTTGGACACGGCCTCCGTGCAGGTCGACCAGGCTACGCACGAGAGCCAGACCGATCCCCAGGCCTCCATTCGCGCGATCGGGCAACCGGTCTTCCTGAATGAACGGCTCGAAAATGTGGGCCAGCAAACCAGGGGGAATGCCGATCCCCGTGTCGCGAACGGCAACCACGGCCTCTTCCCCCTCGCGTTTCAGACTGAGCCAGATCTCGCCCCCTACCTCGGTGTACTTGGCCGCGTTGTTGAGCAAATTGGCGACAACTTGGATCAGGCGCGATAAGTCCCCGTGGACCCACAAACCTTCGGGCGCACAATCCACGTGCAAACGATGCTGTCGTGCCGTGATGATTGATCCACTCGACTCGAGGGCCGCGGCGATAACCGTGGCCAACTGCACGGGCTCTTGATCGAGCTTGAATTTTCCCTGGGTGATTCGCGAGACGTCGAGCAGGTCGTCAACCATCCGGTTGAGCTGCAGGACCTGCCGTTCGATGACCTCGCGCAGCCACTGCAACTCGCTGCTGGCGGATTCCTGCAAACCCAGGATCTGCGCCGCGTTGCGAATCGGCGCGAGCGGGTTTCGCAGCTCGTGGGAGAGCATCGCCAGAAACTCGTTCTTGCGCCGGTCGGCCTCCTGCAGAGCGGCGGCTTGTTCCGCGAGCCGTCGCTGAATCTCCTTGTCCTGTTCGGCGCGGGCCGCTTCGGCCTCTTTGATTGCAGCGTCGCGTCCGCTGACGTAGCTCGTAATGCTGGCCGCGATGGATTCATCGAGCACCAGGCCGATCGCTTGCATCTCGCGCCCGCTTAGCGGCCGGTCCAGTTCCTCTTCGAGAAAATCGAGAATCACCAAACGCAGAATCTGAAAGTCGCGGACAACTTCGGGTAAGGACCATCCGGTTTCCCAGCGATGTTCCCCGTGAATCAACGCGGGAATGCGATGCTGATCGGTCTCCTCGTGGTGAGACTCTTTGAGACTGTGCCCCAAGGTCTTGAGCAGCGCGTGCAAATGATCCAGCAGCACGTCGTGGTGAACTCGCGCCGCCGTGGGCTGCTCTGCAACGGCACGCCGGCTCCAGCGGTCGATTACAATGCCGACATTTTCTTGGAGCAGGTCGCCGATCTCTCGGTGCCGCTCCGATCGGATCACCTGGGGATCAACGGACATGGGTTCCTGCCAAGCACGGGGTGGCCAAAATCGATCCTGGGCTGCCGTAAGCGAAACACATTCTAGCAGAGCCGGTCAACCGCAGCCCGCTCAACGGTTGGCAATTCCGTTTTGGCCCGTTGCTCTGGCACATGGCTTGCATTGGTTACAGCGCCGACTACGCATGCAGTGCGCTTCTCGTGCTCTCGGATGCCTCAACCAAGTGGCCAAAGACGGCCCAGCTCTCGATCCGGGTGCCGACGCGGCAAAGGTCTGCGCCGAGAGCGGGCGGGAGTCGCGCTATGAAACAGACGCTCGGCTCATTATTGGTCGTTGATGACGATTCGTTCAACCTGGACATTATCTGTCCACGTCTTGAGCGACGGGGTTATCGGGTCGACGCGACCACGGACAGCCAACACGCCCTCGAGCTGATCCGCAAAGGTTCCTACGACCTGATTCTGCTCGACATCATGATGCCGGGCGTCGACGGCAGGCAGGTTCTCAGAGAAACACGGCAACACCGATCTCGCGCGCAGCTGCCTGTCATTATGGTGACGTCGTTGGACTCGCCGCAGGATGTGGTCGATGCGCTACGGGAGGGTGCGAATGACTATGTCACCAAGCCGATCGACGTCGAGGTGCTGCTGGCCCGCGTCGGCACGCACGTGATTCTGAAGCGGACCGCGGAATCGCTCGAAGAGTCGAACCTGCGACTGGAACAGGTCAACGCCCAGCTTCGCCGAGATCTGGAAATGGCCGCGAAAGTTCAACGATCCCTTCTGCCTGCCCGCACTCCCACATTTGAAAACTACGAATTCGCCTGGAGGTACGAGCCGTGCGAGCAACTGGGCGGAGATAACCTGAACATCATGGCTTTGAGCGAAAACCAGATCGGCTTTTACGTGTTGGATGTCAGCGGACATGGGGTCCAGGCGGCGCTCATGTCTGTTGCGGTCAACCACCTCCTCGAACCGAGCCAGGAAGACACCAGCGTCGTCAATCGCCCCAATCGTCTGCGACTCAGCGAAAGCGAGCCCGGCTATTTCGCGGCCGCTCCGCGAGACGTGGCCGAACGATTGAACCGGCACTTCACGTTCGATCTTGCTGTCGCACAGTACTTCACGATCTTCTACGCGGTTTTAGATCGCGCCAAGCGTACTTGCCGCTACGTCTCGACGGGTCATCCCGCTCCGCTTCACTTGACCGCTGACGGAGAGATCAGGGCGCTCGAGTCGAGCGGCTTGCCGATTGGAATCTTCCAGCCCGGCGAGGCCGGCTACGAACCCTTCGAAGAGCGGACCATCGACCTGAAAGTGGGGGACCGGCTGTGCGTTTACAGCGACGGCATTGTTGAGCTGCGTAACAAAACGCGCACCGAATTCGGACTAGACCGGCTGTCGGAGGTCTTACGAGACAGCCGCCACAAATCGCTCGATCAATGCCTGGAGCGTGTCTTCGCGGCCACGATCGAGTGGCGCGACGGCGGCCCTTTGCGCGACGACCTGTCGATGTTGGCATTGGACGTGCGCTGACCGACCCGCGGTGCGAGGAGACTTGGCGTGACTGCGGAAGGTTCGAAATACTTTGCGACACACGTTGTGGATCAGACGCTGTTCGTCGTTCCAAGCCGAAACGTCGCCAGCTTGACCGGCGTAGAGTTGGCCAAGGAACGCTCCGCATTTATCGATCGGATGCGGAACTCCAACGTGCGGGAAGTGATCTTCGACCTCTCGGCCCTGGAAGCTTTCGGGTCGCTGATGCTCGGGACGCTGTGTCTGACCTGGAAGCAGGCCCGCGATCAAGGCGCCGCGATGGCGCTTTGCAACGTGACGGCGACTGGGCGGCAGGTGCTCGAACGCTCGAGGCTCAGTTCGCTGTGGCCGATCCATGCCTCCCGGGACCTGGCCGTCGAGTCGTTTGGTACAGCTGGCGCGGGAAAGAATGCGCTCCCCGACTCCGATACCGCCCTTTTTGGAATCGTCGAGAAAAGGGCCCGCAGTCGTCTGCTGATTGTGGAGCGCGGGCCGCGAACCGTTCTGGGGTTTGGCGGCGGAGACCTTCGCCCCGAACACGTTCTCGGACAATACCTCACAGAGATCTCCGAACTCATTGCGACGAGCCGGTGCAACGAGCTCTGCTTCGACCTCTCCGGGGTGAGCGCCGTCCCCAGCGGCTTTCTGGGACTGATGGCATCGGTCTTGAAAAGAGGCGTTGAGGTCTCGGTCGAGAACGCTTCAAGAGAGGTCCGGGAAGTCTTCGCTCTGACAAACTTTGATCGACTGATCAAAGTGTTGTAATCATCTCTCGGCGGCAGGCGAGTCGAGATCGCAATTTCGCTCTTAATCGCGACGGTGATGCTTCGAGAGCCCGTGGCGGAGTGATGTTGCGTCGCGGCAACAGTCTCACCTGGGCATCATAGCGAAACCAAACTGTGTCAAACGCCGGCGCCGTGCGAAGTCAGGATCGAAGCCACACACGCGGCTGCTCTTCGCGCGATTGACTCGCACGATTTGTGACCTAGGCTTGCGATGTTCGGATTCGTTGGTTTGAACGACACACTACGCAACACACGACAAGAGAGAGCAACCATGAAAAACGTCGCCAACAGCCTCAAGCGGTTCCTGATCTCTGAAGACGGCCCGACTGCGGTCGAGTACGCGGTCATGCTGGCCTTGATCATCGTGGTCTGCCTCACGGCCATTCAGGCGGTCGGCACCAACGCCAACGCGAAATTCAATACGGTCAAGAACGCGCTGACGTAACCGCCGGCGACCGTTCTCTAGCCTGCCCTTTGTGCCGGGGCGGCCCTTTCTCACGAAGCGGGGACGATTGTGTCCTCGCTTCGTGTGTTTCGAAGCGAAGGTCCGGGTTAGCGCGGGCGTTACCTGGTCTTGTTGGGCGCGATCCCCAGCTCATCGACTGTGTCATTGACACCGACGGTCGATTGGGCCAACTCCACGGCGCGGTGCTTGGCTTCGGCGCTGGGAACACTGCCCTTCAACACGACGACGCCTCCGTTCTTTGTCTCCACCTGAAACGGCGCATCGGCAAGCGACTTGTCCCAATACAATCGCGCGTAAACCCGTCCCTGCACGGTCATACGGTGCGTCGCCCGTTTGATGTCCCCCCACGTCTCGCGGAGCTTCGATTCCGCCTGCCGGAGCCCCCGATCGACTTTGTCACCGAACGAGTCAGAATCTTTTTGCTGTCCGACCGCAGTCAGCACGGTGCAGAAGACGAAGACGCAGACGGCCCCAAGAAGACTTCGCGACATGTTCAGTTCCCCTTGAAATTAGGTGTTGGAATCAAGTGCCAAGCGGCACAATCGAAAACACCGCGGCACGAGAAATTCGCGACGCACACGCCAATATTGTGGAGCAAACGCTCCGAAACATCCATTTATTGTACGCGGGCGGAATTCGACAGCACCAAAAACAGCCACGGCTCACGCGAAGGCCGCGGACTGATTTCGGATCCGTGACGCTCGGGCAAACCGTGGCTGCGACGCTGTCGCTTCGATGACTTCCCGCTGGCCCCAATCGCTCGAAGATCGAGACGACTCAACCCCCGTTTCAGCCTCCGCAACTCGCGCACGTCGTGCACGTCGGACAGTTCGGCCCAACCGGCACTTGCACCTGCACTTTCTGCGGCACCATCTTGCAAACCTGCACGGGAACGCTCTTCGACACGCTCACGGGCACGCAAACGGTGTACTTCTGCATCTGCTTTCGCGGGACGATGCGGCAGACCATCTCGGAATACGTCTCGGTTTTCTGACGCGGCACCGAAACCATAAAGTTGACCGTCCGCGTCTGTTGCTGGTTGACGTATTCAAAAACCGGGACCGTCCGTGTTCGTGTCTCGTTCCGGGTCAGCGTGACGTTGTACTGATACGTTTCCGGTGTCGGAACCATCTCGCAGAAACGGTGACGTTCCGCGTCCGCGTTTCGTTCCGCGTCAGCGAGACGTTGTATTGATACGTTTGTTGCGTTGGAACCATTTCGCAAACCGGAACCGTCCGCGTCCGCGTTTCGTTGCGAGTGAGCGTGACGTTGTACTGATAGTTCTCGGGCGTCGGAACCATCTCACAAACCGTGACGTTCCGCGTTCGCGTTTCGTTCCGCGTCAGCGCCACGTTGTACTGATAGTTTTGATTCGCGATTGGCGGCGAGCCAGCGACGCGAATCGGGCCGGGCCAAAAGAAATCTGCGGGTGACACACTTGCGCGCGGTCATTTTCCGTCCACATTGATGGCCAAGAAGCACGGTCGAAACCGGCGGGTCCTTCGCGCGGTGCGGCGTGGTCCATTTCAAAAAAGCGTTCGATCGCTCTGATTTTCGAGCGCAATTGGCTCGATTTCGGCCAGATGGCGGCCGCCGAGTCGGTTGGTTCTCTACGAATCCGCGATCCTTATCGCCAGGGGGCGTGATGCCCCAAGCAATCCCCGGACCAAACGCGCCCGCTCACAATCCCTACACTCTGGAAGAGGACCGGCGAGGTCAGCTTTTTTCATCTGCGTCCTCCCCTCTTGTTTCCATCTCCCGGCGTTAGACTCCGAACTGGCGTCCGCGCCCGACCTCCACCGGCACTTGGCTCCGGCTCAGGACAGAGATTCGAGCAGCGCTGCGGCATCCACGAGATCCGGCGTCGTAAATCCTTCCGAGTACGCGCCGTAGATGTCCCAGAGGGCGTCGCGCGCCTCTTCACGGCGCCCTTGTCGCTGCCAGAGCCGCGCGAGACTTATCGTGGCCCGCAGTTCCCACGCCCGGCTCTGCAGTCGGCGGGCCGTGTCGAGGGCCTGGCGGAAGTAATCCTCGGCGGTGCCGGTCTGGTCGGGCGACTCGGCCAGCACGAGTTCGCCCTTGAGGCGGTAGGGTTCCGCCTCGTGGCAACGATCGTCGTTTTTCTCGGCAACGGCCAGCGCTTCGTCGAGCGTCTTGTGCGCCTCCTCGAAGCGCGCACACTGCGTATATGCATCTCCCAACATTGCGAGGTAAGAGGGAGCGCGGACTTCCGCACCGGTGGCTCGGAAGGCAGCGAACCCGTTGACCAGAAGCGTCAGCGCCTCCTCTCGCCGCCCTTGCAGCAGCCGCCCCGCCCCCTTGTGCAACGTGCCCAACGCATGCCAAAGCTGAAATCCCTGTTCGGCCCCGAGTGTCATCTCTTCGTCGGCGGCCGTTTGGACCTCGGTTCCCAGCCGGCAATAGAGGGAGAGATACGCCGTAAAGTCCACGGCATGGCCCAGGCTGTACGCGTGCCCGATCGTTCGAGCCAGCTCACGCGCTTCGCGATCAATTTTGAGGGCCTGGTCGGGGTAGCCAAGGTGCCACAATGCCAGCGAGAGATAGTTACGGTGCGTTACGCCCGCGTTGTGGCCGGTGTAGGCGGTCCAGAACTTGGTGCGCTCGCGGTCGTCGTAGGCGGCCAAGGCCTTCTCGCAGCAAGCACGGGCGCCGGCAAATTGACCGCGATAGAACATTGTGGCGCCCGGCATGAACAAGGCCTCCATGAGCATGCCGGGGTCGTTCATGCTTTCTGCAAGCGCGATTCCGTCGGCGGCCAGGTCCACGGCCAGCCGCAGATCGCCGCGCACGAGTCGCCACTCCCACATGCCCAGCATGATCCCGAACAACTGTTTCGGATCTCCGATCCGTTGGCAGAGTTCGCGCGCACGCAGCAGGACCGGCCCAACCTCGGGCGCAGCGTAACCGCGCACCGCGATGTAGGCGGGGCCGAGCGTGGTGAGGAACTGCAATTCGCGGGCATCGCGCTCGGGAGTCTCCTCAAGCGTATTTAACAGTGCGAGACCTTTTGTCAGGTGGCCAATCGCTTCGACGTCCGCCGACCGCTCCTTCGATCGCAACCCCGCTTGCAGCCAGTAGTCGATCCCCTTCTCGGCGAGGCCCGCTTCCGTAAAATGGTGTGCCAGCAATTCCGGTCGGTGCTCGGCGGTCTGCGGGAACTGGATCTCCAGCGCCAGGGCGGCGCGCCGGTGGAACTCCTGTCGCTTGCTCTTCACCAGCGAGTTGTACAAGGCGTCTTCGAGCAGAGCGTGCTTGAAGAGGTAGGTACCCCCGGGCGGTCGTCCTTTCCGGAACAGGATCTCCGCTCGCACCAATTTATCGAGCTCGGATTGGAGGTCCGCTTCGTCCATATTCGCGACAACGGAGAGCAGCTCATGGCTGAACTCTCGGCCGAGCGTGGCGGCAAGCTGAGCCACTTCCTGCTCGCCTTCCATTCGGTCTAGGCGCGCGTTCATGAGATCTTGCAGCGTCGCGGGAATTTGGTGCGCTGGAAGGACCGTCGCCGGCGCGCCGCCCTCGCGCGCTCCTGCCGGCGCGCCGGACTCCTGCACCATCTTCGTGAACTCCTCTACGAACAGCGGCGCGCCGCCCGTGCGGTCGTAGACTTGCTCGATGAGCGCCTCCGAGAGCGCGCCCCCCGACTTCTTCCGCATCAACTCACCCGCCTGACGGCGCGTCAGGCGGTTCAGGGCCAGGCTGGTCTGGTGGGCGACCGACGGCCAGGGCGTCTTGAACTCGGGGCGGAAGGTCAGCACAGTGAGGATTCGGTCGTGCAGACCCTCGGCGATGAATTGCTCTAGGAATTCCAGCGTCGAGGCATCCATCCAGTGCAAGTCCTCGACAATGAACAGAATCGGCCGCTGCACGGCGCGCATCCGCAGCCACTCGACCATCGCCCGGAAGGTCTCTTCGCGCTGCCGGGGTGGGGACAACGCAAGCGGAGGGAAGCGGTCCGTAGTTGGTAGCGACAGCAGCGACGACCACAGCGGCACAGTGTCCGGCCGGGCCAGTTCATATTGAGCCAGGTAGCGGACCAGCCGGTCGAACCGCTCCTGCGGCAAGTTCTCTCCGCTAAACTCCAGGGCTCGCTCGAAAAAGTCGATGGCCGGATACAGGCCCGTGTTCTGGAACTGGGGCGAGCAGCGCCATTCGATCACGGGCGAGTCGGTCTCATCTTCGACGACCTGACCGAGGACATGTTCCTTGAGCGTGTAGACCAGCCGGGATTTTCCGAGGCCCGGCTCGCCGATGAGCAGCACGATTTGCCCCATGCCCTCGGTAGCCTGCTCCCAGCGATCTTTGAGTAAGCTCGTCTCTTGATCACGGCCCGTTAGCGGCGAGAGTTCGGTCGGAGCCGAAGCTTCGATCAAGCTGCCGGCCCAAGCAATTCCTTCCACCTGGAAGAGCTGGACCGATTGAGCCACGCCCTTGATTTTTTTTTGGCCCAGGCTGACGCATCGAAAGCGACCGCGAAACAGCCGGTGGGTGTCCTCCGTGCAAATGAGCTGGCCGGGCACGGCGACGTCACCCAGGCGGAGCGCCGCATTTCGCGCCTCGCCCACGAGCGAGACTGTGTCGCCCTTTGTCTCGACGATGGCCGGCCCCGTGTGAATGCCGACCCACGGATTCAGTTCCAGCCGGTGTTTGTGGAGGAGTTGATCGCCGAGATCTTTCAGCTCATCGAGCATACGGAGGCCGGCCCGAGCGGAGCGACGGGCGGCGTCCTCGTACGCGACCGGATAGCCGAAGCAAGCCAGGAAGCCCTGTTCGCTGCATTGCACGACGGTCCCATCGAGCCCGCGCACGGCCCGCTCGCAGACCCGCTCGAACATCTGCAACATTTTCGCCTGGTCTTCGGCATCCGCGATTTCCAGGTACCCTTCGGACTCGAACAACTCGGAGGCGCAGACCAAAACCGTTACCTGGCGGCGCTCGGCCTCTCGGATGCGGCGCCGGGACGAGGACAGCGTCTGTGACTCGTGCCGCGAAGTATCTCTGTACGACACCCCCGCAGGCATTCCGGTCGCCGATTGTCGACCCGCCGGCATTCGTAACGATGACGGCGACGTCGCGGATTCCGAAGCCGTCAGGAGAACCCCCCGCAGCTCTTCGGCAAAGTCGGCCGCGGTCGTATAACGGTCCTGCATTTTCTTAGCGAGCGCCTTGAGGCAGATGCGTTCCAACTCGGGCGGAATCTCTCGCGCGATCTGGCGGGGAGGCTGTGGGTCATCGTCGCGCACCTGCCGCAGAAGCTCGTGGGACTTCTCCGCCCTGAACGGAATGCGTCCGCAGAGCATCTCGTAGAGGACTACTCCCAGGCTGTAGATGTCGGTGCGGCCGTCAATTCGATGGGCCGTTCCGGCGACCTGCTCGGGCGCCATGTAGGCCGGTGTGCCGGAAACAATTCCCAGTTCGCCGCCGCCAGCCGACGAGTCGTCAATCGCGAGGCCGAAGTCGACCAGCACGGGGGCGCCGCCGGAGGTCAGGATGATGTTGGCCGGTTTCACATCGCGATGAATCGTGGACTGGGCATGTGCGTGAGCGAGCGCATCGGCCACGGCGCTAACAAGCGCCACGGTTTGTTGCCAGCCCGGCGAATTGCGTTTCAACCAGCGAGCCAGATCGTGGCCGTCGAGATAGTCCGAGACGATGAAGACCTGGCCATCCTGCGTTCCGACATCGTGCACTGCGACGATCCCCGAATGTCGCAGCCGCGCAAGCCGGCGAGCCTCATGCAGCAAGCGATCGGCCTCGGCAGGCGGTGCGTCGGAGCCCCCGCGGAAGACCTTGATCGCCACGGACCGGTCGAGCTGGGTGTCATGGCCGAGATACACTGCGCCGAAGCCCCCCTCCCCCAAGGCTTTCCGCACTTGGTATCGGCCGAAGGCAACGGGCGGGGCACTGGTAGTCCGCGTGATCGCAGGTCCGGTGACCGCTCCAGGCACATAAGTGTCGGAGCGCGACGCCTCCGCCGAAAACTCAAAGAGCAACGGGGGCCCGGATCCCGCCTCGGGGGCAGGGAGATCGGGCGGATTGGGAGTTGTGGGATCAGCCATCCCTTGCGCTCCCCAATAGAATGCTCAGGTGACTTGGAAAATGCTGTCGATCGAAATCCGACGATCTTCGTCAGACGACTCGGCGCCCGCGACCCTGAGTATATCCGGCCGACACATCCAGAGGCGATTCTGCGCCGCGCGCTCCAATCGAAGGGTGGATTTCGGGCCGCGGATTTCGGCGCACGATTATCAGGAGGACAGCCTTTCGGGACGTCAGCGACCAACGCGCCGCGGCCCTTGAGGGGGGATATTGTCTGCCGCTCCCTTCGGAAGCTGGGCACGGAAAATCTTCCGAAGCGGCAACAACCGCTTACTCCGCGAGCGGCTTCTTCGGATCCAGCTCCAGCCAGCCGCGGCAAGCAGCGTATTCTCAATCGGCGTGAACCGCACCGGGTGCAGGGGCAAGCCCCTGCCTGCATGGATTTTTCAGGGCGTCTTAACGCGTCCCGAACATCTGTCAGCGAGAATTCGGACGATAAAAAGGATTGTCCCGCTGTGGGAGTTCCTCGGTGGGACGTTTGTAGGAAAGGTGAACCCGACTCGACTACAAAACGGAGCGTGATGCCATGCCAACGAACCAGGGATGGGGGGTCGGCGGCGTTCGGACGGTCTTTATCAGTGACGTCCACTTAGGCCACAAGCACTCGCAGGGTCTCCAACTCATCCGCTTTTTAGAGGACCTCCGGCCTCAGTCGCTTTATTTGGTCGGCGACATCATCGACGGCTGGGCTTTGGGCAGCCGTTCGGGTTGGTCGGAAGCGTGCACCGACGTGTTGCGGCGTCTGTCAGAGATGGCCGATCAGGGCACCCAGCTTTATTACACGCCCGGCAATCACGACGCCTTCCTGCGAAATAAGAGCGGCCTGCGGTTCGTGACCGAGCGGTTCGACTTCGTCGAGATCGCGGACGAATTTGTCTTTGAGGCGGCCGACGGGCGCCGGTTTGTCGTCACGCACGGCGACATGTTCGACGTCTTTGAAACGTCCGCTCAGTGGATTTCCGTGTGGTTAAGCGTGTTTTACAACACGTGCCTATCGGCCAACCGTTGGCTGAGCCTGCTCCTACGGCGGAAGGGGAAGAGCCCCTACCATCTGTGCTCGGCCGGAAAGCGAGTGGTGAAGCGAGTCGTGAGGTTTCTGAGCCGTTACGAACGCTCGCTCAGCGACTACGCTCGCCGCAAAGGCTGCGACGGCGTGATCTGCGGACACCTTCATACGCCGAAGATTGTCGAGCGGGACGGCTTTGTTTATTGCAACACGGGCGACTGGGTGGAGCATTGCACGGCCCTGATCGAAGGCAACGACGGCACGCTTTCTCTGTTGCAATTCTACGGCAACCGCGCGTCGAGCGTTTCCAAGCCGCGGCCGCGCCCGATGCCGGCTCGCCGCCTCGAGCCGGAAGCCGGACGTATTCCCCTTGGCGGCGAGCGCGAGCCGGTCGCGACGCACGATCAACCCGCCGAGGACGACGACATCTGGCAATCAAACGGATCCCTCGTGCCAGCTTGAGGGGGATTCATCGGCATTCGTCGCCCACGAACGTTCTTCACCTCGTGCTCGGTTCCTTCGTACCCGGGCGGCTCTGAGCGGCTCGATCGATTTCCGCCAGCGGCAGTCGAACGCTCGCCAATACAAACTTGCTTCCTTCGTTGACGACGCTCAGAACGCCGTCGTCGCTGGCGACGTGGCGAAGTCCGTACCGATAGCGATTCGGTTCGTCGGGAATTTTCCAAATCAGTTTGCCTGCGTGCCGGTCGACAATTCCTTGTCCGTAGGCCAGCCAGCGCGTTTCGCCGGGAAACCATTCGAGCGGCGTGAACAAATAGGCAAAGGGAGCGCCCAGAATCGCCCGCAGGTTGCCTCCGAAATCGATGCGATCGACAAGTTTGCCAGCGGTGAGATCCCAACACGCCAAGTGGTGATTGCTGGCGTAGAAAAACATCGCCGCCACCTCCCGGCCGTCGGGCGAGAACGCAACGCATTCGCAGTTCATCGGACCCGCGGGCTCGAACGCAGGAAGCGGGAGCTGGCCGACTGGGGCTGCCGACTCGGTGTCGTAGAAACGCAGCAGCAGGCGACTCTTGTCGAACACGGCCAGGTAGCGGCCGCCGGGGCTGATCGCCAGCGAACTTCGATCGAACTCTCGCTCGCGAAGGAATTGGTGAAACCGAACCGGCTCAGGCGAGGCGACTCCCAGCTTCTGGAAAGGCGTGCCAAAACCGCACGCGAGCAGCCGGTCGGAGTGCGCGAAGGCGGCAAACGTCAGACTGCAGGTGAGAGCATGTTGGGGCTCGATGATTTCCAGTTGTCTCTGGGCCGCGACATCCCACATGACCAGCTCCAGCGGCGACAACCCGTGAGTCACGAAGAATCGGCCGTCGGCGCTCAATGCGCTGACCGGTCGGAAGAAGCCTCCAAGATTCTCGGAGAGTGTCCTCAAACCTCGCGTGGTGCCGAGGCGTCGATTGGCCCCAAAATCCCAGATCTCGCGAAGCTCGTGTCCGTGCCCGACATTGCCCACGGAGACCATCATGCTGGGCGTCGCAGGAAAGACAATTTCCGGATTCGGCCCGTCGGGAATTGGAATGTGGACGGCATGATTCGGCGGGAGCGCCGCGATAGCCGTCGGCGGATCGTCCGCGACTTTCCACGGGACCGGCCTTCGCGGTGCACCCTCGCCTTCAAACCGTGCGTCGCCTTGAATTTGCCGCCAATTCCGAGCGACCGCGGGTGCTCCCCTTCCTTGCGCGGGTCGCGGTCGGGGGCGCCGATTTGCAAGAGGTGGGTTTTGCGCTCCCGCGGCGGCGGGCACCGGCTGCGGTTTCTGCCCCGCGCCATTACGGGGGAGCCGTGACGCGATGAAGGCTCCCACAAAGGCCAGGACTGAAACGAGGGCGACCAGACCGAGTGTCCACGCCCAGAGAGCGTCACGAGGCGGCGTGGATAATTCTCCCACGTCTGTCTCGCTCTTGAGCGGGAACGTCGCGTCGAGTTGCCTTTCCTCCTTGGGATTCGGAACGGTCAGCTCAGCGCGACAACTGGCGCAGTCAATGAATTGTCCCGCTCGCGACTCGTCGACGAGGAAAACACGTCCGCAGAATTGGCATTGCACCCGGATCGACATGGCCCTGCTCCGCGGACACCATTCTAACCGTGTGAACGAGCGGATGCCGCGAGCTACGGTTCGACTAATCGGATTGCGTGCCGTGTGGCGCGGCGATCACTGCTGCGGAAGCGGGGGCAGCCGGGGAACTCAGCGTTTCGCGGGCTGCGGGAAAGAGCAAACAACCGGTCCAGAACAGGCAGGCTGCCAACAGGATTGCCGCCGGCAGCGTCAACACCCAGGCCAAGCCGATTTTCCTGAGCGTGTCGCCCCGCACACCGGACCCATTGGCCACCATCGTTCCGGCAACCCCCGAGGAGAGGACGTGCGTGGTACTCACCGGCATGTGCGCGACGTCGGCCAGTCCGATTGTCGCGGCGGCCACGAGTTCGGCAGCGGCCCCTTGTGCGTAGGTGAGGTGTGTTTTGCCGATCTTCTCGGCGACCGTAACGACGATTCGCTTGTAGCCGATGCCGGTTCCGATGCCGAGTGCCAGTGCCACGCCAAAGACGACCCAATACGGCACGAATTCGATCGCCCGGGCGAATTGCGCGTCGGCCGGGGCGAGGGCACGACGCGTCTCGGGACTCAAGTTCGACTGTTGCAGCGTCCTACGAAACCGGAAGATCGATTGGCGAACCGTCCAGCGGTCCGCAGGCGAAACATTGGCCAGCGACGTCTTTCCCGCCAGCGCCGACGTGATGGCTTGCATCTGAGGGCGTATCGCATCCGCCAAGTCAGGCGACTCGTCCTGAACGATCTTGGGAACCGAGTCGGCCGCACTGGCCACAGTTTTGGCCAGGCCGGAGTCGTGCACGTTGAGCGAATAATAGTTCGGCAAGAATCCGATCAACACCAGAAGAATCAGGCCCATCCCTTTTTGACCGTCGTTGGAGCCGTGAGCCAAGCTGACTCCGCCGCACGTCGCCAGCAGCACGCCGCGAATCCAGTGCGGCGGATTGTCCCCTTCGCCAGGGGGATGATAGAGATTTGGGCTCTTAAAGACTCGCTTCATCAACAGGAGCAAGCCGGCCGCCAGACAGAACCCCAGGATCGGCGAAATCAAAAGCGCCAGGGCCACCTCGACAGCCTTGGCCCAATTGACGCCGGAGATGTTGCCCTTTGTCAGCAGACTGTTCGCCAGGCCCACACCGAGAATCGACCCGATCAGGGTGTGCGAGCTGGAAACCGGCAACCCATACCACCAGGTCCCCAGGTTCCACATGACCCCAGAAAGCAAGAGCGAGATCACCATCACGACCGACCGCAGCGTCGAGCTTTCGATCAGGACGTCGACCGGCAGCAGATTGACGATCGCGAACGCGACCGCGGTCCCTCCCAAGAGCACGCCCAGAAAGTTGCAGCAGCCGGAATAGATCACGGCAGGCATCGGTGACAGGGTGCCCGTATAGATCACTGTGGTGACCGCGTTCGCCGTGTCGTGAAAGCCGTTGATGAACTCGAAGGCAAACGCGATCAAAAGCGCGAAGCCAAAGCACAGCTGCTGTTGGATCGTCAGGTCGTTCAGCGCTTCCCAAAGCGACGCACTCACAGCGCACTTCTCCGGTTACCAAGACAGCGAGCCGTCGCTATTCGGCCAGGGCGGCCGACAGGACCTTGCCGTCGGTCGCGGTCAGCGGCAGATCCAGCAGCCTGGCGATCGTCGGGGCGACATCCGTGTTTTGAATCTCCCCGAGTTTTGTCCGCGGCTTGATCCCAGATCCCCACGCGATGAACGTCGCATCCATGCAGGGCAAGTTCTCGTCGTGTCCGTGCATTCCGCGGATTTCCCGCCGGGGCACTGTGGCCGCAGAGCCCGACGCCGAATCGTCGAAGCAGTATCCTTCGCGGGCAAACAAAACCAGGTCGGGAGAGTGCGGATCGTCTTGCGGCAGGGCCAGTCCGTGGGATTTGAGTTCCTCCGGTCCGGCCACGCTCGCAACACCCTCCTGATTCGAGAAGATCTGCTCGACTCGCTTAATCACCGCCTCGCGATTGTTTTTTTCGAGAACGTAGACGAGAGCGGCACCCCCCTGCCCCAGCACGTGGACTGCTCCGCCCACCGCCTTGCCCGCTTTGACTTCGACCAGACCGGCATCGCGCAGGGGCACGTTTGGCAGAACGAGACGCTCGACCGGCGTGAAACCGTGATCGGAAACGATCATCACGGTCAATCGGCCGGGATAGTCCCGTTTCGCCTCTTCCCAGACCTGGCGAACCTGCTCGTCCGCGGCCTTGATCGCGGCATAGACCTCCGGCGTGCGGGGCCCTTTGGTGTGCTCGACCGAATCGACGTGGGTGAGGTGCAGCAGGGCCAGATTCGGATGGTGATTGCGGAGGACGAAGTTGAAGACTCGCGTACACATGTCGTCGGAAACGACTCGGAACTCACGCTGTCCATATTTGACCACATCGCTTTCCGACCAGACTCCCGCCCGTTTGCACTCCTTCATCAACGTGGGCGTGGTGTACTGATGAAGCAGTTCATCGGAGAAGACGTCGGGCAGCGTCCAATCAAGCGCCTTGGCGCCCCGCGTCGCTGGCCACCGAATCGCAGCGGTCGAAAGTCCGCGGGCCTTGGCCAGATCGTAGAGTGTCGGCACTCGCACGATCCGCTCTTTATCGAAGTCGGGATCCGCAATCATGATCACGGGCTTGCGCCGCTCGCGATCGAAGTAGTCGTTGCCGACGATCCCGTGTCGCGCCGCCAGCACGCCCGTGATGAGAGTTGTGTGGTTGGGCCAGGTGACCGTCGGCGCGCAGGCTTTCATTCGCGCGGCTTGCGCACCGGCCTCGGCGAGCGACCGAATTGTCGGCATCTCGGCCCGCGGGTCGTCGAAATAAAAAGCGGCCAGACCGTCGACGCTGATCACAATGACGGCCCGATTCTTGTCAGTCGTCGCCCCTCCGCGACTCACCTGCGGAACCAGAAAGGCCGCAATTAAGAGGAGCGCCGCCCGCCGCACCGCGCACAATCTCCACATCGTAAACCACTCCCTATGTGCCCTTCAGGCTATGGAAGAATTGTGAACGCCCGGTTATGAATGCGTTCACATCTGGTGAAGAGCGCCCGAAGATCCAAGACGCGCCGTTTATCAAGCCGCGAAAGAGGGCATTTTCTATCGCAGTTCGGCCGTCACTTTGACGTCGTCGATCAGGAGCGTTCCCGTCGCGCCGTTGAGTCCGATTCGGACCACGGCTTGGCGAGCGCCTTCGGGCACGGGGACGGTCGCCTTGATCGATTGCCAAGGCGCCGAGCCGACCAAATGGGCTGCGATTTCCTCGCCGACAAATTGGCGCGAGTCGTCGAATGTGACTTGCAGGCCGGCCTTTTCATACGATTCCTTGGCGTCGACGATGTTTTCGGCGCGCCACCGAAACGTAAATCGCAACCTGGCCACCCGCCGGCCATCTACGCCGATCGCCTGCAAGGCGTTCGACCGGCGACCCGGCTCCTCGTTGTCGAACCGCACGCAAAAGCGGCCCTCGGGTGCGTCCTTTTCCACGAGCGTCAATTGACGCTGGTTATACCAGCCGGCGAGCTGGCCGTCTTCCTCCCGCTCTTCGAAGCCACCGTTGCGGATCTTCGGGTTGAGCGGGTCGGGCGTCACGGTCCGATCTTTGTCGGATTTTCCCGTCATCGGCACGAAATAGGTCGGCATGAGCTGCTTGCGAACCAGTTTTCCGCTCTTCTTTTCCAAGAGGCACATTTCCTGGTCGTAGCGCGAGCCGACCGGGA
Organism: Planctomycetaceae bacterium; assembly: GCA_035949535.1. Classification (GTDB taxonomy): domain Bacteria; phylum Planctomycetota; class Planctomycetia; order Planctomycetales; family Planctomycetaceae; genus DASPSM01. The sequence goes on along the minus strand of DASZIA010000557.1, from coordinate 29,767 downwards.
TGATCATCCGCCCCCCTTCCGCGAGCTGATCGATGAGCGGTTGGGGAATTTTTTCGGGCGAACAGGTCACGATGATCTTGTCGAAAGGAGCGAACTCGGCCCAGCCGGCGTAGCCGTCGCCGACTTTGGTTTTAACGTTGCGATAGCCGAGGCGCCTGAGCCGCTTTTCGGCTTGCTGCCCGAGCGGTTTCACAATTTCGATCGAATAGACCTGCTTGACGAGCAGCGACAGGACGGCCGCCTGATAGCCGCTGCCCGTGCCGATCTCGAGTACGCGATCGTCGGGCTGCGGCTCGAGGCTTTGTGTCATGAGCGCGACGACCGATGGCCAGGTGATCGTCTGCTTGTAGCCGATGGGCCACGCCGAGTCCCAGTACGCTTTTTCGCGATAGGTCGGGGGGACGAACTCGTGCCGCGGAACGCGGCGCATCGCCTCGAGCACGCGCGGATCGGTGACGCCCGCTTTCTCGATCGACTCGGAGACCATCCGCAGCCGGGCCCGCTCGTAGTCTTTATTGGTCTGAGCCCAAGCTGGGACGAGCCCCCAACCGACTATCAGGCAGGTTGCAATCACGCGCTTTGTCGCCACACTCCACCTCGACAGGCCCAGAGCAATCGGGGCGAGCTCAATCCCCACCACTCGAGTCAATTCAGCACTTACCTTTGACGTTGCTCGGAACACAAGAGTTCCTGGACGCTGCTCGCGCGCACGTTTCGATCGATTCTGAAAAAATAGTCATAATGCGGGCACTGCGTTCACGGGCCGCCGCTGGAGTTCGTTTCCTCGCGTGCGAAATTCCATTGTCACTTGCCGGGAGACCTCTCATGGGAATGCTCAAGGAGTTTAAAGAGTTCGCGATGAAGGGGAATGTCCTCGACATGGCGGTCGGCATCATCATCGGGGCCGCGTTCGGAAAGATCGTTTCATCGCTTGTGAGCGACGTGATCATGCCGCCGATCGGTGTGGTGTTGGGCAACGTCGATTTCTCAAGCCTCGTGATCACTCTGCGCGAGAAGTCGGGGGACGTGCCGGCCGTGACGATCCGCTACGGCGTGTTCATTAATACGGTGATCGACTTCGTGATCGTGGCGTTTGCGATCTTCGTCGTGATCAAGCAACTCAACCGGCTGAAACGGCCCGAAGCTCCACCGACTGCGACAACCAAAGACTGCCCTCGTTGCCTGATGAGTATTCCGAATAAGGCCACGCGCTGCGGTCACTGTGCGGTGGACCTCGCGTGAACAGCCGGATGCACGACAGCAATGCTGCAATTTTCACCATCGGCCACTCCAACCACGAGATCGAGCAGTTCATTGAACTGTTGGAACGTCACGCGATCGAGGAACTCGCCGACATCCGGCGGTTTCCCGGTTCGCGCAAGCATCCACATTTCAATCGTGAGCGACTGCAAGAGGCTCTCGACGGTCGCGGCATTCGCTACTGCTGGATCGAAGCCTTGGGAGGGCGCCGCAAGGCCACCGCGAGCGGCACGTCTGAAAACCTCGCCTGGCGCAACGCCAGCTTTCGCAACTACGCTGACTACATGTCGAGTCAGGAATTTCGTCATGGCGTCGAAACGCTTGCTCAGGCTGCCTCGGCCCGGCGGACGGCGATGATGTGCGCTGAGGGTCTGTGGTGGCAGTGTCATCGACGGCTGGTGAGCGATTTCTTGCTGGCTCAGGGGTTCAAAGTCGAGCACATCATGCCGAACGGCCAACTCAAACCGCACATCCTGACGCCGGGCGCGGTAGTCGCGGACGGTCGGGTAACATACCCTGCCCCGAGGACCTTGTTCGACGGGGAATGATCAGACACGCCGCGCGAGTTGAGGCAACCGAAGATGGACGATCCGGCGCCCGTTCCGGGGCCCCCAATACCCAAATCGCAGGCAGCATCCGAGCCGCAGGCCGTCTCCGAATCCCAGGCCGCGTCGTTGCATCGTGGGCGGTTGATGGCTGTCGGGGCCTCTCTGCTCTGGAGCACGAGCGGCGCGTTTGTGAAGAGCCCGCCTTTGGCGGCGATTCCCGAGAGCGGCCGCGGGCCGATCCTGGCCTGTTTCCGAGCTCTGGCAGCTGCGGTCGCGCTGGCTTTCTTCGTCAAGCCGCGTCATGTGCGTTGGCGACCGATGCTGGTTCCGTTCGTACTCTCGTTTGCAGGCATGAATCTGCTCTTCGTGACGGCGATGACGCGAACGACGGCCGCGGCCGCGATCTTTTTGCAATACACCAGTACGGCCTGGGCTTTTCTGTTCAGCATCTTTTTCCTGCACGAGCCGGCGGACCGCGCGAATCTGCTGGCCCTCTTTTGCGCGCTCGCCGGCCTGGGATGGATCGTCGCCGGCGACTGGAACACGGACTACTTCGCCGGGAATCTGCTGGCACTGGGGAGCGGCGCCTGTTACGCGGGGGTGATCATTACGCTCAAGCTGCTGCGCGAAGAAGACTCGGCCTGGCTCGTCGCGCTCTGTCACGCCGGCGCCGGCTTGCTGCTCTTGCCGATGGTGGCCACTCGCAGCCTCGCGCTTTCGCCGCTGCAATGGTCGATGATCAGCGTGTTCGGCGTGGTGCAGATGGGGCTACCGTACGTGATCTTCGCCGGCGCCTTGCGGCGAATCCCCATTCAAGAGGCCGCTCTTTTGACGCTGTTGGAGCCGATTTTGAATCCGCTGTGGGTTTACTGGCTGTGGGGCGAGCCGGTCGGGTTTTCAACCTGGATTGGGGGCGGGCTGATCCTTAGCGGGCTGGCGATCCGCTCTGTGCTGCTTAGGATGCGTGCGAGCCCGCTGGCGGAGCAATGAGCGCGACCCAGACGTCCATCACGTTGGTGTGCGTGGGGCCGGTCTTGATCAATCCTCCGGTTCGCTCGAAGAACTCGTAGGAATTATTGATCGCCAGAAAGGGCTCGGGAGATAGCCCCAATTCGCGGGCTGTTTGAATGAGTCCCGCGTCCGCCACTGCACCAGCCGCGTCGGTGGGCCCATCTTCTCCGTCGGTTCCGCCGGAGAGCACCGCCACCTGCTCCATGCCGTCATCCCAAAGATCGTCAACGCCCCCGAGAACAAGCTCTTGATTGCGGCCGCCGCGGCGAGGCTGGTCGGTGGGTGCGAGCCGGACTGTCGTCTCTCCCCCTGCGAGCACACAGAGAGGACCAGTTGCCGCTGCATTCGAGTCTCGAAGGGCGCGAACCAATTGGGCCATGTCTCGGCCAACGTCGCGGGCTTCACCTTGGTTGCGGCTGCCAAGTGAGTGAGTTGCATAACCCAGCTTCGCGGCTGTCTCGGCGGCGGCTGAGAGAGCCGTTTCGTTATTCCCGATTACAAAATTCCACACCCTTGAAGGAAGCGGCCGGTCGGGCGGCACACTACGTTTCGACTCCAAGAGCGCCCAAACGCTCTCCGGCACGTCGCTGCGCTGGCTGGCAACTCGCTTGAGAATAGCCAGTGCATCGGCAGGAGTGGACCGGTCTGCGACCGTCGGGCCAGAAGCGATCACATCGAGCGGGTCGCCGATCACATCTGAAATAACCAGCGAGACCACGCGAGCGTTGCCGACCGCGCGGGCCAGATTGCCCCCCTTGATTGCCGAGAGATGCTTGCGAACGCAGTTGAGTTCGTTGATCGTTGCCCCGCCCGCCATCAACAGCCGCGTGACGGTGAGTTTGTCGGCGAGCGAAATACCCGGTGCCGGTGCAGGCAAGAGCGCGCTGGCTCCGCCGGAGAGGAGCACAATGCAAAGATCGTCGGCAGACAGTTGCCGGACTCGGCGGAGGATCTCGTTTGCCCCGGCGACACCGGCGGCGGTCGGCTCATTGACGCCCGGCGCGCGGGCCGCGTGCAAATGGATTCTTTGCAGTGGCCGGACACAGTCGGCGGGCACGTTCACCCAGCCGCTCGTACGGTCGGCCAATAGTGATCCGTCCAGGGCAGCTTCCAAACCGGCCGCCATGCCTGCTCCAGCCTTGCCGGCGCCGACGGCGACAATTCGCGCACTGGGCTTGAGCGGGATCTGCTCACCGCAAATTTCAAGCGCTACGCCCGTGGCACGCACGCTCGCGCTGACCAGGCGCTCGGAATCCACGGATTGGACGCCCGCGCGCCAAATGGCGAGCGCGTCGTCCCGCAGTCGAGTTTTCCCCTGTCGCGATTCTCCCCGGCTTGCGCTCACAAAACGTGCCCTTCCCCATCATCCTGGGGCCATTATGCAGGGCGAGAGCGCTCAGGGGGAATCGATCGGACAGAACTTGCGGTTGAATCGCGTGCCCTGACTCGAATCGAAACTCGAGTCAGGCACTCGGACGCAAGCGGGTGAAGCTGGAGATCACTTCGTAGAGGTCGCTCGAAACCTGGACCTCGTCATCCTCGAAGTCGCGGAGCCACGCGCGGTCCCAGCGGACGGCTTCGACCAGGGCTCGCGTGATTTCGCCGAAGCGCACGTTGACCTGCGCCTCGACGTCCGAAGATCCATCCTCATCTTCGCCGGTGAATAACCGCAACCGTGGTCGCATGGGTGTCCCTTCCCTGTCGTTGTCCGACTATGCGATCGGCGAGCTGTTCTTGATCGAACGCGGCCGACAAGGTCGGCAAAGCGTCTCCATCCATTATCGACACGCCGCTTGAGCAGACTTAACCGAAGACTCCGCGCAGGACGGCCGGGCGATTTGATGCCGGCCGATTGAAATCGCTGCATCATCGAGCGGCAGCTTCGGCCGGATTGGGTTTCGATCACGGGTGCGAGACGCTACAGTTTGCGCGCCAGGAAATGTCCACGCCGATCAGCTGCTCTGTTTGCACGAGCAGGACCTGACTGAACGAGTCGAGTGGTTTCTGCCAGATGTCAGACACAATCCGCTGTTTTTTGGCGTTGAAGATCCCAGCCGACACTGTTTTGCGCCGGGTCTTAAGGGAGCTTTCTGCAATGGGTCGCGCGCTGAAGGCTGTCGAGCCTGACGATTTACACGTAACGCTCAAGTTCTTCGCAGCGGTTGAGCCGCACCTCATCCCCAAGATCCGCGCCATTGCTGCGAAAGCCGCGTCGCAGCAGATTCGCGGTGAATTAGCCTTGACGGGTCTCGGCGTGTTTCCGCACGCTCAGCGCCCGAACGTAATTTGGGCCGGCCTCGAAGGAGCCGGTGCCAAATCGCTAATCGTGATTGCCGAGGAAATCGAGGGACCTCTCGAAAAAATCGGTTTTGTTCGGGAAGATCGTCCCTTCACGCCCCACCTGACGTTGGCGCGCGTGAAGGCTCGGCCGCCCGAAGAATTCCATGAACTGCTCGCGCGCCACCCGAAAACAGTTTTCCGGACGGCGCCCGTCGAAGACATCCAGCTCATTCGCTCAGAACCAGGGCCGGAAGGCTCTCGCTACACGGTTCTTGGGAGTTGCGCCCTCGCAGAACTTGCGCCCTGAAAGGTACTCGCAGAATTCTCCCAGAAGAAAAGGACGTTGCTTGCCACGATGCAGCCGAGGAGTACGAGGCTGTCGAACACACTGATCGCGTCGCAAACAAAAGAAGACTCCAAGGCAGTCGACGAGACATAAATTCGGATCACCTTGTCGCGGCCAAAAAGACCGATTCCGATTGAAATGCTTCGCGTCAGGTCGACGGCACTCGATCGATCTGGAGGCCGCGCATGACGCGACCAACGAAGACGGCATTTCACCGTTCTTCATCGTCAGCAACGTCGATCGAACCATCGTGTTCTATCGCGAAAGACTTGGATCGTGGCGAACTCGAAAAGTCTGGCACGCAGCGACAGGGAAACGACATGGCGATTACACGTATTGTGCCGCAGTTGCGCACGACAGACATGGCGTCATCCATCCGCTTTTACACCGAGAAGCTGGGGTTCTCTGTCGAGTTCAATTACGAAGACTTTTACACAGGCATCCGAGCTGGGAGTGAGATTGTCCATCTGAAGCTTGTTGATGAGAAAGACCCTTCGATCCCGTACGTTGACGATGGCGAACACTTCCACCTCTACCTCGAGACCGACGGCGTGGCGGCCTTCGCCGCCCGGCTCAAGGCAAATGGAGTGGAGCTGGTGAAGGATGTCCACGAAACGCCTTGGAAGACACGGGAGATCGTCATCCATGACGATCAAGGTCACACCTTGTATCTCGGTGAGCACCTGTCGCTCTAACCAGACGGTCTTCCCCGGATCCACTAGTGACTCAAAAGCCCGGCGTCGATCACGAATTGCGAGCCGGCGATGAAACGTCCCCGCTCCGAAGCAGACAAACGACTGCCTTGGCGACATCGGAAGGCTCGATCCAGGGAACGGGGCAAGAGATTCTCAGTTCTTTGCCGCGTCGCCGGGCCGTTGCACGCGGTAAATCTCGATCAGCAGCTCGTCGGCCGATTTGAACTTCTTCTTTTGCGACGCGACCGAGTCGATCAGTTTGCGGGCGTCGGCTGCGGTATGCCCGAGATTCACCAGCGCCTGATAGGTCTCATCGACGACGGTGTGCGGCGTCCCCTCGGCGCTCGGAACCTCGCGGGCCACCATCAGGGCGAAGCGAGCCATCCGACGCCGTAACTTGGCGACGATCCGCTCGGCCACCGCTGGTCCGATGCCCGGCAGCGCGATCAGCTCTTCGAGATTCTGGTCCTCGATGGCAGCGGCGACTTCGCGTACGGGCCGCACGATCGCGCGGAGCGCTTTGCGGACTCCGACGCCGTCGACGGAGCAAATCAGCTCGAAGAACTCGACTTCGGCTTCGCTCAGAAAGCCGACCAGTCGCGGGGTCATGCGCCCCTGCTGCGGATTCCCCTCGATGTACTCGATCGTCCGCAAACTGACCGTTTCGCCGACGCTCGCCTGAAGCTGCCGGCGCACGAAGTCGGGAATAAAGACCTCGTATTCGAGTGGACCGACTTCGAGCGTTGCCGCGGTGTCGGCCAGCCGCACGAGCTTCCCGGTGACTTTGGTGATCATGCGGCGAATCGCACGCGATGATAAAGGCACAAAGCCAGGGCCGAGGCGTCGGCCACGTCGTTGGGCTCGAGCAGCCGTTCGAGCCGCAGCTCGCGGGTTACGGCGTGCTGCATTTGATCCTTCGAAGCGCGGCCGCTGCCGGTGATTAGCTTCTTTACGTTGGTCGGCGCGAAATGGATGACGGTGAGGCCAAACTCTGCGGCCACCATCAGGATCGCGCCGCGCGCGTGGGCCATGAGCAGGGCCGACTTCGGGTTCTTGCCCAGTGTGTAGACTCTCTCGATGGCCATGGCTTGGGGACGAAACTCCTGGATCACTTCCCGCAGACCGGTGCCGATTTCCAGGACGCGAGCCGCCAGGGGAATACCGGTTTTCGAGCGAATAATGCCGGCCTCTCGCAGAACGGGTCCCGCCGCCGAGCGTTCCAGCAGAGCGTAACCCGTGCGCCTCAGCCCCGGGTCGACTCCCAGAATGCAATTGGCCTGCACAGCTTCTTCGACGACTCCGTCCGATTGGGATGAATTCACGATTCCCGCCGCCATTTGGTTCCGTCCGGGCGATCTTCCAACGTGATCTTGAGCGCGGTGAGACCTTTGCGGATTTGATCCGCCACCGCGAAGTTTTTCGTCCGCCGGCTCTCCGCGCGGAGCTCGATTAACAAGGCCATCAGTTGATCGGCCAATCCGTCGCTGGCCTCAGCCGTCTTCGCGATTGGCTTGCGAAACAGGCCCAGGATGCCGCTTAATTCCTTGAGCAATGTGAACGCGATGACCAATTCGGCTTTCGCCTGTGTATCATCGGCGCCGCCGGCATCGAGTTTTTTCTGTCCAATGAAGCCGTTGATAGCCCGCGAGACGTCGAACAACACGCCGATCGCCCCGCCCGTATTGAAGTCGTCATCCAATGCCGAGAGGAATCGGTCCCGCAGCTGCTCAAGCTCTTTGAGGAATTCGGAAGACTGCGAACCGAGATCGGTCGAGCGTTCTCGGGAGGTCGGCGCCGCGAGCGTGTAAAAGTCTTGCCCGGTGATCCGCCCAAACGCCTCGCAGAGCCGATAAAACCGCTCGAGGCTTTCCCCCTTCTGCGCGATCTGGGCATCGCTCAGCTCGATCGGGCTGCGATAGTGCGTCGAGAGGAGGAAAAAGCGAATCGTCTCAGGCGTAAACGCGGCGAACAGCTCCTTCACCGACGCGGCCCCTTTCGAGCCGGCGAGCTTGTTGGCTTCCTGGTCCGACTGGGACGGCACGACGTCGCCGCGCCGATCGTGGCCGCCGCCGACTTTGCCCGCGACGGCACCTGACTGCATCAGGCCGTTGTGCAGCCAATAGCGGGAAAACGGCTTACCGCTTGCCGACTCGGACTGGGCCAGCTCGTTCTCGTGATGTGGAAACATCAAGTCGAGGCCGCCCCCGTGAATGTCGATCGACTCGCCCAAGAGCTGCATGCTCATGGCCGAGCATTCGATGTGCCAGCCGGGTCGTCCCGGACCCCACGGGCTGTCCCACGACGGCTCGCCGGCCTTCGACTTTTTCCAGAGCGCGAAGTCGGCCGGATTGCGCTTGCGGTCGTTGGCTTCGACGCGGGTTCCCGCAAGCATTTCTTCGACGCTGCGACGGCTCAGCTTGCCGTAGTCGGGATCCTTCAGCACCTCGAAATAGACGTCGCCGTCGAGCGGATAGGCGTAGCCTTTCTCGATCAATCGGCCGATCATTTTCTGCATTTCGGCGATGTGTTTGGTCGCGTAGGGAAACTCGTCGACCGTGTCGACGCCCATCGTCGCCAGGTTGTCGAAATAGTCCTGCGTCATCTGGCGGGCCAGTGCCTCGACCGTGGTATTGTTCTCACGGGCCCGGTTGATCAGCTTGTCGTCGACGTCGGTGATGTTAATGACGAACTTCACCTTGTAGCCGCTGTAAACCAGGTATCGCTTGATCGTGTCGAAGATCACCGGACCGACCATGTGGCCGATGTGCGCGGGCTTATAGACAGTCGGCCCGCAGAGGTACATGCGAACTTCGCCCGGAACCACCGTGCGAAAGTCTTCTTTTTGCCGGGTGAGCGTGTTGTAAACTCGTAGCGCCATGAGGACTCCGCTTCCCTTCAATCGCGGACCAAAAGGACCACGGCATCCGCGGAGATGGCCTCTTTGCGGCCCACCGGCCCGACTCCTTCTCCCGTTTTCGCCTTGATGTTGACGTTGTCCGCTGGGATTCCCAACAATTCGGCGACGCGGTTGCGGATTGTCGTACGGTGCGGCGAAAGCCTGGGTTCCTCCGCTGAGATCGTGCAGTCGAGGTTGACGATCTTCCAGTTTTTGCCGCGAACTTCACCGACTGCAGTCGCCAGCAGCTGGGCCGAGTCGGCTCCCGCCCACTTGGGATCGGTGTCGGGAAACCATTGCCCGATATCGCCGAGCCCCGCAGCCCCGAACACCGCGTCGGTGATGGCGTGCAACAGGACGTCGGCGTCACTGTGGCCGTCCAAACCGCGCTCGTAGTCGATCGTGACGCCCCCAAGAATCAGGTTGCGGCCCCGCGTGAGGCGGTGAGTGTCGTGACCGTGTCCGACTCGCAACTCCAAATCTTGCCACTCCTGGAAAGCTTCTGCCCGCGGGCAAACGCGAAAATGTCCGAATTCCTGCGGGGATCATAACCGCCCCTGTCGAGGCTGACAACTTGTTGCCTGGCCTTGGGAACGGGCTTTCCGAGCAGAACTCTAAGCGATCATCGCTCTCCCCTTGCGGCGACAAATTGACAAATTAGACGCGTTCTCGTACACTCCGCCCCTCTCCAATCCACCCATCAAGCCAAGCTTCTGTCGGCCCGGTGTCCGGCCCTCGTATTCGGAACCTCCATGCCGGTTTCGCGACGACTCGCTGCGCTCTGCTGTGCGCTGGCCGGCGGATGCGCGCTTTGTGGGTGCACACTGCTGAAGCCGATCGGCGACGTGTTCGGTTTTTGGCCCCCGGCGACAAGCACGGTTGCAAACTCGCTTCCGCCGTTGCAGCCGTCGCGAGACGCCGTGGAAATCGAGTTTACGTTTGTCGAGCGACCCGTCGGCGACCCGCTGCTCGGCGCGGCGCTGTGGGGACAAATCGACCAAGTGGGCGCCGTCACCGCGAGCGAGGCCGAGTCGCTCAAGCGGATGGGCCTGCGGGTTGGAAACGCCGGCGCCTCGATCTGCCCGGCCCTCGAACAAATCCTTCGAGACTCTGAGGCGGCTGATGTACCGGCGTCGGACACGCACATCTCGGTGAAGAAAGAGACGCTGTGCATCGGCCCAGGAATTTCGCCGCCCATCACGATCAACTCGGCGCGGAAATGCACCATAGACGTGCCAGCGACGTCGGGCACCAAGGAGCGAACCTACGAGAGCTTTAAAGGCGTGCTGCGGCTCACAGCGCACCGGCTGCAAGACGGATGGGCGCGGTTGGAGTTCGTCCCCGAGATTCAGTTCGGTCAGGAACGAGTGCGACCCATTACCACCTCCGCGGGCCTGCAGAGCGTCTGGCAACCCGAGGTGTCGCAGGAGATCGAATCGCTGTTGGCTCAGCGCTTCTCGGTCAAGCTGCACGTGGGCGAAATGGTCGTGATCACGGCTGATGCGACTGAGAACGCGCGCCTGTTCGGAACGCAAGCGTTCGTCCGTGATCAGCGTGGCACGGGTTCTCTGCAACGAGTGCTGATCGTGCGGCTGGCCAACATGAGCCGGATCGATCCCGTTTACGCACAATCGGGCCCGGGTATCAGCATGCCCCATCGATAGCAGTTCCAACCGAGGGATGACTCGACTTAGCGTGTGCTCAACACCGGAGCAGGTCGCTTCACCGGCAATACGGGATCGGCCGCGTGCAGGAACCAGCGGTCGAGCACTACGCTCTTAGCGAACCAGCGAGTCGACATGAGCTTGGCGGCGGCGAATCGAAGAAAGGCTGCGGGGAGCCAATCGGACGCCGCTCCGCGCCGAGGAGCGCCGAATCGCTTGTGGATTTCGCTCGCGTAGGAAGCGAGCTTGGGGCGGGAATAGTGTCCGGCCGCAGCAATCAGCACGTCGGCCGCGAGCAATCCCGACTCCACCGCCGGACGGATCCCCTCGCCGCTCTGCGGATAGGCGAGGCCGGCCGCGTCGCCGATAAACAGCACGCTCTCGTCGACGAGCTTGGGCTCGATCCGCTCGTAGATGCGATACGCGTGACCGTGAAACCGCTCCGGTAAATCACAGGCGACTTTGCCGCGGTCCCGCAGGAATTGACAGAACGATTGCACGTGAGCCGTAACGCCCGGGGAGTTGAGCCGTCCCAGCCCGACATTCAAAAAATTACCCTTACGGAAACACCAGCCGTAGCCCGCCAGATCCTCGCAAAAATACAACTCAGGAACTTCACCGCGAAGGTGCACGCCGCTTTCATCCTCGGGTCGCAGCTCAAATTCAATCTCTTGCGCCGCGACGGTGACGATCTGCCCCCCCTCGCGAGCTCCGAGCGCGCGGGCCACCGGACAAAAATGTCCCCCCGCGCCGATCAGCACTTGGGCGCGGATGGAATCGTTCACGATCCAACCCGAGCCCTCGCGACGCAGATCCTGCACGGTCTCTCCGAAACGGCACGGTGCGCCGGATCGTTCCAGCAAAAAGTGATCGAACTCGCAGCGTCGAATTCCATAGCTGACGATGCGGCCGTACTCGGTGCCGATCTCCTCGCCTCCGATCATCCCGGTGCGGAAGCCGGTAATCGGCTGGCAGACGCGTGAATTCGCGTAGTCAGCGGGATCGATGCCGAGGACATCAAAGACCTGCGGCGTCACCCATCCGGCGCACGTTTTATCGCGGGGAAACGTCTTGCGGTCGATCACCAGAACGTCGAGGCCGGCCTGCACCAGTCTGCCGGCACACGAAGAGCCGGCCGGACCGCCGCCGACGATCAGGACTTCGCAGTTGTGCATTACCGCTCTTCCCACGACGGCGCCGGCCGCACGGGTCCGGAGGTGGCCGGCTGGCCGTCGCGACTCGCCAGGTGGGTGTACTGGTGAGCCCGGGTCAACGGCAATTCGTTGAGCCGAGGCCGCGCGAACAGCACCTGGAAGAGCTGCAAGGTCCCAGAATCAAAAGCGGCGATCGACCCGGCGAGATACATCCGCCACATCCGCACGAACCGCGCGTCGTACTGTTTGCGGACGGTCTCGATCGATTCCTCGTACCGGCTCAGCCAGTGACGAAGCGTCTCGGCGTAATGCATCCTCAGGTTCTCGACTTCCAGGATCGAGAACTGGTGCGGCTCCAAGATCGCCCCCATCTCACTGAGCGCGGGCGGCTGGGCGCCAGGGAAGATCCGCCGCTCGATCCAGGGATCGAGCACTTCGTGCCGGTTGCGACCGATGGTGTGGATCAATCCGCGGCCGTTTTGCGAAAGGACGCTGTCGATCACGTCACCGAGCCGGCGATAATTCTTCAGCCCCACGTGCTCGAGCATACCGATCGACAGAAAGACATCGCAGTTGCCGGTGATGTTCCGCCAGTCGTCGAGGATGAATTCGACGCGATCGTCCAAGCCCTCGGCCTTGGCACGGGAGCGGGCTTCGTTCACCTGTTCCTTCGAGATGTTGTACGCCCGCACGCGCACACCGTATTGACGGGCCATGTGCAGCGCGAATCCCCCCCAGCCGCATCCGGCCTCGATCACAGTTTCGCCCGGTTGGAGAACAACCTTGCGGCAGACATGATCCATCTTCGCGATCTGGGCCGCTTCGAGCGAAGCGCCGGGGTCCTCGAAATACGCGCACGTGTAGAGCAGATTCTCATCCAGCCACAATCGGTAAAAATCGTTCCCGATGTCGTAGTGATGATGAATGTTCTTTTGAGAGGCGGCCATCGTGGTGCGGCCGCCCCAGTGCAGAGCCTTCTCGATGTGCGTCAGCCAGCGCGTCGCAACGGGCGGCGCCTCGGCTGCGCTACGGCCGATCAGGCACATCACCTGCTCCAGGTCGCCGTCAATGTCCAGCTTTCCGTTCGCATAGGCTTCCGGAAACTGGAAGAAGGGATCGACCAGAATTCGCCAAAGCGTTCCACGATCGTGGACGCGAATTCGAGTGGCCCCGTCGCGCAATGCCGCCTCGGTCACAATTTCTTCGCCGCTCCAAAGCACGAAAACCAGAGGCGGATTGCCGATGGCCGCCAGAAGGCGCCGCAGCAACCACTTCTCAATCGCACCGCCTGACCCGGCTTTTGCGGGGGGCGTCGTGACTGTACTAATTGCTGGGCCAGACGCCTCCGCGATCGCGGAGTTTTGCGAAGAGACCATCGCGTCTGTTCGTGCTGCGCTCGATTCCCGAATTGAGACCGGTTCCATGCGCTCCTCCACCAGGTTGTCTGCGGCATTCGATACGAGGTCGAGGTAGAAAGGGCGTCGGCGATCCGCCGGACAGCTTCTTTCCGGCGTCCGCAACTGCCTACAAATTAAGGGGAGCGTGGGCCGTGTTCAATATCTGCTGGGGGATTCTCAGTCGTCAAAAGTCCAAGAAAGCCCGCAAAGTCGTCTCGACCGATTCGGAACGCCAAATTCTCCAGACTCTTTCAATCGCCCGGCGGGTTCACTCGCCAGACGGGGGAATCAGGACCGCCGTGCCGTTGACGCGATCCTCCTTGAGATCGACCAGGGCCCGATTGGCCTGGGCGAGAGGATAGGTCGTCACGTGAGGCCGCAACAGAATCGAAGCCGCCTCAGCCAGAAGCTCGCGGCCGTCCTCCCGGGTATTCGCCGTGACTGAGCGAATATTTTTCTCGTAAAACAGCGTCCGCGTATAATCCAAACCGGGAATTTCCGACATGTAAATGCCGGCCAGTGCGAGTGTTCCGCCTTTGTCCAACTGAGCCATGGCGTCGGGGACGAGGTTACCAGCGGGTGCAAACATGATGCCGCTGTTGACCTTGGCGGGCATCTCGGCGGCACTTTCGCCGACCCAGGTGGCTCCCATTTCGCGCGCGAGCTGACGGTGCGACTCGCCCCGCGTCACGACAAAGACCTCGCTGCCCCGATGCAGGGCGATCTGCAGGATGATGTGGGCGCTCGAGCCAAAGCCGTACATCGCCAGCCGCCCACCGGGAGGCAGATCGGCCCGTTTGAGAGACCGGTAGCCGATGATGCCAGCACACAGAAGCGGGGCCGCATGCACGTCATCAAACACGTCGGGGATCACGTAGGCATAGGCCTCGGGCACAATCGCCGACTCGGCGTAGCCGCCATCCGCGTCGTAGCCCGTGTAGACCGAGAACTCGCACAGATTCTCTTTGCCGGCCCGGCAATAGGCACACTGCCCGCACGTTTTTCTCAGCCAGGGGATGCCGACTCGCTGCCCGACTTTCAGCAGCTGGCAACGCGGACCGACCCTATCGACGATTCCGACGACCTGATGCCCACAAATCACGGGCAGCTTCCGACGCGGAAGATCCCCCTCGATGACATGCAGGTCGGTGCGGCACACGCCACAGCAGCGAACCTTGATGCGCACCTCGCCGGCCTGCGGCTCGAGTTCGGGCAGTTCGCGCAGCCGTAGCGGAGCTTTTGACACGGGAGCGATCTGGTCGAGGACCATCGCCTTCATTGCCGAGCTCCGCGATCAGAAGACGGCGAGCTAAGGCGCGACGAACTCGTGTTCCGGGTGACGGACAGTCAGCACCGGGCAGGGCGCTTTGCGGACGACTTTCTCAGCCACACTTCCCAGCAGCATGTGTGCCAATCCGCCTCGTCCGTGCGTTCCGAGCACAATCAGGTCGATATTGGTCTCTTGCGCGTATCGCACAATCTCGAGGAACGGCGGACCTTGCCGCACAACACGCACGACGGTTTTGCCGACCGACCAATTGGGATCGATTGCGCGCTCGAGCATCGCCTTCGCGTTAAGTTCCAGCTCCCGCAAATAGTCGACGGGAGGCGCCAGCGCCGCGCCCGGCTCCGGCACCAGCGGCGCCAAATCCTGAACGACGTGCAACACGTGCAGCTCGCACTGAAACTGGTCCGCAAAGGCGCAAGCGTACATGCGGGCCGCGGCCGAGTATTCACTGAAATCGGTCGGCAACAAGATCCGTTGGAGTTTGATCATCGCTGCTCCACCATAAATGTCGCCGACCGCTCAGTACGGCCCGGCATGCCTTCTAGCGGGCGGACACTCCGTATAATCATAAGGGGGTTGCGGATGTTTGCCACGGAGAAAACGCGACGCTTGATGGTGTGGGCTCTTTCAGCCGCCGTCCTATCGATTGTTGCGTCTTGCTCGGCTCAAAGTCCCCAAGGGCGCGTTGCGCCTCCCAGCGGCGATTCCTCAGGTCGGTCTGAACAGGCACAAGGAGAGCATGCGATGAAGACGGCGGGGAGCGTCATTGCAATCACGAGCGAAGCATTCGCAGACGGACGACCGATTCCCAAAAAATACTCGGACGACGGCGAGAACCTCTCCCCTCCCCTGGCTTGGAGCTACACGCCCAAGGGGACAAAACAATGGGCCCTGATCTGCGACGATCCCGACGCACCGACGCCCCAACCTTGGGTCCACTGGGTGATTTATTCGATTCCCGGCGAGATAAGGTCGCTGCCGCAAGGAGTGGAGTCGACCGAGACGCTGCCTGAGTTGCAGGGGGCAATGCAGGGACAAAACTCGTGGCCCAGCGGTCCGACGATCGGCTACTGCGGCCCGGCGCCCCCCAAGGGACACGGCGTGCACCACTACCACTTCAAGCTCTATGCACTCGACACGGCGCTTTCGCTCAAGCCGGAAATGACCAAAGCGGCCCTCGAGAAGGCGATCGAGGAGCACATCCTGGGCACCGGCGAGCTGATCGGCACCTACGAGCGGAAGTGAGCGCGACGTCGGTCGCGAGAGTCGGCGTTTCGTCGATCAGCGCTTCTCGAGCGGGGCGAGCGAACGCTCCGTCGGCCCGACGTAAATCTGCCGGGGACGGCCGATGCGCCCGATCTCCTGCCGCTGTTCCTTCCAGTGCGCGATCCACCCGGGCAAGCGTCCCAGCGCGAACATTACCGTGAACATGTTGGTCGGAATGCCGATGGCCCGGTAGATGATGCCGCTGTAGAAATCGACGTTGGGATAGAGCTTGCGCTCGACGAAATAACCGTCGTTGAGGGCGACTTCCTCCAGGCTCTTGGCGATGTCCAAAAGCGGGTCCTTGACTCCCATCTGAGTGAGAACCTCGTCGGTCGCTTTTTTCAGGATGGTCGCGCGAGGGTCAAAGTTCTTGTAGACGCGGTGGCCGAATCCCATCAGCCGGAAGTTCGAGTTTTTGTCCTTGGCCAGGTCGACGTATTTTTTGTAGTTGCAGCCGTCAGCCTGGATCATTTCAAGCATTTCGATCACAGCCTGGTTGGCCCCGCCGTGCAGCGGCCCCCACAGGGCGCAAATTCCGGCCGAAAGCGACGCGAACAAGTTCGCCTGGCTGCTGCCGACGAGCCGGACCGTCGACGTGCTGCAATTCTGCTCGTGGTCGGCGTGCAGAATCAGCAGCTTGTTGAGCGCGCTCTCCGCGACTTTGGGCACGATATAAGGCTCAGTCGGAAAGGCGAACATCATGTGCAGAAAGTTCGCGCAGTACGCCAGGTCGTTCCGCGGATAAATGAACGGCTGGCCGACCGATTTTTTGTAGGCGTAGGCCGCGATGGTCTTGGCTTTGGCCAGTACGCGGATGATGTTTAAATCCTCCGCATCCACCCCGCCGTTGGGATAGTAAGTCGACATCGAGGCGATCATGCACGAGAGGATGGCCATCGGATGGGCGCCCGGCGGAAACCCCTCGTAGAATTTCTTCATGTCCTCGTGGATCAGGCTGTGATAAGTCAGCTTGTCCCGAAACTCGGCAAACTGCTGGCGGTTCGGCAGATCGCCGTAGATGAGCAGGTAGGCGACCTCTGAGAACTGGGCATGCTCGGCCAGCTGCTCGATCGGGTATCCGCGGTAGCGAAGGATCCCCTTTTCGCCGTCGATATAGGTGATTGCGCTGGTACACGCGCCCGTGTTGCCGTAGCCCAAATCGAGCGTGATGGCGCCGGTCTGCGAGCGGAGCGCGGAAATATCGATCCCGTGCTCGGCCTCCGTGCCGACGACAACGGGCAACGTGACTTCGCGCCCATCGAGACTCAATCGCGCGTTCGACATGGCTAGGCTCCCACAAACCAGCACACGCGATCCGTCGCGACTCGGGCGGTCAAGGTCGTCGAAAAAGTGTCTCCAGCAGTTCGCACAGCACCATTGTCCGCTCGCCCGGACGATTTCGCAACTGGCCCAACACGCGTGAAGTTACGAGGCTCGTCACCGGCTTCCGTCGATCCAAACAGGCATCCTGCGGGTCAACAGAACCGTTGGGAGCCTTGCTTTTTCCTCCGGATAACATCCTTAGAGGGTGCAGCGGCAGCCTGACTCTGCGCGCTGATTTTCGAGCGACGAGCGGCAGGTACGCGCACCCACGGGCACGCCTTCTTGACCGCTGAGGATTTTGACCGGGACCTTTGACTGGTTCACAAGTTGCTGGTGTTGTAAGCCGCATTGGGACAAGATCAGATGAGTTCACGTGAGCGGCGACTCGCCGAGCACTGAATTTGGGATTCTTTCCCCGTATTTGGCTTGCTTCCCGCGGCGGCACCGGGCATTGTGTCCTGCTGCGCTTGGCGTTGCGAAGCGTTTCTTTTTTGGGCCAACTTTCAAGGAGCATCATCGTGAGACAGGTCACCTTTTTGTGCATCATGGCAATGGCGTCGACTGGCTGGTGTGCTGACCCGAAACCCGCAAAAGACACGGCGATCAACGGCAACTGGAAACTCGCCTCGGGCGAGACGTCCGGCGAAAAAATGGCTGACGACGTTTTGAAGACCATTCACCTCACGCTCGCCAACGGGAAATACATCGCCAAGGTCGGCGACCAGACGGATCAAGGAACGTACAAAATTGATTCCTCGAAGACACCGCACACGCTCACGCTCACAGGCACCAGCGGCCCCAACGAGGGCAAAACCATGCTGGCCATCTTCGAGGTCGACAAGGGGACGCTGAAGGTTTGCTATGACCTGAGCGGCAAAGCCTTCCCGGCGAAATTCGAGTCGGCGCCCAACACTCCCTCATTCCTGGCCACCTACGAGCGGCAAAAACCGGCCAAACGTGGTGGAAGGCGCATGAAGGCCTCTCTCGATAACTAGAGAACCGAACGACTCCGCAGAGTTGCTCGTCGCCACCTCGAAGCGGTCGTTCCTCGCTCGCAATTGAAGCCGCCTGCAAAATCGACGGACTTCGCGCGACGTCGTGGAACGACGCTGAGAGAAATGCTCCGATCCAAGAGTCGCAGATCGTTCGCGGCCCCGCGCGAAATGCAAACTGCCGACGCCGACTGATTGAAATCTGCGCAGGGCGAGGTCGTGTGGCGGCCACGTCTTGATCGGCCGGGCGACGCTGAATCGCGGAATGGGCCCGGAAACCGCTAGAATGAGGGGATGACCCGGCTCCTCATCGTCGAAGATGAACCCTCGCTGCGGCGCAATCTCGAGCGCGGCCTCGAGGAGGAAGGCTATGAGGTCGCTCTCGCCGCATCAGCTGGCCAGGCCCGCGGCGCTCTCGCCCAGCAACCCGATTTGATCGTGCTGGACCTGATGCTCCCCGACGGCGACGGCGTTGACCTGTTGCGGGAGTTTCGCAGCACGCAAAACTGGCAGCCGGTTCTGATTCTCACGGCACGGGATTCTGTCGAAGATCGCGTCGCAGGGCTCGACGCCGGGGCCGACGACTATCTCGTCAAACCGTTCTCATTCGACGAGCTGGTCGCGCGATTGCGGGCTCTGCGGCGTCGGGCGCTCGAAGGTCAATCGGTCCTGTCGGTCGGCGGGCTCCAAGTCGACCGATTGCGGCGTACCGTCTCTCGCAATGGTCACGAGTTGTACCTTTCCAATCGACAGTTCGACCTTTTGACCCATTTAATGCAGAACGCGAATTCGGTTGTCACTCGCGAAATGATCGCGCGCGACGTCTGGAAGGAAGGAACGGCCACCTGGACCAACGTCATCGACGTTCAGATTGCCCAGCTCCGCCGCAAAATCGAGCTGCCCGGACTGCCAACGGTTTTGCACACGGTCCGGGGACAGGGTTACCAGTTGGGAAACCCGCCGTAGACTGCGACTCTTTGGATGTTCTCCCGGCGGGTCGCACTCCCGTCCGTTGCTCAGCAATCCATTCTTCCAACGCCTTCCCCAAACAATGCGCGACCGCCGGGACGGAGCGCACAATGAGTCACTGGCTCACGGGCTCAAGAATCCTCATACGGCTTCCGCAATTCCAAATCGACCGAGGTGCCGTCCGCGGGCTTGGTCGAGACACCTGCTTTGGGCGGACTCTCTTTGTTGACGGCTCGAAACGTGAACATCTTGACGAAGGCCCCGACAACGAGAGCGACCTCGAGCTGGCCCAGGTACTTCCCCGGGCAAACTCTCGGGCCGTGCCCAAATCCGAAATGTAAGATGTCCTTTGAGTCGCGACCTTTCGCGGCGAGGTTCGCCCAACGTTCTGGCGCGAATTCAACTGCCGGATAACCGCTGACTTCCGCTCCCCAATGATCTTCGTGCCGGTTGGCGTGCCAGACATCCAGGAGGATGTGCGTCCCTCTCGGAACGCGAAGCGTCCTCTGGTCGGCCGTTTGGATCAAGGTGTCGGCCGTGGCCTTGCGCGGCAGGAAATAGAGCGAGGGAGTCAGGCGCAGCGTCTCATTCAGAACCGAATCGAAGTAGCGGGTGCGGGCCAGATTCTCGGGCGAGTAGTCTTCGATCTCTTTGACATCGAGCAAGACTTTTTCCTGGGCCGCCGGATTTCTTGCCAGATGGGCAATCGCCCAAGTCGCGAATGAAGTCGTCGCTTCCAGTGCACCGGCAAGAAACACTTTGAGATTGCTGCGAAGGAGTGCATCCGGGGCATCGGACTTGAACTGCTTCCAAAGGCCCTGTCCGGCTTTCCGCGGCGCCAAGACGAGGTCGGTCAGTTCCTCGAAGCATGCAAAATCCTCCTTGGCCTTTGTAATCGAGCGATTGAGGCCCGGCAGCTTCCAAACCGGCACGCCGATCCTGTTCGCCACCGTGTCGCGCACGATGTGATTGATCACCCGTTCCAGTGCCGGCACATGACGGTTGCGAATCTGTTCGTACGAAATCTCGGCGCCGAAGAAGTTGTTGGCCAGCATTTCCAGCATTACGGCCTTGATTTCCGGTTCCAGCTGCACGCGAAACTCGCGCTGGCCGCTGGTTGCGAGGTGTTTCCGCAGTAGGTCGAGACGTTGAGCGACAGTGTGCCGAAAGGTGGCCTCAAACTCGTGGAACATCTCCGGTTGAAAGAGCGTCGTCTTTCCGAAGGGCGCCGCGGCAAGTTTTCGCTGCCGTTTCCAGATCGCGCCGTTGGAGAAGAGCAGCGTGTCTGCTCCGGTGGCCCGCGCGATGCCCGTCGAGGGAAGCGTATCGCGATCGAAGTCCCCGGCTTGATCGCTCGTCGCCGTCGTGATCGCACGAATCAATCCAGGGTCGCGCGTGACCAGCACGGGCGAAAAGCCGGGCACGTTCAAGTAGCGGTTGTGTTTTGCACCGCCCTGCTCCGACTCCGCGCCCCAAAAATACGTCTCCAGAATCTCAATCGGCCGGTCGTAGTTCCACGGGTGCGGAAACGGCAGCGTTGGCCTGCCCGAACCGGGCGAGAACAACGGTACTCGCGTTGGCTCGATGTCTCCGCCGAAGGGACTGATTCCAAGAATCTGCCCCGGCAAACGCGCCAGCCATCGAAGGACCGAGAGGTCACGTAGGGACATTCTTGTTGCCTTGTTCGATTCGTGCGACTCCTCGATCTGACTCGAACCGTTCGATTCTGCCCCCGCAAACTCCGCCGCGGAACATCAAACGAGCTTAGCTACCTCGCAGGCGGCGATTTTGCGCGCAAGACAACGCTCGATAAAAGATTTTCCAAAGAAGATTTCAAAAAAATCGAAAATCGACACCAGCGCGACACCGTTGCATTGCCGCGGCAACACTAGCACAGCGCGCCGCTCTTGAAACGCACTGGCGGAGCCGAAGAGTTGTTGACCTCATTCGTGCTGCCGATACATTGGCAACATGAGCACGCAGGTACAATGCACAAGTGAAGTCGAAGTCACCGCGACGTCCACTTCCAAATGTCAGGATGGGTGCCATCCGCCTGCGGCGGATAACCAGCGCATGCCCACCCAAAAGCGGTGGGCAGGGCACCCGACAAATTGCGTTAGGCGCGGCGCGAAGTAGTCCTTCGGCCGTCTTTTGAAACGCCCATAGTTTTTTCTGCGAGGAAGGTGCGCGCATGAAACGCAGTGTTTGGATCTGCCGCGACCGGTGCGGCGACAAGTCTCGCCAGCTCTTCACGTGCGAGCCGTCCAACGAAGGGGGCGAGTGGTTTAGTTACATAAACGGCACCAGCGAGCCGGGGCGCCCGACGAACGTTTACTTGCCGCCGAACGTCGCGTTTTTCCTTACGGGCCGCGAGCTGGCCCCGGGCGAAAAGGTGGAGATTCCGCTCGACGGGGCAATTGAAATCTTGCCGGCCCATCGAGCGTTTCGCCGAACTCGCCCTGTTCGGCAGAGTGCCTGAGGGGATCTCGAACGTGAGAGGATCTCGAATATGAAGCGGCTGACCAAGCGCGATCTGGAGCGCTTCTGGGCCAAGGTCGACAAGACGCCGGGCCACGGACCCAACGGCGACTGTTGGCTCTGGATGGCCGGTGACCGAGCCGATTACGGGTCATTCTCGCTCGGTGGTCGCACGATCCGCGCGCATCGACTCGCGTTTCGCCTGGGTGGCGGCAAACAGAAACCGGGACTGATTGTCATGCATACGTGCGACGTAACTCGCTGTTGCAACCCGGCCCATCTCCGACTGGGCACCCAGTCCGAAAACATCCGCGACGCGTACGCCAAAGGTCGCAGACATCAACCGACCCGATCGGTGCCGCTGACCGACGCTGAACTCCTGCAGCTGAAAGACGAATTCGATCATGGCTTGTCGAAGCGGATGCTCGCCAGGAAATGGGAGTTGGATCGTACGACGCTCAGGCGCCTGCTCAATCGCGCTCTGCCGGCAACGGTGTCGGCTCTGCCAGGCGGTCCAGCAGTGGCCGGCCTGCCAAGCGGCACGGCGAACGTCACCCCAGAAAGGAGGAACGAGGCATGACGGCGACTTCCTTCCCTCTCGAGTCCATCCGCATCGACGACGAGTTTGCCGCGCTCATGCCGCGCCTGACGGATGAAGAGCGCAGCCAGCTCCACGTCAGCATGCTGCGTGCGGCCAAGACGGGCGACCGCGTCCCGGACCTGGCAGTGTGGAAAGCTCACAATATCCTGCTCGACGGGCACAACCGGCTCGAGATCGCCAAATCGAACGAGCTGCACATCGGCGTCACCGAGCTCGACTTGCCCCATCGGGCGGCCGCTCGCAAGTTCATCGTCGATTTGCACAAGGGCCGCCGGAACATGACTTCCGAGCAGCTCAGTTATTTCCGGGGCAAGCAGTACGAGGCCGAGAAAAAAGAGCCGCACCGCCCCGATAAGGTGGCAGTTTCTGCCACCTTAAAGACGGCCGAAAAGATCGCGCGAGAGCACGGCGTCTCGCCGCGCACGATTCGAGCGGATGCCCAATTCGCCCGAGCGGTCGATCGACTAGCCGACGAAACTGGCCCGGCCGCTCGGCGGGCCGCGCTCGATGGCTCGCGTCCGAAATCGGCCGTCGTCGCCGAGGCCTCTGGAAAGCGCAGGCCCTCGCCCGAAGCGGCCAAGCGCGACGCCCTGGCCGAGCTGATCGCCGAGCTGCGTCAGAGCGTCCGCTCGATCGTCGCGCGCTGTCCAGCCGAATCGATCCTCTTTCTGTGCGATGAGTTGGCGCGACTGCTCCAGGAGGCCCGCAGCCGCAGCAAACGATAGGTAGTCGAATCCAAAGAGCCGCGCACGCAGTAATCGGTCGCCGCGAAAGGCTTATGCAGCTAGCCGCAGGGATGCCAGTAAACCGTCCCGCGGCTAGCCCGCAAAAGAAAGGAGCGAAACATGAGTTGTCGGAAGCTCGAGGTTCGCTGGCTTCTCAGCGATGAGTTTTCAGCTTTGGCTCGGCTCGATTTCGAACTGGCGGCCGATCCCTGGAGCGAAGATGTCTATCACGAATTCCTCTAAGCGCGAAACCAGCTCGTGCAGGTCGCTGTGCTCAATGACGAGCTGGTCGGCGCGCTGGCCTGCCGACTCGAAAGCACTACGCTCTACGTCGAACGGCTGATTGTGGCGCCCGGCGAACATTGGGCTGCCACGCTGGACCGCCTGATGATTGCCATTCGCAATAAGCTCAATCGAACACGATCGTGTGCCGAGGTTCTCGTTCACGAGTGTCGTCATACAGAACTGGTCGCCCTGCACGCGCACGGATTCGACGCGGTCTCCGTCGTGCGAAATCATTTTGGCGGCAAACGCGACGGCATTGTGATGCGGCATTCGCTCTTTCGATCCGAGGACGCATTTCTGCCCACGAACCGGCTGAAGCAGTTTTTCGCCCAAGAAGACAGGTAGCACAAACCGCCGCCTGCGGTTCATGCAGGCTAGCTGCGCCGGTGCCAGCAAAAAAATGCGACGCGGGTAGCCCGCGACAAAAAACTCTTTGCGGAGTTGTCGGCGAATGGCCCGGGAACCGCGCGGTCACGATTGGGACGGAAAGGCCTGGCTGAGCGATGCCGCTCTGTCCCGGTGCTCGTCCGACGCCCGCGCCATGTGGGCCGACATGATTTCCTTAATGATGCTGTCTCCCCAAATTGGTCGGCTCGTCGGCTCCGACGGCACGCCCTGCTCCGATGAGGACATCGTGGCGGCCGTACGCGGCGACAAGCCCGCCTTGCGGGATGCACTCGCCGAGATCCTGCGCAAGGGCGTAGCCAGCCGCGACGCGGCCAACGTGGTCTATTGCCGCAGGATCGTCCGCCGCGAGCACGAAAAGCGGGGATTACGCAACCGTGTCGGCCGCTCACGCTTCAAGCATAAACACGGCGCCGCGCCGAACGGCGACGCCGCGTGTAACGGCGATGTAACGCCCGGGGGGTTAGGGGGGCTTTTTTCGACCTCTTTAGAAGGTTTGTATCCAGAGCTCGATCAAATTCTGACTTCGAAGTCCGAATGCCTCGCGCAAGCCGTCAAGGAGTGGTTGAGCTACAAGCGCCAGAAGCGTCAGAACTACAAGCCCGACTCACTGCCAGTTCTGCTGCGAAAATTCGAGAAAATGGGGGAGCGCCGTGCCATCGCCGCCATCGAGCACAGCATTGCGTCGAACTACACCGAACTCTACGAGCCGGCGGACCGGCACACCGGACAAGCCGACCGGCTGCAGGACAGCCTCGACGAAGCCGAACGTCGGCTTCGAGGACTTTAAGTCGCGGATGCTCGGCCTGTTCGCGGCCGCCGGCCGATCGCTGGCTCCGGAAGGTTGGCTGATGTGGCACCGCCTGCTCGGCGACATTCCCCTGCCCGCCCTCGACCTTGCCATCGCCCGCTGGCTCGCCGAAACCGACAGCGGCTTTCCCACGATCGCCGCTCTCCGCAAGCTGGCCGCCGAGCACCAGCACGGCACCTTGCTCGGGTCAGACGAAGCCTTCTGGCTGGTGATCCACGCGCTGCAACGGCATTCCCCACACTACGCGCCGCACGAATTCCGCCAGGCATTGCCGCCGCTGGTCCGTCGGGCCGTGGAATCCTGCGGAGGCCCGGCTTGGATCGCCGACCTCGGCATCGACAACCGCACGACCTACGCCGCCCAATTCCGCCGCGCCTACGAAGCGATCGCCGATCGTGCCGACCGGACGCGACGCCTGCCCGAGTCACTACGGCCGCGGATTGCGTCGCACGCTCCCTTGCCGGCGGTCGCGCGGCTGGCGGAGGCACTGTCTTCGCCGGCATCCGTCGCCGCGACAGGAGGCGACTGAAAATGGGCGTCTTCCGCCAGATTGTCAATTTACTGTCGGGCGAAGCCTTCCATTTCCGCGGCGCTAAAATTCGCAACCGCACCGGCAAGCCCGTGCGCCTCGAAGTTGAGACCGAAGCGTACGAGATCCGCAAGATTCGGCCGGAGGAGACGTCCACGCAGGCGGATGACAGAGAGCGCCCGGCTGAGTAATAATTCAGGCGCGACTTGCGGAGATCTCACACCGGACCCTGCCGTCAGACGAATGCATTCGCACGGAGGTCAGACAACCTCCGCTCGGGTCGGCCCTGTTCGTAGCGTGGTACAATTGCTTCCGACCGCACACGGAACGAGCGACAACTCAGGCCGTTGTTGCGGGTGCCCGACTCGGACAAGCGATCGAACCCGCGCGAAGCTGACTGTAACCTCCGGCGCAGGGACGATTTTTTTGGGGGACGTCTAATGACTGAAGCGATTCTGAAAATCAAAGCCGAAGAGCTGACGACGATCCGGCTCGTTTTCGCAACGAAAGTCGTCCACGAGATTCCGATCGACAACCTGCGGGACCACGCCGGGGAATGTCACGACGAACAGGTGCAGCGCCATCTTCTCGCACTCGGCCAGGCTGTGCGATTCTTTGCGAGTAAAAGGACTGATCCGGCGGTCGAATTCGTGGTCCCCGGCCAGCAGCCACGCGTCGAACCGTCCCAAGCCGCGAGCTCATTCGCGCGACACTAGGGATCAACGCAACTCCACACCACGCCTGAGGGTCAGCTATGGCCACAGGGTGACACGTCGCGATCCTCAAATTTGCAAGAAACTGATCTTGAACGAATTACAAAAGTATGCGAAGATCAATTTAGACAGAGATAGACAACTTGACACCGATGGAGACCCGTAAAGGGTCACAAGTCGCTTAACGCGAGCCATCGTCCGTAGCACGAGCCTGTGCTGGGCGATCGCTCGCTTCTTTTTGCGCCCGCCCCGGCTCAGGAACTGACTGCGACCGGGTTTTTTCATGCGCGAAGCGACCTTCCCGTGACGGCCGAGAGTTGGATTGCGATCGGCACCTGTGCCGGTGTGGCGGTCACGTTTTGCATTCCTTTCGCGGTCTGGTTTCAGCGGATCGACCGATTGGCGAACCGTTCGGAAGTGAAGATCGATCAGCTCGTCGAAGCATTTCGGGGTTTCAAAGACGATTCGCTGCGCGACCGTCGTGAGCTGCGAAGCGATCTGCGGGTGCTCGATCAAAAAGTGACGCATCACGGGTTGTGCATTTCGTGCCTGAAGATGCAGGCTGGCTTCGGCAGCAAGCCGGGCCAGCCGCAGTGGCCGAGCGATCCAATGTTCGGCGGCCAGACCGGCAGCGAGGACTGAAAAACAACGGCGGGGACTTGTCTCGACTTTGGGCCGTCGATGCCGAGCACGGCTGAGCAAGCTCAGCCGTGGCACCCGATCAAAGAGGTAAAAGGACCGAAAGACGTGGACGATCGCGATGGCGTGTTGAGCCGCTTGGGCGGCGCGTTCTTATGCGTGCTGACGCTGGTCCTCGTGATTGGCGATGGGGCGTTGATGGTCACGGGCACCCTGCCTGTGCCTTGGGGCATCGGGTTTCTCGTGCTCTATCTCTTTGGGCACACGGCCTTCGTGCAGGTCCTTGGCGCAATCGCGCACATGCAGGACTGCGTGTCCAGCGCGAAGACCGATCTGCGACTGTTCCACATCCAGCATGACAACGATCTGCGAGCCCACCTCGGGCGGCTTGCGGAGGGGATCAATCGCGTTTCCGAGTTGACCACGCAGGGCGTGAAGAACGATCTGCTGGCGGAACTCAAGCGAAAGCCCGATGCCCGCGCCGCCAATCCACCCGCGCCGGCAACGGACGAACCGCGTCGGCGCCGGCCGTTTCGGCCGTAGCGACCGACGCGGGTAAGAACAGCTCGGCCGAAAGGGAAAGCGTTGAACACCTGGTTGTGCGTCTGCCTGGCCTCGCTCGGCGTGCGCTGGGTCTGGTCGCAACGGAGACGGTTCGACTCCAGCGGTCTGGACGAATCGATAGGACCGTTTGAAATGTCGAGAGACAAACTTCAATGAGCGCCGCAAGACAGAGTACCCCGAGCGCGGCGAGCCGGTTCTGGATTACCCGCGATCGGTACGAAAACCCACTCCCCTACTCGATCTGGAGCGTCGAGCCGACGCGCGATGCATGCGGGCACTGGGCGCGGCTCGATCCGAAGCGGACCGGGATCGACGTGCGACAAATCTGCTCGGCCAAGGTCGCCGAGGCCTTGCTTGGTTGCAAGTTGCCGCTGGGTGAAAAGATCGGACCGATCGTAGGCATCTTCGGCTGAGGCAGAGAACAGCCGGCGCAGGCGACCCCGAAACCGCAATGACTGACACACTCCAAAGGCAGGGACTGATTCTGGCGTTCGCGTCGATCGCGTGCGTCGGGCTCGCGCTCTGGGCGCTCTGGCGCTACGACGTGTTCTCGACGACCGAGGACGTGAACATCGTCGTGCAACCCTCGCTCGTGCGCTGGGTCGTGGCGATCGTGGTCGGCCTCGTGGCGCCGCAGTTCTTCGTGGCGGGAGCGAAGGCGCTTGGTTTCGGCAGGGTCTGTACTCGATTGGCGGCATTCATCCGCAACGTCGAAACGATGCCGCAGAAGGTGGACGACATTCACGCGGAGCTCATCAAGACGGTGAAGGAGCAGCCGTGAGCCAGGGGCTCTGTGTGCGGCCTAACCGCGTCACCTTTTTAATCGCGAACATGCGGCCAGGCCGCAGGAGCAGGCACCGCCCGTGACTTATGCCGAGCTACGTGCGGCCACCGCGCAAGCGTATTGCCGGCAGAACGCCGCGCTCTTCGGACTGGTGCCGACCTGGGGCCCGCTCTGGAACTGTGCGGGGCAGATGGGCACTGATCAATTCGGACGCGCGACCGATCCGCAATCGCTGTTTAATCGGATCCACGACGCGGGAATTCGGGCGATCGCCGCCCAGCAGACGCCGGTCGACTGGTCGCAGACTTACGCCGCCGTCAAGCCGCTGCTCGAAGCGCAGCCGTTCCTGACGGCGATTCAGAGCGCCCGTTGGGAGCTGGCAACGAGCGCGGCCGATCGCGACGGGAGCCTGCCGCTCACCAAGGAGCTGCTGGCGCGGCACATCCGGGACGCATTCGCTCGCGCCGGGTTGCAGCATCTGACCCGCATCCGCGGCGGACAAACGGCAATCGGAGTGTCGCAGGCAACGGCCCTCGATCCCTCGACGCTCTTGGCGACGATCATCACCGCCGTGCTAGGCGTCGTTTGCCCGCCGACGGCCGCATTCTCTGCCATCTTAGAGCCGATCATCGCGGCGATCATCAAGGTCTTGTTCTCGAGCCTGACGACGCAGTTCACAAGCGGCACGTACGGAGCGTCGCCGGACGCGTTCAACGCGCAGCTGCAGCAGTGGGCGAAGGAGGCGGCGGCATGAGCCTGGGGCTCGTTGAGCGGGCTAACCGCGTCGGTGCTCACTCGCCAACGCGCGGCAAGCCCTCCGAGGGAGGCATTGCCTCATGAGCAAGATTTTCGCCACGCTCGCGATCATCGGGGGCCTTGCCGCGTTCGCCGCGCATCAGGCGGGACGGCTCGCGCTGCCGAACTGGGTCAGCATCGTCGCGGTGACGCAAACGACCGTCGACAAAGACGCTGCCGCCTACGGCGAGGAGTTCAAGCAAATTCACCTGCAGGCGGAGAAAGACATCCTCGCGCACAAGTATAGCGGTCCGACGGCCGCCAAGGATTTGCACAACTGGCTGTCGTCGGCTTGCGATGCGGCGCGGAGCAAGTCGTTCGCGGGCGTGAGCAAGCCGCTTGCCGACGCGATGACAGGACCAGACGGAAAGCCGACCGCGTTCAACGAAGAAAAGGTAGCCGCGGCCTGCCACAAGATCGCCACGCAGTGAGGACAAAGAGCCGCGCACACAGTAAGCGGTCTGCGACGGGCCGCAAAGCAGAAACCGGAAAAGCAAGACACCGCTTACTTCGTGCGCGGCTCCTTCAGATGGCTACGCCCGAAGACGCGAGCAAGGGACAGACATGGGACAGCTTTTGACAACGGCAATCGTCGTCTACTTCGGGATCGTTCTGTACGACATGCTCGCGCAGGGCAGCTCGCCGGCCGCCGCGCTGGTTTGGCCGCTGCAATCGCTGTCGAAGGCGTTCGCGTGGCTGTCGAAAGTCGATCCCAACGCGGCGACCAAGACCGACCTGACGCAGATTTCACAGCAGTTGGAAGCCCAGCAGAAGGCGTGGGCGGCGCAGCTCGCGGCCCTTCAAGCTGCCGTCAATGTTGCAACGGGTGGCAAGATTCCACCTCCTCCTGCGGCAACCCCATGAACGACGACCCGCGCGAACACAGACGTGTCAGTCCCTAGTTTCTGAGTCAGCGGAGGCCGAATTAGATGCAACGCGGACTCGGCTGGAATCGCCAGCAAGAGAATCACGCCTGGTTGGTCGCCAACCAAAAGCGATTCGATCGCTCGCATTACATGGCGTATCGCGTGCCCGACGAAATCGACGGACGCGTCAGCCAGGCGATCAAGGACCAGGGGCAGCTCGGCTCCTGCAGCGGCTTCAGTCGCTCGAGCCTCGAAGAGCGTCTCAACTACCTGGCGACGGGTGCGAAGGGACCGGCTCTGTCGGCCATGTACTGTTACCTCACCAACCAGCAGGAGTGCGGTTGCAGCGGCGGCGACAACGGCGCGACGATCGCCGGCAGCGTGGCGGCCGCCGGCAAGGAGGGCGTCTGCGAAGAGTCGCTCTTTCCTTACACCTCAGCGATGGCGGCCGGCCAGTACACCGACACGATCCCCGCGGCCGCT
>DASZIA010000556.1:0-3533 GCA_035949535.1 Planctomycetaceae bacterium | reverse complement strand
AAACCCAATCGCTAGAGCGTCAGCTTAAACACCGTTCCAAAAAACAGCCCAAATGCGCCAAGCAGGATCGCGAGCCACACGATCGTGGTCGCGTCGGACTGCATGAACAACCCGACAGAAGCGCCGACCACCACGCCGAGGCAAGCCCCGATCGCTCCGGTAATCAGTCGTCGATTGGTGATGAGTTCGATTGGTTCGGATGGCTGCTGGCTGGTCAGTTCACTGTTGGCAGGTTGTCGTCGAGGAATCCAGCGTCTTAGGCCCCAATCAATCACGGCGAACGCGACTGCGTCTGCAAACAAGCACCACGACGGCGCCTTGAGCCACAGTAAGAAGCAGCCGCATGCGGCCCCCACGGCCCAAATCGCGACTTCTCGTCTCATGCCGTCATTCTAGCGAGCGCCGGGTCATTGCTTGGTCATCCTGGGTTCCAAATAATCCCGCATCAATCGCAGGGCCTTGCGCAATTCGATGTTGACCGAGACGCCGTTGCTGTCTTCTGAAAATGCGGTCATCGTGACTTCGATTTGCGATCGGCCCCCCTCCAGGCTCGTCACTTGGATGCGATAGGAATAGTTCGTCAGCGTCCCGGCCGAGCGATCGACAAACGCGGCTCGGTAGTCGCCGCGCGTGCCCGAGCGGCGAATGCGAAAGGTCTGGGTCCCGTACTTCGTCTCGAGCTGCATCCTCACGAGGTCCCCACGGGTCTCGAGGATCTTGGCCCCGGAGCTTTTTTGGATCGCGTCGACGTTCTTCTCGATCCAACGGCAGACGGCCTCGTAGCGGTAGTCGGCTTCCACGACCAGAGTTTGTCGCCCATAGCCGGCGCAGCACGAGCCGGCCAGCGGTCCGCCGATCGCTAGCGCCAGAAACAGGGTGCGAAGTCCCGGAACGGTGAACATGACCCCTTGCTCTTTATTGCTAGCCGGCGAATTCGTTGTCCGGGGGCGCGTTCGTTATTTCGCCAGGGAGGTCGGCCACGTTGGATTTCGGCGGACGCAATGCATAGGCGATGCACAAAAAATAGCCCAGGTAAACGAGTGCCGCCCCTCCCCAGGACATCACCTGTTGACCCAGAATGAGAATGCTGGTGACGACTTCGAGAACAAGCAGCAGCACAATCGCGCTGCCTAAGGCGAGTTGACGATTGGTATCCTCAGCGTTGCCACACGCGCGCACGAGCTGCCGTCGAGCGATTTTGGCACGTACCAGCGCGACGACCATCGGGACGAACGTCACGACAACCGACTGTAAGAAATGGGGGCCCTGAGCGCTGATCCACGTACAGATCGGAGAGACCAGCGGCAAAAGCCCATCCCAGCCGAGCATGGAGGGAATCCGCCGCGAGAGCCAATCAGTCCATCGAGAGCGCGGTCTGCTCTCGAACTCGACCGTCGAACGGTCAGCAGCTTCCGCGTCGTTCATTGGTATTTGCTGCGCGGTGGCACTGGACTTCGGCGAGCTCAGTCGAGTCGCGACGTGCCCGAAATGAGAACTCAACCGTGAACGTACTTTTCGTCGAGCTCGCGGAAGGCCTGATCCATCGGCACGGTCCGTCCCGCTGCGACGTCGGCCAGGCCCTCTTCGATGGCCTTCACCGATTCGGCGAATTGTTCGTCCGAACCAACTCCCATCATTTCGCGGAAGAGCTGCATTGACATGACGACGACCGTCCCAGCCGCCCCTTCGGTCTTGAGGAATCCGTGATGCTCGTTAAGCGCCCGGCTCAATTCGTCCGAAATCTTTGGAGTCATGTTCACATTGTAGCACGGCAGTGTGGCACTCGAACGTCGTTAACCCTTTCGACTGCGGAGACGAGAGCTACCGAGGGCAAGCAAACGTCTCGGCTGGCCCCAGAGGGCCACCGATAGTAGTCCAGCGTTTCAACGCTGGGTTAGGCGAGATGAAATTTTTCTTTGATCCCAGAGCCCCGCGAGGGGCGACAGAGACCGTGGCGCCGCTGCGATTGCAGCCGTGGTTGAAGGCGTTCTGTCGCCCCGCTGGGGCTTTCGGATCAAGTCACTTCCTTTTCCCACGCCTGAAGGCGTGGGCTCTTGTCGGACGTCCCTAACGGGACGAGACGGAACGTCCAGGGCGACCCTGTGCGCGGCTGTCTAGCGCGTCGGCGCTGCCGCGACGGGTCGCCCCGTGTCTTTCAGCATCGATCCGTCGATGATCGGCAGCACGATTTTCGAGCTGTGGCCGGCTGACAGGTGGACCGTGTTGGTCGCGACGCGGGTCTCCTTGTCGGCCCGGAATTCGTGGCCCGTGTTGGGATTGGGGTCGAAGCGCGGCGCGTTGGACGAGGTAATCAGCACGCGGATCTTGTGCCCCTTGTTGAAAACCAGCGATGTGCTCCACAGATCGACCGTCAGATCCGCGACTTCGCCCGACTTCAAGAATTCTTCTTTCTCAAACGATTTTCGGAAGCGAGCCCGCAGGATGCCGTCAGTGACCAGCATCGAGCGGCCGTCGGGGTAGACATCGGCCAACAGCGCCGCGAAGTCGGTGTCGGGACAGTCGGACGAAATGGCCAGCTCGGCCAGAATTCGGCCGGTGACTTCAACCGGCTCTTTCAAAACGTCGGTGCTGAAGACCAGCACGTCGGGGCGCGATTCGATCTTTCGCAGATCGGCAGGCCCCTTCGCGTCAAACAGATTCTGCCCGCCGAGCGTCGGCACCGGTTTCGCCGGGTCATACTTGTACGATCGCTGATTGTCCGCGCCGGCCGGACGTTCGGTGCTCATGCGGCCGTCTTTGTGGAAGTAAAAAGAGGTTGCCCGCGACGGCGGCGGCCAGTTGTCGGCTGATCGCCACACGTTGCCCGGCGCGTGCGGATCGGTCGGGTCGCCCATCACGTAGTAGTTGACCGCCTTGTCCTGCTCGACGCCGTTGGCCAGTCCCTTGAGGTAATGGTCGAAGAATCGGTTCGGATCGGCCAACTTGGCGAAGTTTTGCGAGTTGGCCGGATACTTCAAGGTGTTCAAGGCGGTGAACGGGCCGTGCCCGAGGGGACCCATCACGAGCCGGCACTTGCCCCGTGCCCCCGGACCGCCGTGATTGTGGATAGTGACAAACGAATCGAGCGTTCCCTGCTCGAAGATGTCGTACCAGCCGCCCAGGAAAATGGCCGGCGCATTGACGCGGTTAGCTTGCGATCGTGGGTCGACCTCGGCCCAAAAGGCGTCGCGACGCGGGTGGTGGATCGGAATATCGATGTTCTTGCGATCCATATGCGTCATTGTGATCCAGTTTTCAATCAGCGACGTGCGCCAGACGCCCCCTTCGTAACTCCCCTGCGAATACATGTCGTCGAACGCGACCACGATGAATTGAGCCTTGAGACACGGCGGCGCACCAGGGGCCATCATCGTCTGCGTGATCCCGAGGGCCGAGCCACCGGTGGTGCCGATCGATCCGTTACACCAAGGCTGCCGGGCGATCCACTCGAGCGATTCCTGTCCGTCGCGCCGTTCGCCCCAACCATCGTTGTGAAACACGACCCAGTCTTTGCCTTCAGACGCGAAACGGCC
>DASZIA010000555.1:0-5840 GCA_035949535.1 Planctomycetaceae bacterium | reverse complement strand
TCCTGTCTGTCGCAAAATGCGTGCGGTATCGTAGCGACATATGGAAGGGGCCCTGAGACTTATGGCCAGCGTGGCGATCGTGTCGAGCGTGCCTCCCGTGCTGGCCGCGCGCAATAGGCTTCGCAAGACGACCCTGCTGGGGGCTTGGCTTTGGGGCGCGGTCGCCCTGGGGGCCTGGGCTTGCACGTTCTTCGTGACCGAAGTGCTTGGCGTTGTTTCCGAGGGGGTCGCTGACCAGATGTGGCTGGCGTCGGCGGTCCTGATGGTTTGCCCGTTTATCGCGGTGCTCGGCGCGAGGCGGCCGGGATCGCGTGTGTGGAGTTTGTTTATCGTGGCGCCTTTGGCAGTCGTGCTCGATTTACCAGCCGCAACAGCCTGGAATCGTGACTTCCATCCGGCCCCTCTGCGACTCGAGGTGCCCATGCTGGCCGGCTATGGGCTCGTGCTGCTGATGGGCGCCGGCAACTATCTGGGCACGCGGTTCGCCCTGCCCGCACTGCTCGCCGCGGTGGCCATGCTTCTCGTGCCGGTGTCGATGTCATCTCTCCATTGGTTCCCCGAGTCATTTCCCGCCCGAGCGGCGGCGACGCTCCTTTTGGGAATCGCGGTCTGGATGGCGGCCATTGCAAGTCGAAGAGCCGCGAGAGGGGGCGTGGGTCTGAGTCCCTCTCCCATTCCGATGGGAGAGGGCTGGGTGAGGGCGGCGATCACCTTCGATCGATTGTGGAATGACTTTCGGGATCTCTATGGAATCGTTTGGGCGCGACGCGTGATGGATCGGGTGAATGATGCAGCCGTTCAGGAGAGTTGGCCCGTGCGGCTACACCTGCATGGGTTCGCAGCCCCCGATCCCGCGCATCCGCCGTCGCCTTCCCCCAATCAGTTGCAACAAATTGAACGCACGCTTCGCTGGCTCTTGCGGCGCTTTGTCGACCCGGAATGGATCGACGAGCGGATCGCGAATCGGCAGAGGTAACCCCGAGCCACTGATTCGAACGCGTGTTACAATCGCCGACACCCGTCGTTCGTCTCGATTTGTGTGAGTCCACCGTTCATGGCCGGCGAGTCCTCCAACCTCACCGCACCTTCCGTCGCGCCGCAACAGCAGGACGCGCTCTTGCGGCTGCTCGATGTCACGTGCGAACTGGCCGGACATCACACGCTCGATCAAATCCTGCAAACAGTCACAGCGGGCGCCTGCGAGTCCCTCGGCTGCGAGCGGGCCAGTCTTTATCTTTACGACGCCGAGGCCAACGAGGTCTATACGCGGGCGGTAACAGAACTGGAGCTGCAAGAGATCCGTTCCTCCGCCGACCGGGGTATTACGGGTTGGGTGGTGCGGAATCGCGAGCTGGCCAACATTCCCGACCCGGCCGCCGACGCACGCTGGAACGCGGGCTTCGACCGTCAAACCGGCTTTCACACGCGGAACATCCTTGCCGCGCCGATCGTCGGTCCGACCGATGGGCGCCTGCTCGGCGTCCTGCAACTGTTGAACAAGCATGGCGGCGCGTTCGGCCCGTTTGATGAGCAGGTCATTCGCGCATTCGCGGCGCATGCGGCAACGGCGCTCGAACGTGCGGATCTGGTCGCCGACGCCAAGCTGTCGCACGAGCTGCAGCTGGCCGTCAACATGGGACGGCGGATTCAGCAGAGTTTCTTGCCCAGGCGTCTGCCGGAAATTCCGGGCTACGAAGTCGGCGCGTGGTGGCGGCCGGCGGAGCTGGTGAGCGGCGATTATTACGACATCGTGCCGTTGAAGGATGGCCGCTTGGGCCTGGTGGTCGCGGATGTCAGCGGGCACGGCGTCGGGCCAAGCCTGCTGATGGCCTCGGTGCGGGCCATGGTCCACGTGCTCACTCGACGACGGACGGAACCCGGTGAAATCGTCCCCCTCTTGGCGGAGACGATTTCGCCGGATCTCGACGGCGGAACCTTCCTCACGCTTTTAATGGCGGCGCTCGACCCGCACACCCACGAGCTCACCTACGTCAACGCAGGACATGGCCCCGCCTTTTTGTTCCATCGCGATATGCGCGAGTTTCAGCCGCTCAAGAGCACGAGCTTGCCGCTCGGTTTTATGAGCGATTTTTCGCCGCTTCCCGGATTGAAATTGACGATGGGCCCGGGTGACTTGCTGATTTTGGCGACCGACGGCCTGATCGAGCTTTTGAACGACGCGCGCGAGATGTTCGGCAGGCGGCGCCTCGAGCAACTGGTTCGTCAGAACTGCACGCTGGCCGCGCCGGACCTGGTGATGGCGATTCAAGACGCGATCGCCGAATTCCTCGGCGACAGCCAGCCGCTGGACGACGTTACGTTAATGGTCGTCGAGCGGAAGATGGCCGCTCGGGCGTAGTCCAAGGTCCGCAACCCAAAGTCATCCGAACGAAATGTCGAACACGGACAGTTAGGAGACTTGACGTGTCAACTCCGCAGCCGCCGACGGCGCCACCAGAGTATCGTGATCGCAGCGGACGGCTCGAGACTGTGGGTGCCGTCCAAATCATGCTCGGCTGTATCTGCGGGCTCGTCGCCCTCTTTCTCGGCGCTCTTCGCCTGCTTCCCATGGGGCGTGCGGCTCAAGGCGGGGGGCCACCGATGATCGTCCATATGGTGGCCTTCTACCTTGGGTTGGCAGTGGTCTTTATCTGGTTAGGTAAGGGAATGATTTCCGCCCGGCGCTGGGCCTGGACACTGACAGTCGTCTGCTCGTGGATGTGGCTGCTTTTCGGCGGACTTGCATTCATCAATGTCGAATTCATCGTTGGGCCGCGCACCTGGGACTACATGGCACAGCAGCAGGGCAAGATGCCGGCGCAATTCGTCGAGACGACGAGTCTGTTCAGCGGAGTGTTCCTGGCGTTCCTGTACCTGGGCTTGCCTGGGTTTTCCCTCATGCTCTCGCAACACGAATCAGTCCGAGCCACGTGTGTCAGGCGAGACCCGAGGGTTCCGTGGACTGACCGCTGCCCAATGCCGGTGCTCGCGATCGTGCTCTTTCTTCCCTTCTCGATTTTGTCGCTGGTCACTCTCAAGTTTGTGTTTCCGTGTTTCGGAATCTTCCTCTCCGGAGGCGCCGGCGCGCTGGCGACTGCGCTCACTGCCATCATTGTGGCCGGAGTTGCTTGGGGCATGTATCGCCTGCGAATGTCGGCCTGGTGGGGCGCGCTTCTGCTCGGGATCGCCAGCTCCTTGAATACGGCGATGACGTTTGCACGGGCGGATATCGCCGAGATGTACAAACAGCAGGGATTCTCAGCGGCGACGCTCGAGATGCTTCAGAAACCGGGTCTGCTGGAATTGATGCGGCAGTGGGGACTCTGGACCGGGCTGGCCGGCGGGATTGCGTGGGTCGTCTATCTGGTCGCCGCGCGTCGGTACTTTACCAAGTCGGAAGGCCCGGCAGTCGGGCAGGCGACGATGTGACGCCGATGGTCGAGCGGAAGTTGGGCCCGGCTTGACCGCCGAAATTCGCGCGCAGCGCGACCCCTGCGAGCGTCGGGCGTCAGCCCGATGGTGCTTCAATGAGTCACTCGCGCTCGGCAATTGAACAATGAAATTCGGAGAAGCACCCGCCAGCTTACGCTGGCGGCTCGCCGGGTCGGTTCGCTTTGACCCGTGCCGTCATTCCAGCTTCTCGCCCAGAATTCGCTCGGCATCGGCGCGGCGTCTGGCTAAGAGCTTCTCTCGCAGTTCGGGCCGCGACAGCGACAAGATGCTGACCGCCAGGAGGGCCGCGTTGATTGCGCCCGCCTTCCCGATCGCAAGCGTTCCGACAGGAATTCCTTGCGGCATCTGCACCGTCGAGAGCAGCGAGTCGAGGCCGTCTAACGCCCAGCCCTTCATCGGCACGCCGAGCACCGGGCGAACGGTGTGGGCCGCGACGACTCCGGCGAGATGGGCGGCCCCGCCGGCAGCGGCAATAAACACCTCGGTGCCGTGCCCTTCGCAGGTGCGCACATAGTCGACCGTTTCGGCCGGCGTTCGGTGGGCCGACAGCACGCGGCACTCATGTCGTACGCCGAACGCCTCGAGCGTCGTATGAGCGGGCCGCATCGTTTCCCAATCGGATTTGCTTCCCATCAGGATGGCAACCAGCGGCGCGTCAGCAGGCATTTTCCGTTTCTCCCCACGGTTCGTTTCTCCAAACCCGTTCTATGAATTCGCGATCGGCACGGCAAGCGCTCGGCGGCTCGTTGCGACGATCGGTCATTCGGCCTAGAATTCGAGCGTGCGCTATTGAAAGAGAGTCTCGTGTGTTCGCTAGGTCTGCTGCGTCCGCTCAGCAAACGACGCCAACGGTGATCGTCTTCGAGAAGCAGCCCCAGTGGGCATCGGAATTGCAGCGGCAGTTCCTGACCGAGGACGTGCGGGTAATCGCCTGCCGCAGCGTGAGAGACGTCGAAGAGCGTGCGGCGGGAGTTGCTCGCGGAGTCGTACTGCTCGACGCATCGACGGCTCCGGCGGAATGTTTGCAGTTTCTAAGACGTGAAATCGCCGATCCGCAAGCGCTGCTCGTGCTGATCGTTGGCACAAAACGAATCGCCCATCTCGAGTGGTCGTTTCGAGAGCTGGGGGCGGCCGCTTTCTTCGCCAAGAGAATTCCGGGCCACGAGATGGCGTCGCTGTGCCGCCGGCAATGGAGTCGTCAGAGCGCGTCGCGATCCGAGCGATTTGCATCGAGCCACCAACACCAGGGATCGAGCCCCCCATGACGAACGCACAGCGGGAACAGGGCATTTCCAAAGCTCTGCAGGACTTGCCCGAACCCGAGATCGGGCGGACGCTCGGTCAACTCGACATGCTGAAAGGCGTGCGTGTCGGCGACGACGGCACAGTGCATGTCGAGATCGAGCTGCCGACTCCCGCGTATCCGGGGCGCGAGCGGATCACCATGGCCGTCGAGCAAAAACTGCGGAGCGCGCACCTGCTCAATGGCAGCCGCTTGGACGTCGCCTTTTCGGCGACGGTGCGGGGGAAGAATGCCGGCGGCACGCTCGGACTGCGGATTGCCAACATCATTGCCGTCGGCAGCGGCAAGGGAGGAGTCGGCAAGAGCACGATTGCCGCCTGCCTCGCCTACGGCTTGCAGCATTTCGGAGCGCGGACGGGCCTGATGGATGCCGACGTTTACGGCCCGAGCATCCCGCATCTCTTGGGGGTCGCCCAGGCGAAGCCCGCCGCCTTCGAGCAGCGAACGCCGACGGGCGAGGCCTTGACGCGGATCGAGCCCGTAAACGCCGGCGGCATCAAGACCATCTCGATGGGCTTCTTCATCAATCCCGACCAGGCGGTTGTCTGGCGAGGTCCACTCTTGCACCGCGCGATTACGCAGTTCCTTAAGGACACCGACTGGGGCGAGCTGGATTACCTCGTGATCGACCTTCCGCCGGGGACCGGCGACGTGGCACTTACGCTGTCGCAATCGGTCGGGTTGGCGGGCGCGGTCGTCGTTTGCACCCCGCAGCAAGTCGCGCTCCTCGACGCGGTCAAGGCGATCAGCATGTATCGGCAAGTGAAAATCCCAATTCTCGGAATGGTCGAAAACATGAGCGGCGAGATTTTCGGCCGCGGCGGCACGCGCCGAAAGGCCCAAGAGCTGGGCGTGCCGTTTCTCGGCGAAATTCCGATCGAAGCTGACATCCGTATCAAAGGGGATGAAGGCAAAACGGCCGCGCTCTTTAACGAAGGCAGCCCCGCGCGGCCGCACTTGCTTGCCATGTGCCAGCAGACCTCGCTCGAAATCGCCCGCCAACTGCTGGAATCCCCGAGCATGCCGACACTCGAAATCCTGTAACGGTAATTAAAAGCCTTCATGAACCACAAAGGCACCAAGA
>DASZIA010000554.1:0-1605 GCA_035949535.1 Planctomycetaceae bacterium | reverse complement strand
GCAAAAGCTGCGAATTGCGTAAGAGCGTAAGCCGCGCGACCGTGTGGAACGGCGCTTCGGCCTCTTTCCACTCGACACTCGCGTTTTCGATCCAGAAGTTAGTGTCGCAGTGCTTGCCCCAATACGTCATCGTTTCGGCGTCGAGAAACTGAACTGCAAAATCGAACCCGCTCATCCTGCCGTCTTCCTTGAGGTGCCGGATTAACTCGTCCTGCAGGCCTTTCGGGTTGCTCTTTTGCAGGGGCTGCGCCGGATTATCCGGCAAGGGTGTGGCAGAAAACTTCACGACATCGGTCGGTCCGTGACGAAACGGGACCGTGCTCCAATAACGCAGCTGCTGGTAGGGCTTGACGGCCTGGCGCGTCTGCATCTCTGCCAAAGCGAGTGTCCTCGCCACTCTCAGCTTGTCCCGGAACGGCAGGGACCACAGAGCGCTGACTGGATTCGATGCTGTCAACACACTGATGGTTGCCAGAAAAGCGGGCGAGTCGTTGATGGGCAGGGTCGTTGCGTTTTGCATCGAGAAATCCTGCCGACCAGGCTTTGCGTCGGGACTTTCGGTACCTTCCCGAGCAAGGTCGACCGAGAAAGACAACGACCTTACGTCGGGCTTGAAATCCGAGTTTACGCTGGCGTCCGCGTTGGCAAATCGTACCACCGCGGGATAGACGCCAGGCTTTGCAAAAATCCCCTGCGCAAGCCTCTTTGCCAGCGCCGACTCGCGTCCGGTGTTTATGTCAAATACTTCGAACTGGGCCCGGGCGCAGACGCCCTTTGCATGGGTTCCCCGACACAGCGCTCGTTGCTGCTTCGCGGCGGCATTCGCCTGCATCCGGAGAGATTTCTGAGCGATCGCCTCTATGTCGGCCTTTTCGCGCGCGGGGTTCCGGTCCGCATCGCTCTCGGTCACTCCGAACCACCTGGTCAGGAACACCATTGGAAGTCTCCCTGGAGAAGCCGGATCACGGACCTCATCCCAACCCGGCGATAAACTTGATCGCGGTGACGCTTGGTAAAAAGCAGTACGCAGCGGCTCTCGTCGTAACGAAGCTTGAGAATCCCGTGAGCTTGATGGGCGGCGCGCCGTCCGCCTGCGGAATGACGAAAATGCTCTCCGCCGGATCCTGAGTGCCGATCAGCGGGTCTTTGGATTTGGGAGGAAGCCTGACCGCCCCGGCAAACTCACTATCGTTGATCCAGTTTCCGAGCACGAATTCATACTGATTCTCGATGCTGGAGTTGATGAAGTAGCCAAGCAGTCCGCGTTCGATGCCGTCGTGGGGTTGCGACGGATCGTAGGCTGGGCCGTATGGCAGGCCGCGGCGGATCAACCGGTGGGTATTGTTGCTGCCACCGGGTTGACCTTGGCCAGTGATCGGTTGGCCTCGTGGATTGATGCGGCGTATGTGTGCGCCGACCGGGCAGCGCAGACCTCTTGGATCGCCCAATCCATCCGCGTTCACGTATTCAAAATTGTTCAACTGCTCCGGTAGAATGCCGCCCGAAGGATTGTCGGTGTCCGGCGACAACATAAGAGGAACGCCGTTGCGCCACCGTCCACAGATCTTGGCGGCGAGCAATTCGGGGGAGATCTTGTCCTTGTTC
>DASZIA010000553.1:0-8629 GCA_035949535.1 Planctomycetaceae bacterium | reverse complement strand
ATACCGGATTAGCAATCCGGCGCTTTCGGCCACTCAGCCATCTCTCCGGCGTCGATTTCGGCGAGGTCTCGGGAAAACCGCGCCTTCGAGGCGAATATAGTCGGAAAACTACTCAAATCCAAGGTCAGCCGATCGCCGCTCGCGCGACAACAACGCGGCGTCTTCGAGGGGCGGCTATTTCTGGGCCGACTGCGCTTCGTGAACGTCGAGCCGTCCGTCACCGTTCGTGTCGAGGCGGCGAAAAACCGAAAGCGGGCCGAGGAATTCGCGCAGCGACACTTCACCGTCGTGGTCGCGATCCATCTTTTGGAACCAGACGGGTCCTTCGCTCGGCGGCTGCGCTGGCTGCGGAGACTTCATGCGAGAATATCGCCGATTGCGGGCCTGGGCCGCCCGCTGGGGCCCAATGTGAAACGTCCCGACGAGGGTTTTCGGAACCTCGTCCGGCGTAATGAATCCGTCGTGGTTGCGGTCCCAGGCGGCAATGGTGGCGAGCAATCGGCCAAACTCGGCGCGGTTGAGCCGCCCGTCATGATTGGCATCGAATTCCGCGATCGGATCAAGGAATTCGCTGGCCAGAGTCGAAGAAAGACGGCCGTCGGCAAACGTGTCGCGCAGGCGTAGGTACGCGAGCCATTCGTCTTCAAACACCATCCCATTGTGATCGCGGTCCATCGCCTCGAAATCGACCGATCCCAATCCCTGTCCCAAGTAGGGGATTTCGGATTTCTCCAGGTAGCCGTTTTGATTCTGATCGGCCCGTTTGAACAGGGCCCGATATCGGCTCGTTCTTACGACGCGGCGGCTGGGCTCGGCCGCCCGTAATTCGAGCGGAACCCCATCGACGCGCAGCACCGTTTTGCCGGGGGAAGGTGTCTCGACAGACAAACCCGTCTCGCCTCCAGAGAGCAGGGCGAGCAATTTGACGCGCGGCTCCTGCAGGGAGGAAAAGGCCAGTTCGACGGACAATTCGCACTGCGGCTGAGGATGGGCCAGCCAACTCGCCAGCTCCGATTCGTCGAGCCATGCATCGCCGTTTTTGTCGGCGCCCACAATACACTCTGCCGGAATTCCACGGCGCTTCTGTGGCTGTTCGCCTTTGTCACTCCTTTTGCCAGGCTGCTTTCCGGCTTTCGATTGGGCGCCAAATGACTCGATGAGCCGACGCACTAACTCAGTTTTGTCGGACGCGCGGGGAATCGGCTCGAGCGGAACCGCAAGCTTGGCCGATTCCCCTTGCGAGAAATTGAAGGTCGTTCCGAGTGCCAGGAGTCCGTCGATTTCCGCTCGGGAAATCTGCTCGTCGTCATTGACGTCGAAGAGCCGGAATAAGTCGTCGCCGCGCGAAAGCTCGGCCACGCTCAATCGGCGATCGCCCTTCGCATCGATGGCCGAGAGGAGAGCGGACAAGTCGCCACCCTCGCGGCCGGCCGCCATTTCCCGAACGGGTGCGTTCATCGTCTGTTCGCTACGAGCCGGCGACGCAAGGGTGAGCGGGGTCGCGGAGCGCGGAAACAGAAATCGAGCAAACGCGTCGGGGGTAACTTTACCTTTTTCGGGGGCGAGAGGTGCGATCGAAGCTGCCGCGTCAGGAAGGGTGCCGGGCTCTCTGCCCGCGCCCGCTACCATCTGCGGCGTCGGCAGTGCGGCGAGTTCTTTGCCTTCGAGCAATCCATTCTTGTCAGTGTCCAGCGTGTCGAAAAGCCGCCGCGCGATTGCCGTCCGGAACGCCGAAATCGACTGCCCATCGACTGAGATGTGCAGGCGGATCACGATCGGCCGCTTCGAGGCGAGGCAGATCAGATCGACGGTCTTTGCCGCGTTCTCAGCGTAGGCCGGGGCGGCGGCGTTCTTGGGATCGTCGAAGGATTGGGCTGTCGGCAGAGCGGCGACGAGCGTGCCCAACGCAAGCAGAACCGCGCCAAGGGCGAGACGTGCGGCGCGAAGTCTGGGCTTCGGCAACGCGCTCATGCGAGGGCTTCCCGAATGGGC
Organism: Planctomycetaceae bacterium; assembly: GCA_035949535.1. Taxonomy (GTDB): domain Bacteria; phylum Planctomycetota; class Planctomycetia; order Planctomycetales; family Planctomycetaceae; genus DASPSM01. Next base: position 6,637 of record DASZIA010000553.1, on the reverse strand, counting down.
GACGCCTTGGGGTCGATGATGCGAATCGGCCGACCGACGTTGGAGACGTTTTGCTTCGTCGGATCGATGCCCAGACCGGCGCAAATCGTCGCGAGAAAGTCTCCCACGGAAACCGGCCGCGCCGCGACGCGCATGCCGTCAGGATCTGTTTTGCCGATTGCCTGGCCGCCGCGGATGCCGCCCCCCATCAGCACAGTCGACCAGGCCACCGGAAAATGATCGCGGCCCTTATTTTGGTTGATCTTCGGCGTGCGGCCGAATTCGCCCATCCAGACAATCAGCGTGGAGGAGAGCAGTCCGCGATCGGCCAGGTCCGCGACCAGCGTCGCGAAGCCGGCGTCGAGGATCCCGCTCAGCGATTCGACGGCTTTGAAGTTTTCGACGTGCGTATCCCAGCCGAGCGGACTAGCTCCGTTGGAGAGAGAGACTTCGACGAAGGGAACGCCGCGCTCGATCAGTCGGCGGGCGAGCAGACAGCCCTGGCCGAACTGGTTGCGGCCGTACTTCACGCGCAGGCTCTGCGGTTCCTCGTCGAGGTCGAAGGCCTCACTCCCCTTGGCTTTCATCAAGTGCAGGGCCCGCTCGTAGGCGGAGAGATGACTGGCAATCGGCGGAGCAGGGTGGCTTACGGCGAACTGACGATCGAGATTCTTGAGGATGTCGAGTCGCGCCTCGGCTTGGCGCGACGACACGCCGACGGGGCGGCCGAGGTTAGCCACCCTGAGCGGAGGACCGAAGTCGTCGGACGCCTGTTCCTGCGGCGTATCCGATTCTGGTTTGTCGGGCTTCGGAGGGGCCGGCGGTTCGCCTCCGACGACCATGGGCGCGTATTGCGGTCCCAAAAAGCCGGGACCCGTGCGGAAGAAGGACGACGGGGCAATGCTCACAAAGGCGGGCATTTCGGACCGCGGGTCGACCAGCTCTTTGGAGAACAGCGAGCCGAAGCAGGGATAACGGATCGGCCCTTGCGGCAGATAGCCGGTCTGCATGAGTGCCGTGGCGCGGTTGTGATCGCCTTCCTTGGTGCTCATCGAGCGGATGACGGCGGCGTGATTCATCTGCCGCGCCAGTCCGGGAAGATGCTCGCTAATCGAGACACCGGAGGCCGATGTTGGGATCGCCTTGAAGGGGCCGCCGTTGGCATGTCCCGGCTTGGGATCCCACGTATCGAGCTGGCTTGGTCCGCCCGGCATCCACAGGAGGATGCACGACCGTTTGCGTTGCGGATGCTTTTGGGCTTCCGCAGCAAACGAGCCGAACCAGCCGGAAACCGACGCAAACGACACGCCCGCCGCGGCCATCCGCAAGCAATCACGACGAGAAACCATGCGTCACCTCAGTATGTTCTGTTGGGCGTCTGTCGAAACGGACCCGCCAGCTGATCCGCCACGACGGAGCGGCTCACCTAGTCCGTTTGTCGTCAATGATTCGTGAGAAACTCGCTGCTGTTGAGCAGCGCCCAGAAGATGTCGCCCAAGGCAATCTCATGGTCACTGCGCGTTTTCGACTTGTCGGTCGTAATCATCTGTTGAAAAACATTGCCCAGTTTCGGTTTCGAGGCCGCGTGTGCTCCACCGCGTTCGACATATTGAATCAGGCGTTGTGATTCCTCCGGAGTAGGCCGGCGGCTGAGAGTGCACAGGTAGAGCATTTCGGTGCGGCTGCGCGTGTCGAGGAACGGCGCATCGAGCAGAGCGGCCAGCGTACTCCCGCGGCCGGGGGCGGTCGATTGATCAATGACGGGACTGTTCATCAGCGCCAAGGCTTGCAGGATCGTGGTCTCGCTGTCGACCGGATCGGCGTTCTCGTTTTTGAACAGCTCCAGCACGAGCGTTCGCAACTGCGACGAGTCACGGCCGGGGAACACTGGGCCTGCCATCATCGGGGCCGGTTCATCCGATTCGCCGATCGCTTGCGATAGGCTCGCCGCCAGCTCCGCGGGGGTCAGACCCTTGACCGGAGCGCGAGCGAAGAGGCGACGGTTGGCCTGCCGCGGATCGGTCTGCGCGCTCGACAACTGGTAGGTGCGGGTGCCGCAGATCGCACGGATCAGAAATCTCACGTCGTATTTCTGGCGCACGAACTCGTCGGCCAGCAGGTCAAGCAGCTCTGGGTGACTGGCAGGATTCGATTCGTCGAAATCATCGACCGGGTCGACCAACCCGGTCCCCATGAAGTGCGCCCAAACGCGATTGGCCGCGGCATGGGAGAAATACGGATTGCGCGGAGAGGTGATCCAATTGGCGAGTGCTTTCTTAGGATCATGATTTCCGTTCGCGGGCCATGCCGGCTGGCCTCCGTCGAGGTAACGGGCCGATACTTTTTTGCCGGTGTCCGGAATCAGCAGTTCAGTAAGCTCCCTGTCTTCTCTCGGCCGTTCGGGCGAGTCACTGGGGGGGCCGGCAAAGAACGCCGCGAGCTGCCAGAATTGTTCCCGACGCCACTTGGCGAACGGGTGATTGTGGCACTGGGCACATTCGATGCGCACGCCCAGGAAAACACGCGACACGCCGGCCGCGAGATTCTCGGGCTTATTGCCCTTCGCCAGAAAATAGAAACCGGAATCCGGGGAACGTGAGCCGGACGTGATCAGCGCAGTAACGATCTGATCGTAGCCGGCGTTTTGGGCCACTCGCATCCGCAGCCAGCGCTCGAAGACTTCCGACTGCTGTTGCAAGATCGGATCGGTGTTGGCCTCCGGCACAATCACCGAGCGAAGTAAGTCGGCGAGATGCGTTGGATACGCAGCGCTCGCCAATTGGCGATCAACCAGGAGCCGGCGCTTTGTAGCGCCGGCGTCATCGAGGAACTGCTCCGCTTCCGAGGCAGTCGGAATCCGGCCGGCAATGTTCAAGTACGTGCGGCGCAGAAACTCGGCATCGTCGGCAGGCGCCGTCGGTGGGACATTTTCTTCGGTCCAGCGCGCGGCAATCTGCCGGTCGATGGCTGCCGAAAGCTGACTGACCGGGTCGTCGCGTGCGGGGGGCTGAGTGTGCGAATCGGTCGCGTTCCCGCCCGGAAGTGGAGCGGCGGCCGAATCCATCACGAGCCAGCCGCAGCAGGCGATCGCAAGCAGAAAGGCAATCGCCAGAACTCGATTCCGTAAGGAAGCGGGGATTGCTCGCAAGAATAGCCCCCCTGTTCGTTTGCTGGCTCTTGTTTGCTCGCCCCAGCGCAAGCCCGAATCATGGCAGGAAGAAGACGGGCGAAGGCCCCCAATTTGTCTGTTTGATAAAGGGGTCACGGCCGCAGATGCGGGATGCCGTAACTCGTTAGCCCGTCAGGAAGTTGATTGACCAAAAGAATTGTACCGCGCAGCGACATTCGGCCTCAATGCGGGCTGCCGGTTCCCGATCTTGTGCGACCGCCGTCTTCCAGAATTGCCTTAAGAGTCGATTCGTCGCCTTGAAAAAGACGCCCGGTTGGATCAATCAAAACCATGGCTCCAAAAAACTCCACACCAAAACTCTCCATGGTCTTGGAGGTATTGTCCAACAGCACGGGAAACGGGAGTTCTTTTCCACCCCAGACAGTTTTCACAATCGGTTTCAACCCGCGGTCGAGATCGGCCATTGTTTGCAACTTTGCATCCACGCTGCAGATGGAAACAAGCTCGAAGCGGTCACGCCGAGTCTTGTGTGTTTCATAAAACTCGCGGAGCTTCGGCAGCGTCTTCTCCAGACAAGGTCCGCACCCTGGACTCCAGAAATAGACAAGCACCCATTTGCCTCGAAAATCCGAGGGCTGCGCATCTTTTCGTATTCCACGAGAATCGACGACATGCCACTGGGGGCATGGCTGACCGTACCTCTTTGTGAGGTCGCGCCAAGTTCCTGACTTTTTGCCCTCCTCGATCCGACGCCACAAATACAACGTTGGACTGAGATCGAGCACTCCACAATCGAACTCGCGCTGGCTGGCTGTCAGCCTGATTGGATGGGACTTGGTCAATTCGAGATCCGGCGGGTCGTGGCCGAACGCTTCGAGCCGATAGTCGCCCGGAGGCAACCAGAACTCGAAACGAGACTTCACCGATGAGCACAGAGCGAGCCGATAGCGACCCAAAGGGAAATCTTCGTTGACAGGGAGGTCAGCCAACACGGTGACGTCGCGGGTCGGCTCACCAGTCGCCGACACCCGGACGCGGCCAGACAGGCGAATCAGCGGAACGAGCTTGCATTCAACGCGAGATGCGGGATTGCGCGGATCGACCAGGATCAGAGCACCCCGTTTGCGCTCCTTGTCGACGACCATCAGCTTGCATTCATTAGACGATCGCAGTTGGATTGAAAAATCCCCCTTCGCATCCGTCTGAGCGGGAGCATCGCCCCAAGGTTCCAGTCGGCCTTCGTTCATGGTGAGTTCCGGATGAGCCTTTCCGTCCCTTTGTGCGGTCCGCAATTGCTCGAGACTCACGCCATTTGCATTCCAGACCGTTGCAACAGAGACGCCTGCAACCGGACGACCCTCCTGATCGACCACATGCCCCCGTAGTGCCCAGATTCTTTCCGCACCGAACGCTTGCCCGACATTGAAAAGCAAAATGGCAAGACAGCCTCGCAACACCATCACGATCATCCTTTAGCGATCAGCGCAGATTCGGTACAGAAAACCGAGCGGTCCAATTCGACGAGGCAGATCGACTGCGTCGGTGCTACAGCATAGACGGCCCAAGTCCGGGACTTTGTCTGCCTGAGTGGGATCCCAGCGGAGTTTGCCGCCCTAATTCGAACCGTGGACGCGGAAATAAACCCAAACCGCGTCGTGCATCGTGTAGAGACGGAACTGTTTGCCGTCGTCGATCAACAGATTGCTCGAGCGGTTTTCCGCCAGTGGGCGCAGCGGGTTACCGGGAAATTTCTTCCAATGAATCAAATCAGTCGACATCGCGAGGTTGCTCGACCAGATCGCCGGTCGTGAGTCGCCCGGCGAGCCGTGATAACAGGCGTAGTAGCGATTCTTGTACTTGAGAATCTGGTTGAGGGCGATGAACTTGCGGTCGTATTTGTCCGGGCCCGGTCGGAGGACCGGCTCGTCCTGGACATTGGTAAACGTCTTGAGATCGCTCGACTGCGCCAGCCAGACGCCTGCGTCGTATCGTTCATAAAAGAGCAACCAGCGACCGTCCTCGTACCACGCCGTCGGCGTGCCGTAGGGACCCTTGGAGATCGGTTCACCGTTGGCTTTACGGATGTCGAGAAATCCCAACCAGGTCCAATTGATCAAGTCCTTCGAGGTCAGCATTTGAGCATGGTCGTCGAGTCCTTCGGAGAACATGTAATAGGTGTCGCCCCGCTTGACGACCATCATGTCCTCGACCCAATGCTCACCGTAAATCGGGTTGTGGAGATCGCGAGTCCAGTGCAGTCCGTCGACCGACGTCGCGTGGCCCAGTCGCTTGATTCCCGCGCGCGTCCCATCGTAACCCGTGTAAAATAGATGCCAGGCGCTGCCTTCGCGGAGGATCCATCCACGCTCGCGCATTTTGACGTCCCAGTGCCCTGGTCCCTCGGGTGTGAACACGGGGTTCTGGGCAGCCGGCTCGAAGCGGGTCAGCTCCGGCGGGAATTCGGGAGAATCGTCGGCGAGGATTGAGGCGGCCAGGGGAAAGAGTGCGACCAACAAAAGCGGGAGCGCCCGGAGGAGAAGAGCCCTCACCCTGCCCTCTCCCATCGGAATGGGAGAGGGTGAATGGCCCTTGCGCCCGCGATCGCACAAAGTCATTGAGGCAACCTGTTGGACAGTTCAATCAGTCCCCGGTTCGCTTGATAGAGCTTATCAGGGTCCATCTTGATCACCGCACGGTCGTAAGTCATCAAGCCATTGACCTCTGTCTCGACGTCGGTCGTCTGGGTGTAGACTGCGGCTGAAAGTCGCGATTCGACCAGGGGCGCCAGCTTGGCCGCCAGTTTCAGATAGGCAGCTGTCAGTTCGTCGCGAGTTTTGTACTTCCGATAGCCCCAGTTCTTGCCTCCGGACGTCCAGAGATGCCCCGGGATTGGCAGACCAAGTCCGCCGAATTCGCCGAGCACCGCGGCCCGCTCGGGACTGGCATTCGGCGCGGCAGGACCGGGATAGGCATGAACGTCGTGGATGTCGCCGACCGGAAAATCGTTCCAGCCGCTGGCCGGCGTCACGAGCCGCCGGGTGTCGTGTTCTTTGATTAGCCGCACGACGTTGGCCGTGTCGAACTGTCCCCAGCCTTCGTTAAAGGGGATCCAGCCGATGATGCAGGGGAACTGTTTCCGAGACGCGATCAATTCGAGTAATTCCGCCTCGAATTGCTTCGCCGACTCGGGCGAACGCTTGATTTCGGCTTTGCTTGCATACCAGCTCTGCGCATCGGCCGAGCCGCCTGAAGAGGTGGCCTCGGGCGCAGATTTGTCGCCGCTGGGCATATCTTGACAGACCAGCAGCCCCAGCCGATCGCACCAGTAGTACCAACGGGCCGGCTCGACCTTGACGTGCTTCCGCACCATGTTGAAGCCGAGCCGTTTGGTGACCTCCAGGTCCGATCGCAGCGCTTCGTCGGTGGGTGCCGTGTAGAGTCCGTCCGGCCAGAAGCCCTGGTCGAGCGGGCCGATCAGAAAGACCGGCCTGTTGTTGAGACGAATTCGTGTGACCCGATCGTTCGCGC
>DASZIA010000552.1:0-32478 GCA_035949535.1 Planctomycetaceae bacterium | reverse complement strand
TGTCGCGTTTTGGTGCGCGCTCGATGCTCGACGATGTCGGGAGCGATGCGCGCCCGGTGTTGGAGCGCGCAGAGGCTACTGCTGCCGGCCCGACGTTGGTTAACGAAATGTCATCCCAAGGGGGTGTGGTGTGGTCACCTATTTTCAATAGGTAGTTGACCACACAAATCGGTGACCACGGACCCCTTTTGAGCACGGGAGCCCTCACCGCGGGATGCGGGACCGGGACGGGACAGGAGAAGGCCGGATCTCACCACGAAGTCACAAAGACACTAAGAATCTCGAGAACCTTTGCGTCTTGGTGCCCTTTGTGGTGAAACAGTCCGTGCCTCGAAAATCCGGTCCGGACCCGAAGCGGAGGCTAGGTAGAAACACATGGGATCGGGTCGGGTCACGAATGTTTGATAGGGAGATGACCCACGAAATTCGTGACCCAACCCCCGATCAGAGCTCGGGACGGGACCCTAACCAAAGGGCAGCGGTCGAGTAGGCAACCTCACCCCCGGCCCCTCTCCCGCCTTGCCGGCGTCCGCCGCTCTGGTGGAAACTGCCGGCACGGACGCAATGCGGGGCGAGGGGAGAAAAGTCGGGACGGGACAGATTGGGACGGGACACGGAGGAAGTCCAAGGTCCGAAGTCCAACGTCCAACGTCCAACGTCCAAAAAACGGCGGGACGGGACTTGGGATAGGCCCCGAGTCCAAGGTCCAGACTAGTCCAACCCGGCCAGACGCTCTGAACGCCGCAAAATTGGCTCCCTCTGCGGCCGAATCGCAAGATATCCAAAAAAGTCCGAAATTTGTGGCGCTTTTGGATTTATCCTTCTTATAACGGACAGCCAGGAGACAAAAGCGCTCAGAACTCCCGCCTCGAACGAACTCCGCACGGAGTCCGGGCCATCAAGTCAAAGGGAAGACGATGCACGTCAACACTCGACGCTTGATAACGACGATTTTCGTCATTGCGCTGTCCACCTTGTTGATTCGATCGGCACTCGCGGTTCCGGGGGGGCGACCGGGATCACCATCGTCGGGAACAGCCCGTCAAGGCACGTCGAATTTCCGTCCGCAGTCGGCGCCGATCCCAGGTAACAATTTCGCGAGACCGATCGGGCCGCGGTTCGGGACGAACCCGAATCAGTTCAACAAGACGTTCCCGCAGAGTTTTTCCAAAAACAAAAACAGCCCGTACTGGAAGAAGTACGGCGGTTGGGGAGTCTGGTACGGGCCCTGGCACCACGGCTTCGGATGGGGCTGGGGCGCGTGGCTCAATCCTTGGTGCGTTTGGCCCTGGTACGAGGTGATTCCCGTTGCCGACTACGCAAACGTTTACACGGATTGCGCCGGCGTCATCGTCGACGGAATCGACTACTCAGTCCCGATCTCGCGAATGCCGGCGGACACCATCTCCGGAGACGATTCGGACAGCTACGCCGCGGCTCGCCGGGCGTTCTCTCAGACCGATTTCGGCTCGGCTTTGGGCGCGGTTGCGCAGGCCATCGGCCAGATGCCGCACAATCGGGATATGCATCAGTTCCATTCGCTCGACCTGTTTGCGATGAACGACTACTGCAGGTCGGCAACCGTTGCCTACGACGTGCTGGAGGACGGACCGGGCTGGACTTGGGACAAGCTGCAGTCGTTTTATCCTTCGGCAGACATGTACACGAATCAGCTTCGCCTCCTCGAGCGCTTCGTGACGGCTCACCCCTCGGATGCCAACGTCCGATTTCTGCTGGCCTACCACTATCTGATGCTCGACCACGCGGACGCGGCTCGCCGCCAATTGACGCAAGTCGTCGAGCTGCGACCGGCTGACAAACTGGCCGCGCGGATTCTGGCGGGGATCTCCGAGCCTCAGTCGGCGAGCCCGGTCGCCGCGAGCAACGGTGACCGGACGACCGCCCCGAGTCAGGCGACAAGCCCGGTCGCGGCCAGCACCGGTGACCGGACGATCGGCCCGAGCCAGGCGACTGTTCCACAAGTGAGTAGCCCAGACAACGTCAGTCCAAAGGCAGCTGAGGGCGTGAGCACGCCGCCGATCACCGGGACGTGGAAGGCCAATCCCGAGAAGAAGGTTCAGATCGAGTTGGCGCTTCTTGACGACGGACGATTCAATTGGAAGTTCACGGCCAATGGCCGGACAAAGGACTTTAGCGGGAAATTCAAGCTGAACAATCAGGATCTGACACTGACTCGAGACCCAGACGGTGATGCGATGGTCGGCACGGTTGAGCGCACCGGAGGCAACGGTTTCCGGTTCCTGATGAGGGATGCCGAAGCCGGCGATCCGGGTTTGGATTTCACGCGATAGTTTCTGCGCTGTCTGCGGTCGTTATCAGCCGCGGTCGGGTACAAAGAGATTCCGACCGCCTTCCGAGCGCACCGTCCCGCGGCGGCCTAAACTTTCGCGGTCTTGCAGGTCCCAAAGCAGCTCGCGATGTCTGGGAGTGTTCGCGACAAACCGCTCCCCGGTCTGGTCGAGGAGGGTCGCCGAGCCGTCCGGTTGCTTTGCGAGCGACACGTGCGGCCGCGCGTCGATTTCAGCTTGCAACGTATCGGAAAAAAGCCGCAATACGGCGACCGTGTCGATCGCACCTGCCAGTCCCGGGGCACCCGCATCGGCAAGGGCTTGTCGCCCGGCCTGGGCGATGAGGTCCATCGGCGAGCGACGGGCTTCGACCGGAGTGGTCAGATCCGTCACATCACCGCAGCCGACGAGAATCGGGGTGGAGCTCTCCAACTCCTCTTTCGCCTTTTTCGAGCCGCTGGCGCATCGAGGCGCAACGACCGCGAGATGAAGTTCGGCCCGTACTCCCCCGGCGTTTTTCTATCACCGCCCGGCTAAGTTTTTCTATCACACCCGTTTAAGTTGACCGGAATGCTCGCGCAGGTAACGATCGAAGTCAAGTAAAGGCTGTTTCGTAGCTGTTTCCCAACTGTCACGCCGAGGCTCGAACGAGGCGCACTCAACGAGCGATGCTCGAACAGCGCTCAGCAAGCTTCGGCGTCGCAACGGCTCTGCTTTAGAAAGGTCTTCTCCAGTGAAAGTGCCTCAAAGCTTGTTGACCCGCAGAACCTTTTGTGCGGCCGGCGCCGGCTTCGCCGCATTCGGTTTCAATCGCCTGGCCGCTGCCGCCGAACCGGAGACCGGCACTGTGATTACACAGCTTGCCAAGTTCAAGCTCAATATGGACAAAGAGGCTGAGGGCCTCCAGGCGCTCAAGGATTTATGCGCCGCGGTCGAAAAAAATGAACCTGGTGTGCTGGTCTATCTCTGTCATCGCGCGACGAAGAAACCAGACGAGCTCGTGTTCTTCGAAGTTTACAAGGACCAGGAAGCGCTCAAGGCTCACAGCAAAACGCCGCACTTCGCCAAACTTCGCAAGGGCTTCGCTACCCTCTTCCGCCTCCCTTTGGAAGTCACTCGGTTAGATCGTGTCGCGGGATACGCGCGTTAGCGCGATCGCTGGGCCGCGCGGTCCACACCGTCACTTTCCTTTTCGATGTTTATCGAACCAGGTCAGGATGTACAAAATCTTGGCAACGTGGTGGCTGGGGCGAGCTTGAATTCCGTGAGGCTCGTCCGGAACGCGGACGAGAACGCTTTCCACGCCCAGGAGTTTGAGCGCCTGGTAATATTGCTCTGAATCGGACATCGGGGTTCGATAGTCGGCTTCACCGGTCAAAACCATCGTTGGCGTTTTGACGTTTTTGACTACGGAAAGGAGCGATCGTTGCTCGTAATGAGCGACGTTGTCCCAGGGAAGGCCCGGGAACCAGTACTTATAGATCCAGCCGCCGATATCGGAGGTGAGCACGAAACTGTACCAATTAATGACCGGGTAAACGGTAACCGCCGCGCGGAACCGAGTTGTTTGACCGATGACCCAGCAGGTGAGCACGCCGCCGCCGCTGCCGCCGGTGACATAGAGCTGTTCCGGATCGGTGTAGCCTCGGGCGAGCACCGCGTCGACGCCTGAGTTCAAATCGGCGAAATCGTCGCCCGGATAGGCGTGGTGGATGAGGTTCCCGAATTCGGCGCCGTAGCTGGTGCTCCCTCTCGGATTGGTGTAGAGCACGACGTAGCCACGCGCCGCCATGAGTTGTTTTTCCAGATCGAAACGATCGCCGTAGTTGGCAAACGGCCCGCCGTGGATCTCGAGGATCAGTGGATACTTCTTCTTGGGATCAAAACCCGGCGGCTTGACGATCCACCCCTGGATTTTGCGGTGATCTTTCGCGGATTCGTACCAGATCTCCTCGACCTGCCCGAGCGTTCTTCCCGAGAGCAGGCCTTCGTTTACTTTTGTCAGGACCTTAATCCGAATGCGGGTGCCGCCTTCCAATTTGGGTCCGGTGAGCTTCGTGCCCACGGCGATTTCTCCCGGCACACCAGGTCGCGTATGCGTCACGGCAAAAGTGCCGTTCTTTGCGATGGAGAACGTTGGGAGACCGCCGTAAGCGCTCGTCGTCGACCCGATGTTTCCGGCAAGCTTCTGCGCATGTCCTCCGAGGTCGATGAAATAAAGGCCCGTGTTGCCATGGGCGGCGGAAGCGAAATAAATGCCCTTGCCGTCCGGCGCCCAGCGCGGCGCTTGAACGTCGTTATCGAACGCGCCGGAAAGAAGCCGGCTGTCGCTGCCGTCTCGATTCATGACGTAAAGCTGACGGACCTGATAGCCCTGGTAGCGGTCATCGAAGCCGACATAGGCGATCTTTTTGCCGTCGGGCGAAACGTCAGGGCTGTTATCGGGGCCTTTGCGCTTGGTGAGTGCCTTGACCGAGCCGTCTGCGACCGCGAATTCGTACACCTCGGTATTGAGAGGATCGCTCTCGAAATTCGGATGGCGGTTGGCCGACATCAGTAGATATTTGCCGTCGGGCGTCCACACGGCTTCACTGGATTGGAAGGCCAGGCCACCGTGGTGGAATTTGCCTTCTGAAATCTGGCGTGGTGTGCCGCCGTCGGCCGGAATCACAAAGAGGTGCGTGTAGCCTGTCTTGAGATAGCCGGCGCCGTTGAAACGGTAGATCAGACGGTCGATGACTTTGGCCGGCTCAGCCCATTTCGCCCCTTCAGGAGCCGTCGGCATCTGAATCAGATCCGGCCTCTTCTCCGGAACGAACATCGTGAACGAAATCCACCGATCATCGGGTGACCAAGCGATCCCGGCCGGCTCGGCCGTCAGGTTCGTCAGCTTCGCAGTTTGGCCGGAGTCCATCCAACGGCGGTAGATCTGCGATCCGCCGTCGCGGTTGGAGATGTAAACGATCTGGCTGCCATCGTGTGACCAGCGGGGAGAGGCGTCGTTGAAATTACCCGTCGTCAGCGGCCGATGATTGGAGCCATCGATGTCGACAATCCACAAATTGGAATGCCGCTTGTCGGTCATGATGTCGCTGAACTGTCGGACATAGAGGATTCGCTTGCCATCCGGGGAAATCTGCGGATCGGTAGCCAACTGGAGATTGAAGACGTCTTGAACGGTCAAAGTTTTAGCTGGCGCGTCCGCACGAGCATTTGCGGGAGCGAGCAACGCTGAAATGCCAACGAACCAAACGGCCACGATCGCCGCGCGCATGATGGAGTCTCCGGGGTCAATTCGATGCCACAAACTTCTAAAGCGCTTTCGGTAGGTGTCGTCGTGTTGTGTTGCTGACTGCCTGCTCTCGGCACCGCGCTCACCGTCGCCTTTCGCGGTATCTCTTGAGACGCTCGCAGGTTTCGGCTAGACGCTCTCGCGTGCGCTTCGATGCCTCCCAAACCTCGCGGTACACTGCATTACTGCCGACCGCTTCGTCCGCTTCCATTAGACTTACGTGGTAAATTTGCACATATCCCATTACGGCCTTCGCAATCGGGAGGCCCCCCTTGTGCATCAATTCAACAACTTCGGATGCACTCAGGCCGCGATCTCGCGCTTCAGCGAAGTCTTTGAATTCAGGCGTCAAATTCATTGTTGAGACTGCTTACCCGATCGTCGCCTCAGTCATGTGCGGACGGCCGAAATTGTACCGCGCCACGTGTCGACTGGCAGACGGGTCACAGAGGCCGAGCGCGGGCCCGCGACGCCACTGGCTTCAGAATCTCGCCCAGGACATCGGGCCGTTCCTGATTACGCACCAACTCCAGATAGCGCAAGCCGTCGGCATACTCGACCGTCACGGTCCGGAATTGCTCGCTGTCGAGGAGCAAGAACTCGATCTTGCGCCGGGCGACACTGTCGGCCAGGGCGTCGTCCAGGCGTTCGCGACTGAATTTCTTGCTGTTGATGCCGAGCACCCGCATACCGGGAGCCAGGCCGGCCTTGTCGCCGGGCAAGCCCGGGGCGACGTCGGCAATCCGACCATCAGTGTGGAAGGTGAGGCCGAGAGACTCGCGGGCCGACAGCAAAGCGCCGCCATCCCGTTGGAGGTAGTCGAGAAAGGCCGGGCATTTGGTTGTGTACTGCAGCCGATAGCCACAGCGGCCGACGACATCGAGCGGCGGGCCCTCCTGCGTCGCGGCAACATGACGGGCGAAAAAAGTATCCCAGTCGTAGTCGGCGAGCTGCTTCAGATCCTGCACGATTTCGGGCAGGTCATACGCCACGACACGGGCCTCGGAATGCTTTGCGCCCAGGAACGTCCTGCAAAAATCGTCCAGACTGTGCTTGCCCTGCGACAGGTCGCGGAGCAGGGCGTCCACCTCGAGCCAGAGTAACGCGCCCTCAGAGTAGTAGTCTTGGCTGCGGCGGAGGTCGTTCCAGTTTGCACTGGCGGCTCGCAGGATCGGGCTGGCCACTGCGGTGTCCTCCAGCGGACGCCAGCGCCGCCCTTGCCGCCGCATGAGCGCGCCGAGTTGCGCAGCCAGCATCTCGCGGTACTCCGGCTCCGCGACCAGGCCGCTACGAACCATCAGAACTTCGCCCAAGTACTCAGTAAGGCCTTCATAGACCCAGAGGAGCCGAGTTTTCTGGGGCGTGTGGAAGTTCGGCGTACACATCGCGGCGGGCCGCCGATACTTGCCGCACCACGAATGCACGTACTCGTGCGGGATCAAGTTGGCCACCCAGCCCTTGCGCTTTTTGTCATCGAGCAGGTCGCGCTCGCGCACGCCGTTCAGGCTCGAGGTCAGGTGTTCCAGGCCCAAATAACCAAGGTCGTCGCTGCACGTAATCAGGAAGTGAAACTCGGGATAATGTGCCGTCCCGAATAGGGCGTGCGCCTCGTTTACGACGCGCGTGTACAACTCAATGATCTTCTGGTCGAGCTGCAAGGCGCCGGGCGATTCCGAGGCGACGTGCAGGAACGTCTTCGGCGTGGTGTTCAGAGCGATCGTGCGCAGCTGCTCGCCGGCGATGAGCGGGCTGTCGATGAGTTCCTCGAGGCTGACCGGCTGAAAAGCGACGGCGTCATTCTTGACGGCCGACTTGAGGGCCGTGGCGAACTGCCAGTGTGCGGGCAGGCGGAGTCGCAGCTGGACGCGGGTTTCCTGCGCGGTCGGACCTTCGGGATAGACCAGGCAGGTATTCCAGTTGAGCACGCCGACCGAGGAGTTGCCGTAACTGAGATGTCCGCTGGCAAGGACGGCGGGCTCGTTGCAAATGTAATCGAGGTGCGCCCGTATCTCGCTCACGCCCGCAGGAACGTCGCAGTGGACGCAGAAGAGTTCGACCTCGTCGCGTTTCCAGCGGATGGGCTTCCCGTCAGTGGTCTCGACGCGAAAGCCGCCGACGTTCTGAAGCGGGCCCTCCGCGGCGTGGCAGCCCGGGATCCACTTGGGATACCAGAGCCGCAGCGGTCCCGGGTGACAAGGAATGCGGATATCCGCATGCACGAGCCGGCGCGCCAGTTCGCGGGCATCGACCTCGACCTGCAACGTCGGCCCGTCAGCCCAGAGTGTGGCGGGCACGTGTTCCAGGAATAGCGCAGTCAGCACAAGGGTCACGAACCGACGAATCGGCATGCTGGGGAGTCTCCGGGGCAAGGGGTGGGTCCTGCCGATCCATCTGCAAAGCCCTCTCGAAAGAAAACGCTGTCAAGAACCTGCGTTGCGCCTACGGTCAGCCGAATGTGGTCGCAACCTGGCTACGTTTTATCGTATCGACCAGAGCGACTGCCTGCACAGAATTGCCCCGGCTCTGGCCACCGACGGCGACGTGGTTGGATTGTCCCCCCGTACAGGAACACCTCCTCGAAGTACGACGTAGAACGTTTTCGGAACGGTCGACGCGATTAGCGCCAGTCGATAATGCGAAAGAAACCCTCGCGATTGGCGATCTGATCCGGAAGGGCAAGCAGGCGGTCGCGGTAAATGCTCAGCGCCACGCCCGCGGCAAAGATCAGCCCGCCGCCGATCAGCAAGTAGACGCCGACGGCCACCTCCGGTCGGTAAGCGATCGACACGATCAGAATCAGCAGGTAGAGCACCAGGTGGAGTCCGCCGACGAGCGTGGTCGACTTGATTTGCCAACTCAGGCCGGAGACCAGCATCAGGATGGTCACCGTCAACAGTCCAAATTCGTTGTACAGGGACGGTTGGCCGGCGACGAAGCGGTGATAGATCATTGCGACAAACAGCGGCGCCGCCGAGAGGAGACTGCCCATCCACAGTCCCACCGAAACGTTGTCTTCCATCTGCTGCGAGAGTTGACGGAATCGGCCGAAGTGGCTTGCGCCCAAAGCAACAAGGCCGACGGTGACGCAGAAGATTTCGAGCTTCTGCCAGCCGTTCAAATCGATCAGGAGGTTGAGCGTCAGAAACGTGACCCCCGCCAGGGCGATCGAAGCGGTGGCGTACGAACGCCGCCAGCCGCTGGCCGGCACGATCGCGATCGCAGCCAGTCCTGCAACCGTGGTCAAAAGCAGCATCCAGAGATCCAGCCAGTTTCCACCGTGTTGTGGTAGCCGCGCGAGTCCCTGGAGCAGCGCTGCCACAAGGGCCACGGACAACACCGCGTTGCCGCATTGGAAAACGGTCAGCCCGTTCCCCCGGAAAGCGTCGGCCGGTTCGCCCTCCGCGCTTCGGCGATCGATTCGCTCAATCCCCAAACCCCGCGAGGTGACGAGCGCCACGATGCCGAGCCCGGCGTAAATCAGCGGATAACCGGAATCGGGAATGCCGAAATATCCGATGAATTGCCAGAGCGCGCCGCATCCGGCGATCGTTGCAAAATAGGCATTTGCGCTGCGGCGCTGGAACCACGCGGCAAGAGCGTAAAACCCCGCCGCTTCGCTGAACGTCAGGCCGAGGTACAGATTCTCGATCCGACCACTCAACGCACGGAAGATGCCGGGCGAACTTTGCTCCATGGCGGCTACGAATGTGCCGACGAGGATCACGCCGGTGGCGGCGTTGGCGACGCGGAGCAGTGGCCTCTCGGGGCTGTGTCCGCGCCAAAGGCGTGCGGCGACAAGATACCCGATGGGAATCAGCATCAGCGGGGGCGCTTGCAGATACCAGGCGGCCCAGCCGAACTGGCGCAGCAGACCGGCCGCTGCCACCAAGGCGCCGGCGGCGCTGGAGAAGAAATACGCGGAGGACAACTTCGGGTCGGTGTGCCGGCACAGAAAAGCGGCAATTCGGTTGGTCAGAACAACCAGGATCATCGCACCCACGAAGGGCCAACCCGTCGTGGAGACAAATCCCGCCGATGCGGCGATTCCACTCGTCGCCCGCAGGTGCAACACGACACCCAAAAGCACCGGGAGTTGTGCCATCACGGCGGCAATCATCTTCACGTGCCGCCTGAGCTTTTCGTTGTCGCTCGCGAGGTACTGCTCGAGAATCAGCATCGCCAGCGACGTGATCGCCAGCGCGGCGATGAGCCCTTCTTGGTTGACATGCGGCAGCACCAAGGTGACCTCGGCCATCAACAGGCAAATGGCCGCCAGATAGGTGTAAACGCCGACGCGGCGGACGACGAGGTCTGAATACAGATAAAGGTAAGTTGCGGCGATCCACAGCCCGCCAGCCAGCAGATCATTTTGCGTCAAAGCGTTGCCGGACCAGCTCAGACCCAGAGGGCCGGTCAACCAGCCGACGACTTGAGACCCCAGCAAGACCAGGAGCGCGATGCCGACCTGAGCGTGTCCCGACCAAAACAGCGGCTGTCCGAACCGTCGCCGTGAAAACAGTCCCTCGGGAGAAAAGGCGCGTTCGGCGTGGATCGAGATCGCACCCAGGGCCAGCAGAAACAGTGAGAAGTTCGCTGCGTCGCGAATGAGCCGAAGGTCGGCCATCAACAACAGCACAGTCAGTGTCACGCCCACTTCGACCGCGTACATGAAGAGCGGGTCGCGCAGCACAAACACCGTTCCCGCGTACAAGAAGACGCACACGAGCCCGCCGACCCACAAATGCTGATCGAGCGTGATCAGGCCTTGCGCGTGGTAGAACCACAAATTCAGGGGAAGGATGACGCAGCCAAGAAACGTCAAGGCCTGCCCTGCGACCCGATAACGGGTCTTCAAGGTCACCCACCACCCCGCTCCTAGGACCGCCAGACTGCCGCAGCCCAGAGCGACCGCCATGATTCGCGGATCTTTGAAGATTCCCAGGCTGACGAGCCAGATGACGAGTCCGACGACCGTTAGCCCGCCGCCGATCATCAACATCCATTGGATTGCCCGCGGATCGAGCAGCGCTTCGAGCATCCGCTTCATGGCCGGCGTGTCGGCCGGTGGTCCGCTCGGACGCCGGGATCGCTCGCGGCCGGGTAGAACCTCAGGAGTTTTGACCAGCGCCGTGCCGAGACGTCCGGCCGGTGGGGCAATACCCGCTACGAAATCGGCGGCTGCGCCTCCCGAATTCGGCTTCTCGGGAATATCGATAAAACGACCGCAACCGGGACAATTCCGACGCTTTCCGGCGAGCGTCTCACTCACGCTCATCCGGTGTCCGCAAACACATTGCAAGTCGATCGACACGAAATGGCTCCGGCGGGAGAAGACGGACTCGATCTACCGATAGGCGGCGTACATGCCACCGCGATATCACGCGCAATCCTGCTGAAGTCGTGAATTTGGAGGGTCGGGACGCATTCCCCGCACGAACGCCGCCCGATCGTAGCCCGGCCGGAAAGCGATTACCACGAGTTTTTTCATCAAACTGACCCGATGGCGGCGGCGTGTCATCAACTCGTACGCAGTCCGCGACGCGCTGCAAAACGATCGTATACTCGGAGCGAACGGCCGGCGCCCCAGCCTTGCCGGAAAGCCTCCCGTAGATTGGTACGCGGGGTACGAAGTGACGTGCTTCGAGTGGTGCGGGAGCCGATAATCGACGGTGCGGCGTTCAGAGAATGATCCCCCCGCCGATGTTGCTGCTCCAGCCTCTTCCTCCCCCGCTCCGGTAGTCAGCCATGTTGAGTCGCTCGAGTGTCTGCTGCCTTGTGTTTGTCCTACTCGGCAGTGCGGGCACACCGGCCCTCTCGGCAGACTCAAAGCCATTGAAAATCGCGACTTTCCAGGTCGACGCGACTCCCCCGTTGGGCAGTCCGCTGTGCGATGGGGCCGTCCCACCGGCGAAGGAAATCATTGATCCCCTGAGTGCCCGGGGAATCGTGCTGGTCGGCAGTGGGCGACCAATCGTGCTGTGTGCGGTCGACTGGGTCGGAATTGCCAACGGCGGATACGACGATTGGCGCGAGGCACTGGCAACGGCCGCTGGCACATCGGCCGAGCGGGTTGCCGTGCACACCTTGCATCAACACGATGCGCCAGGATGCGATTTTGAGGCGGAACGAATCCTCGCCGCTCACGCACTCAGTGGCAGTATGTTTCGCGTCGATTTCGCTCGCGAAACACTGGCTCGCGCCGCGGAAGCTTGCCGAAAGACGCTTGAACATCCTGTCATTGTGACACACATCGGATTTGGCCGCGGCACGGTTGACAGGGTCGCCTCGAGCCGCCGTCCGCTCGGACCCGATGGTAAAGTCAAATTCGTTCGTTGGAGTGCAGGCAACGGTCCACAAGTGCGTGCCGAGCCGGAAGGCACAGTCGACCCGGATGTCCGTCTCGTGAGCTTTTGGAACGGGGATCGACCGCTGGCTGCCCTGACGTACTACGCGACCCATCCGATGAGCTACTACGGACAGGGAGGCGTGAGTGCCGATTTCGTGGGCCTTGCGCGGGCGCTTCGTGAGGCAACCCTGCCTGGCGTCGTGCACATTCACTTCGACGGCGCGGGCGGCGACGTGACGGCAGGAAAATACAACGGCGGCACGCCGGCTGATCGACGGGCGCTGGCTGAACGTCTGGCGGTGGGCATGAAACGAGCTTGGGACGCGTCGAAAAAGGTGCCGATCGGTCCCAAGGATGTGGAGTGGCGCACGAACACCGCGCTCCTGCCGCTGGGAACCAATCTAAAAAGCGAGTCATCCCTGCTGCGCAGCATTGATAACAAACGGCTCGGACTCGTGTATCGCATTCGAGCGGCCATCGACCTCGCCTGGGCCCGCAGAGTACACGCTGGACACAAAAACCTGTTGACGTGTCTGAAGCTCGGGCCGGCTTACATCCTGCACATGCCGGGCGAGCTGAGCGTCGAATATCAATTAGCGGCCGAAAGGTTTCGTCCGCAAAGTTTTGTCGCCCTCGCGGCCTACGGTGACTACGGCCCGGGTTACATTTGCATGCGAGCCCACTATTCGCAGGGTGGCTACGAACCGAGTGCCTCGCGGGTCGGCCCGGAGGTCGAGGGCGTTTTGCTTGCCGCAATCGAGGATTTGCTCAAATGATTGTCGCGACATCGGCTTGATCAGCGTGCTTTCGCTCGCCGATCTCTCGGGTGCGGCCGAGTCATGGGATGCTGACCATTCACGATCCATGTGCCGCCATCGCTCGCCCTCGCGCATCATGACTTCAACTGGGTGATTGGGAACCGAACTGGGTGATTGGGAACCGAGTGTCACACGCAGGGTCAATGTCAGGAAACGGCAGTGATGTGCGGACATCCGAACGACCGACACGTCCCTGGTGGCCGATCGTCGGACTGCTGATGCTCGTCGTCGCGACGGGGCACTTCAATCGCGTTGCCATTTCCGTCGCAGGGGCGGAACACATCATTCGCGAGGCGGCCATCAGCGAAACGCGGATGGGATGGGTCTATTCCGCGTTCCTGTTTTTCTACACGCTGGCCATGGTGCCGGCCGGTTGGCTCATCGACCGGGTCGGAGCGCGCGCTACGCTGATCATTTTCTGTTTTGGCTCGGCAATCTTTGTTGCCGGCACGAGCGCGGTCGGACTCTTCTCGCCGACGGCGATTCTTCTGTTGGTCGGCCTCCTGGCCGTGCGCTCGCTGATGGGAATCGTCAACGCCCCACTGCATCCGGCGGCTGCCCGCATGGTCGACGCGCACGTCCCGCTGCGGGCGAAATCGTTTGCGAACGGTTTGGTGACGTTTTCGGCGTGCTTGGGAATTTCGGCCACCTATTACGGCTTTGGCCTGCTAGCCGCACGCCTCGGCTGGCCGACCGCTTTCCTGGTGACCGGCTGGTTCACGCTGGTCGTCGGTCTCGTCTGGGTGTGGGGGACGCGATCGACCGAAAACGAATCGAAGCGCGCGTCGGTAGCCCCGCCCCGCGCCGATCTTTCAAAGGCCGGTCTCTCAGAGACAGGGTCCGCCGATCAGGGCATCCGGCAGATCTTGCTGCATCCGGGAGTGATTTGCCTCACGTTGAGCTATGCCGCCCTCGGCTATTTCCAGTACCTATTTTTCTACTGGATTCAGTACTACATCGGCACGGTCGAGCATTTGGGCGACGACAAGTCGCGGCTCTATTCGACGGGCATTATGCTCACGATGGGTTTCGGCATGATTTTCGGCGGCTGGCTGGCTGACCGAATCTCGCCGCACTCTTCCGGTCGCTCGCGACGGGGCCTGGTTTCCGCGTGGGGAATGGTTGCCAGCGGCCTCGTGTTCGAGCTCGGATTGCTCGGCTCCGATTCGCGCGTGATGGTGACCGCCTTTACGATCTCCGCGGCCTTGCTGGGAATGTGCGAAGGCGCTTTCTGGACGACGGCTGTCGAACTGGGCCGATCGCGTGGCGGTCTCGCGGCAGGAATGATGAACATGGGAGGCAACGCCGGCGGATTCCTTTCCCCGATCGCGACTCCTTTGTTGGGCGAGTACTTTGGTCGCCACCTCGGCACCGAGGTTGGCTGGCGTGCGAGCCTCGCGGTGGCGGGCGCGATCTCGGTGGTCGGCGCGCTCTTGTGGCTCGGCGTGCATTCCGGGCCACGGGAATCTTCCACAGACGAAACGACAAACCCGTCATGAAGATCACCCACGTCATTTGCCAGGTCTTGCGGGTCGGAAAGGTTGCCGCCAAAACGGCGAGCTGCCAGGACGCAGTCCTCGTGCGCGTGCGCGCCGACGACGGGACCGAAGGGATCGGCGAGGCCGATTCGTCCCCGGAAGTCGTCAAGGCCGTCGTCGATGCGCCCTTCAGTCACAACATCGCCTGCGGACTGCGCGAGCTCTTGATCGGCGAGAACCCGCTCGAGACCGAGCGGCTGTGGCAGAAAATGCTCGCAGGAACCGTCTACTTCGGCCGCACCTCGGTGACGATCACCGCCATGGCGGCCGTCGATATGGCCCTTTGGGATCTGAAGGGAAAGCATTTTGGCGAGCCGATCCATCGCCTGCTCGGCGGCAAGCTGCACGACGCCATTCCCGCCTACGCCTCGATCCTCTTCGGGCGCGACGGCCGCGAAACGGCCGAAATCGGTCGCCGCTGGCGAGAGGCCGGCTACCGCGCCGTCAAGTTCGGCTGGGAGCCGCTGGGGAAATCCGAGGCCCTCGATCTGGAGCTCGTGCGGGGCGCGCGCCAGGGAATCGGCGATGAGGCCACGTTACTTGTCGACGCCGGCCTCGTCTGGGATGCGCGCACCGCGCTCAGGCGGTCCCATCAGTTTGCCGAGTACAACCTCGGCTGGCTCGAAGAGCCCCTGCGGCAGGACGACGTCGACGGCTACGTCTGGCTGCGCGATCGTTCGCCGGTCCCGATCGCCGCCGGCGAAGGGGAGTGTGGCCGCGAGTCGTTTCGACCCCTCATCGATCGGCACGCACTCGACGTCTATCAGGTCGACCTCTCGCGGTGCGGATTTACCGACGCGGCGCACATCAAGAATCGGGTCGAGGAAATCGGTGCCCGCTTGTGCAACCACTGCTACACGAGCCCTTTGACAGTCGCCGCCAGCCTGCACTGGCTCGCGACGTGCCGCGACGCCTTCTTGTTTGAGGATTGCGTCGAGGATCTTCCCCTGCGTCACGAGCTGACGATCGAAAAAGTCCAAGCCGTCGACGGAACGATCCACGTCCTGGACGGCCCCGGCCTGGGTGTGACGCTGAACGAAGATTTCATCAAGTCGACCCTCGTCGCCGAATCGGGCCGCTGAAGTGGTGAGGCCGCCCGATGTAGAGCAAGCGGCCAAGCTGCCGCGCCAGCAGTCGGGTGAATGAACTTTCCAGACCTCGCCGATGGCTAGAAAACGCGTCGGTGTGTCGGGACCGGAGCCGGCCGCACAGTTAGGGGCTGAGTACAATAATTGGAACCTTCCAGAGGGGAGCTTTCCGTGTCGACTCAGACCCTGTTGATGTCAGCCTGCTCGTTGGCGCTCGCGTTTCCGTGGACGCTTGCGGCTGCACCGCCAGATCCAATTCAAAAAGCTGAGCCGAGCGTTGATCAGTACGGTGATCGACTGCCAGCGCACGCACTGATGAGGATCGGCACCACGCGCTTGCGGCCCAATGTGGATAACGGGGGACAGATCGAAGCGATGGCGTTTACCAAGGACGGAAAACGCCTCGTGACGATGAACGATTACACCGGTGGGAAAGTTTGGGATGCCGTCACGGGGAAGAAGCTGCTGGCGTTCGGAAAGCCCGCGCGCCTTGCCGGAGTGAAATTCGCTCTGTCGGCGGACGGCAGCCGAGCGGCAATTGTCGAATCGGAGAGACTCTGCCGTTTCTATGATCCTGCCACTGGCAAGGAAATCGGCAGGGCAGTCGGGGCCTGGGAGCTATTGGAGGATCTGCGATTCTCTCCCAACAACAAACTCCTGGGGGCCCTTCACTATTCGGAACCATTTGTTGGAGTTTGGGATGTGGCCAGTGGCTCAAGGCTCTGGCAGATGTCGGTCCCCGGCGCGTTCGCCTTTACACCCGATGGAAAGATCATCGTGGCTGCTCGACGTTCCGGCAGCAAACCAGCCACTGATGGCAACACGCCGCCTCTGCCGCTGTTGTCTTACGATGCCGCACAAGGGCCGAAGTCCGAGTACGCTTCTCCACTGACGATTGTCTTCCCTCCCGGCCCCTTGTGGGCTGCGGATGGAAAAGAATTTGCATTTTCTCCGGACGGAAAACTCCTGGCCGCTCGCGAGTATTCAAGACAGTTCATGCTGTGGGATTTTACGACCGGGAAGCTCTTGCACGAGCCCAAGATCGACGACGATGACCAAGTTGATTGCCTGTGCTTCTCCCCCGACGGCAAGGGGATCTTCACGGGTAGCGGCAATGGACGCGTTCGACTTTGCGATGTCGTAACCGGGAAGATGAAACGTGAATTCCCCGGCCATGATCGGGCGATCCATGCGCTGGCTGTTTCCCCCGACAGCAAGCGTGTTGCTGCCGCCTGCTGGGACGACACCTTGCGCGTTTGGGATGTCGATTCCGGCAAGGAACTATTGGACTTCGAAGGGCATCGCATGCGCAACGTGCAGGCCCGGTTCGGCAGCAACGGCAAAACCATCGTGTCCATCTGCGGGTTCAATCCGACCGGCCCGACTGCCGACGAGCGCACTTATCGCATCTGGGATGCGACGACCGGCAAGCCTCTGAGGCGCGTCGAGCTCAGCCGCAAGGAGTTCCTTCCGTTTTGCCTTTCTAGCGACGCGACTGTTCTCTTCGCGATCGACGCCGGAAAAATCACTAAGAAAAACCTCTCCACCGGAAGGATCGAAGCAGTCCGAGGATTGCCGGCGAATTACAGTCACTTCCAATGCTCAACCGACGGAAGATATTTGGCCGGGCATACGAACGATTTTTGGACCCGGGACAGGGGCTGGAATGTCGATGATCTCGTAACAAGCAATACCCTGAAGGTCGTCGACACGACAACCGGCAAGGAAGTGCTGGCCTTCGAGGGAAGAAAGGGGGAACAGTTTCACTGTCGATTTACGGATGATGGACGTTATCTCGCCGTGAACTCGTTCTGCTACGAGACGAACGGAAACATGGGCTACCGCTCTAATATGGAATTGAAACAGAGTTTCTTGACGATCTGGGACATGCAAACGGGCCGCAAGACTTCAGAGGGCAACCTACTCGTGCGGAAATGGAATGGCGATTTCCGTTGGCCCGGCGGAGACTCGCTTTCGCCCGACAGGACCCTCGCGCTGACCCGGGGCAAGGACTTTGTCGAACTGCGTGACTTGAAAACGAATTCCAAGCTCGCCCAGTTCGAGGCAGATGAACTGTGGAGGGCCGGTGCACTGGAATGCGGGACCTGGGCATTTTCTCGGAACGGCAACTTCATCGCTATTGGAGATCAAAAGGGCCACATCCACCTGTGGTCCGTTCCGGGTCGCAAACCTCTTGGCACTCTCGAAGGCCACGAGGCCGCAGTCACGTCGGTCCACTTCTCTCCTGACGGGAAGAAGCTCTTATCCGGGAGTGATGACACAACCATCGTCCTCTGGAAAATTGCTCAGTGGACCGCCCCGGCGACGACTCCTGAATAACTCAAATGAGCCATGGCACCTCCTGCGCCGGCACGCGACAATTTCCCTCGGTCTCAATCGGAGCTTGGGACCGAGGTGAAAAGGTGGCAGCTCCTGCCACCTTATTGACCGAGTCTGAACGCCGGAGGATTCCCGGCGCAACCTAGTGCGAGTCGCGGGCTTTGGGGAGCAAGAATTTCAGAAGTTGTTTCCACGCGCATGGAAACTCGGGGTCGGCGACCCGACGTCTGGCGTGGTAGAATGACCGGATCCGCCTTTGTTTGAGTGCGGAGGAAGTTCAGGGTCCGCGCGGAGCCCGCCGCCGGGGAAAAGATCCCCGGCGGGAACAAAAATTTCGTCCCCGGCGGGGTGGGGATCCTTTTTTGATAGGGAGAAAGGATCCCCGGCAGCCCCTGGACCAGCACGGACCAGGATTTTTGAACAGGAGGTAACTGAGGCAACAGAGGTCAGACTCGTCGATCCTCCCCCTCCGTTACCTCGACTTGGCTGAGCTCGCCGAAGTCTGTTGCCCCCTGTGCGAAACTTCATTCCGGCGATGGGTCGGCTCCGGGCCGTGCGACGGGAGACGTTCGTTGAGGGACCGGACTTAGTCCCAGCATCGACGGGACAACTTCGCCGAGCGTCAACTTGTCCCAATTTAATGCCCGCTGGCAAAACGACTTAGGGGGGACAAAGGCTGGGACGGGACGCTTTTGCATTGATAAGGGGGTTGGGTCGGGTCACGAATTTTTGATAGGGAGATGACCCACTAAATTGGTGACCCAACCCATGCGGAGTCGTCCGCCAAAGGAGCGGGACTGGGACGGGACTCGGACTCATCGGCAGCCCTCACACATTCCGAAGCGGAACCGAAGCGGACGGGCGAGGGGGACAGACGGGACGGAAGGTGGAAAGAGATTGACCGGTGGGTTGCCGCGACAAACCATCCGGTGAACGAACTTGGATGCACTCGAGTCTGCCAGCGGTGAGGCATCCCAGACCCGCACGGTGCGGCCTGCGCATGCGCTGATCAGGCGACTACCGTCCGAGAGGAACAGACCATCCGTCGCTGGTCGTCAGCGACTCGTTCCCTGAATCGCACGTCGACCAGTCGGCCTGGCGCCTAAGCCCGGCTGTCGCTTGCACACGAGAGAGGCCCGACGCGCGCGTCGTCACCCGACGGTCAACTCGCGCGCGATCGTGCGGACCTTTTGCGGTAGAACGACAGCCCGATCGGGCCCACAAGTCCGCTCACTAAGAGCACGAGAGACGCCGGCTCCGGCGACACGAGGTCGGCGAAGATCGTGGACGTGCCCGTAAAGTTCGTCAGGTTGGGGTCGGTTACGAAGTTGTCGGTAAAGGTTCCCGTAAACGGAAAATCGTTTCTGACCCCCAGGCTCGCCAGGGAAGACGGGGGCGTGGCGGGGTTGAACCAATGGATGAAACCGTCGCTGTTGAGATCGCCCGAAATCGTCAGCGTGACGATGTTGCCGACAACTGTCGTCGACGACGAGGTGACGGTGATACTGGGACCGCGGAACAGGCTGTTGAACGGGACATTGGATGCATTCGCCGGGCCGCCCGCGCCGGGTTTGTAATCGTCGACCGCCCAAGCAACCGTCCCAGCGGCGACCGGACCAGAAACCGTGTGATTCCAAGCCGTCAACGTCGGAGGGGTCGGACCGCTGTAACCTGGCGGGACGTAGACCGTGGCGAGCCCGAACTGTCCGACGTCGCCGAAAAGGGCTTTGAATGCCGGCTCAAAGCTCAGCGGAGCGCCGTTCGTGTTGCCACCGCCGACCTCGGATTGGACGTAGAAGTTCGAGGAGGTCAAACCGGGAGTGAACACAAGCGTGCCGGCTGTCGTCGCGGCCGGAACGAGAATGTCGGCTCGCACCGCTGGTGAAAACGCGAGCAACGCATACGCGACGCACGAGACGGCCAAGAACCTGAGCCACGATGACATCAAGCGCTCCTCTGCTGCGTGGCCCGCAGTCCGAAGTCGTGTCTGCTCACGTTTACAGGAGTGCTTGGGCCATGTCAAGTTTCGAGCCGCCTGTCGTGGTTGGACGGGAAAGTGTCATTGACGATCTGTCGGAAGCGCGCGAGCATCGAACGACGATGAGGAGGAACGAGACGATGAAGCGGAAACGGAAAACCGAACGCGAACGAAGAATCGAAAGACAGCGAGTGCATCGAGAAGCTGCGGATGAGTTCTGCGCTCTGCTGCGGGCAGTCGTCGCCGTAGTTAATCAACGAATCGACTCGTGATCACCCCACTGGATCAAGCGCGGCCAATCTGTTTCCACCCCAAGGCTGCGGCCATTTGATTAATTTGTGCAGTTTTGAGTTTTTCGGAAATTGGCTGTGAATCTCCGCGGCCTCTTCGCGTATCGGTTGGGGCAATTTCACACCAGCCTGGGCCAATCGGCTGGTGATGACTTTCCGACCTCTGTGCCAGGAGGCACCTTTTCACCGGCATTGCCGCGGCGCATGACCCTTTTGGTAATTTTTTCATTTTGCTGCGTCGCCGCGCCCGATTGGCCCCTCTCGTGGATGTGCTTGTTACGGACACAAATGTGGCGCTGCGGGCGCTTTCGAGCGAGACACCGCTCGAATCGCGGTTGCGCAAAGTCTTTGTGATCACGGGTGTTATGAGGATTCGCCGAGAGTCCTCCGCCCAACAATCGCCTCCGCCACGCCCAAGCAGTTTCCTTGGGGGCCCGCAGAGATCGAGTTAATTCCCATCATAGGAACGCAAGTTTCTACGATCGTGTTATCACCCGCGAGAATTTGAAGGAGATGGTCATGCGACGCAGAAAAGCGAGTTCGTTTCCAATCTCGGCGGAGATTTGTGAATCCCGAACTCTCCTGGCCGGCTCAGCCACAGCAACCTTTGCGAATGGAGTGTTGACTGTTGATATTCATTCAGGCGGCAAAGTGCGAATCTACGAGCACGATCCCGGAGTGTTTTGGGTTTCTTCGATAGGGACTACTCCAATCAACGGACAGGTGAACCCAATCAACGGACAGGTGAAACCGTTTGTAGTAACTGGTTTGACAAATATCGTAGTGAATATGGATGCCGCCGCCAGCTACGATACCCGGAATGTGTTGCGAATCGGATATGAGGACCACCAATTTTCTGCCTTTCCTGGTAACGTGACGGTTAATATGGGTGGAGACTATAACCGTCTCTACTTTGAAAACTCCTCGATAGCAGGAAATGTGACCATCTACAGCAACTCTGAAGATTATGTGGACTTTGAACAGGCTACAGTAACTGGAACAATTCAGTACATCCCAATTCCTTGAAAATGGCGAATAGAGCGGAGAGACTGGAGCCTGCGCCGGGTGCTATGCCCAAGGCTTTGCGTGAGCATGCCGTGTCCAGAAACACATGCCCACGCCGAGCCGTGAGAGCGTCCGGGAAGTACCACTGCCACTCGATACGTGATTTCTCGCGAAGCAAGACGAAGCGTTTTGAGCCGCGCCTGTGAGGAAGCGGGCTATTACGGGTAGAAGCGAGTGTTAAACCCCGCTCCCGGCCCCAACGGGGCGGGACTGAGTACGGGACGGGACACGAACTCATCAGCGGCCCTCACCCATCCGCCATCGCGGGACCGGCGGGCCGGGACGCGGGACTTAGCTCACCCCGGCCCTCTCCCAGAGTACCGGGCGAGGGTGCAAAAGCGGGACGGGACTGAAGCGGACGGGACAGAATTTGTAGGGTGGTGACCAGGCCGGCTTGTCCGCCTGCGGCGGACAGGCGCACCGCATTCGTTACCTCGTTAACGGATGGTGGGCCGGCGTCCGCTCCGCGGGATTGTCCCCCCCTACGGGTCACGCCCGGACGCGACTGAATGGGAAGAAAGTCGCTGCCCATACATTCGTTAAACGGACTCGACCTCGACTGGCAGCGTCAAAGCGGGGGCGGAGGAGGTCATTCTTCACGGCGCGGACCGGGGACAGCTAGCGGATGAGCCAAAAACGCCCGGAGTCATCCATTTCTCCCGCAGCTTGCCGCTCGACAAAGGCGCGCCCGGCGGAAGTCGTGCTCGCGTGCTCAGCAAACGGGTACTCCAGATTCAACGGTTGCCGCTCGCGTAATTAGCCCGGCAAATCCCGGCCGAGCGTGCGGATCCCGCTGCTCGAACGCCGGCGCGTGTTTTTGCAAGTTCATCCAGACAAGGGCGCCTGCACCTGCGGCCAGACCCCTCATAAATTGCCGACGCGACTCGTGGTGTGGCATGAGAATTGGGCTTCCAGAGTGGTGGTGGCGTGTGTTGCTGAAGCTAACTGCGGGCAGTGCCTGCATCAAACATGGGGATCAAGGTAGCCCGCTTCGATTCCAACAGCAAACCGGCCCAGGTTCCAAGCGAGTGATTTTGTGCCGGCCATGAGTACAATGGCGGCGCCGATTTGGCGGGCGCTCCTTATGAGATGCGCCCCAACGTTAGCCGGCCTTGCGACGTGAACAGATTGCACGGGGAGTCGGATGGATCTCTCTTTGCTCTTTGCAGACGGCGGTCAGGCGGTGCAGGACCTGTCGACCTTCCACCCGGCCTCGCCGTCCGCGGAATCGATCCGCAACCTCTCGATTCTGATTCTGGCGATCACGGGATTCATCTTCCTCGTGGTCGAAGGAGTGCTGATCCATTCGATCATTCGTTTCCGTCAGCGTCGCGCGCTCGAGACGGTGGAGCCTCCCCAAGTTTACGGCAGCCAACCGATCGAAATTGCCTGGACCGTGGCGCCGGCCCTGATTGTGATGGTGATCGTCCTGGTCACGACCCGAACGTTGTGGGAGGTGAATGTCAAACCGCCCGAGGAAAAGCCGGGGGACAACGCGCTGTTCGTCACCGTGGTCGGCCGGCAGTGGTGGTGGGAATTCGACTACGATCATTACAACGGCCGGCCGCTGGGCTTCGTCACGGCCAACGAGCTTCACATTCCGGCGAGCGAGGAGGGTGTCCCCCGTCCCGTCTACCTGACTTTGAAGTCTGCCGACGTCTGCCACAGCTTTTGGGTGCCGCGCCTGGCGGGGAAGACCGACCTCATTCCCGGACGGACGAACCAGATGTGGTTCCAGACTTCCGAGCGGGGATTGTTTCTCGGCCAGTGCGCCGAGTTCTGCGGACCCCAGCACGCGAACATGCTGCTTCGCGTCGTGGTCGATTCTCCTCAGGAGTTCCAGAACTGGCTGGAAAACCAAGAGCGGCCGGCCGTGGAAGATGTCGCCTTGCGCGACGGCAAAGCCGCTTTTCTCGCGCAATCGTGCGTCAACTGTCATCGCGTGCGCGGAACGAGGTCTCAGGGAGGCTATGCGCCCGATCTCACGCATCTCATGAGCCGCCAGACTCTCGGCTCCGGCATGATTCCGAACAACAGCGACGGCAAGAACCTCCGGGAATGGATCGCTAACCCGCAGGTGATCAAGCCCGAATGTTTGATGCCGGCGTTCGGCTTGACCGATCGCGACCGCAATCGGATCGTCGACTACCTGCGGACGCTTCGTTGAATCAGGGGACGAGAATGGCCGTTGCCGAACAACGACCCGAGTTGGCCAGCCAAAACTGGACGGCCGCGCTTCACGACTGGGTCACCACTGTCGACCACAAGAAGATCGGCATCCTGTACGTCGTGATGGCGGTCGTTTTCCTCGTGGTCGGCGGATGCGAGGCGTTGTTGATCCGCTGGCAGCTCCTCGTTCCTCGGAGTGATTTCCTCGGGCCCGACACGTTCAATCAGCTCTTCACCATGCATGGCACCACGATGGTGTTTTTCATGGGCATGCCGATCTTGATTGGCATGGGCAACTACCTGGTGCCGTTGATGATCGGCGCGCGGGACATGGCTTTTCCGCGACTCAACGCCCTGGGATTTTGGGCGACGCTGTTCGGCGGGCTGCTCGTTTATTTCAGCTTTGCGACCGGCGGCGCCCCGGCGATCGGCTGGTTCGCCTATGCGCCGCTGACGGAGCGCACCTTTTCGCGGAGCGCGGCGACGGATCTGTGGGCCCTGGGGCTGATCGTGAGCGGCGTCGGGACGACCACGGCGGCCATCAATTTCATTGCCACGATCCTCGGAATGCGCGCCCCCGGGATGGCTTTGCGCAAGGTCCCCTTCTTTGTTTGGACCATGCTCTGGACCTCGGTGCAGATCGCGATCGCACTACCGCCGCTGACCGCCATTCTGATCATGATCGTGTTCGACCGGAACCTGGGGGCCCATTT
This sequence comes from Planctomycetaceae bacterium, assembly GCA_035949535.1. Classification (GTDB taxonomy): domain Bacteria; phylum Planctomycetota; class Planctomycetia; order Planctomycetales; family Planctomycetaceae; genus DASPSM01. The sequence goes on along the minus strand of DASZIA010000552.1, from coordinate 8,532 downwards.
CTTCGACACGCAAAACGGCGGATCGGCCCTGCTTTGGCAACACCTGTTCTGGTTCTTTGGCCATCCCGAGGTCTACATTCTGATCCTGCCGGTGTTCGGCATGGTCAGCGAGATCGTTCCTGTTTTTTCACGCAAGGTCCTCTTCGGCTACGAGTTCATGGCCGCCGCCACCGCGGCCATCGTCTTCATCAGCTTGGGCGTGTGGGCCCACCACATGTTCGCGGTGGGGATGAGCAAGACCGAGGACCTCTTTTTTGTCGTCTCCAGCCTGCTCGTTTCGATTCCCACGGGCATCAAGTTCTTCAATTGGCTGGCGACGATGTACGGGGGCCGCATCTCGTTTGCTTCACCGATGTTGTTCGTCGCCGGCTTCCTGTCGATGTTTTTGATCGGCGGCCTGACGGGAATCATGCTGGCCGCGGCGCCGTGGAACTTTCAGCTCACCGACAGCTACTTCGTCGTCGGCCATTTCCATTTCGTGCTGATCGGCGGCACGCTGTTCGGCGTCTTTGCCGGGATCCACTATTGGTTTCCCAAGGTCACCGGCCGAATGCTCTCTGAGCGCCTCGCCCGCTGGCAGTTTTGGCTGCTTTACATCGGTTTCATCCTGACGTTTGTGCCGATGCACGTGGCAGGGATTCTCGGCATGCCGCGACGCATCTATACCTACGACGCCGATCGAGGCTGGGCCATTTGGAACCAGCTCACGACGATCGGTGCGCTGATCCAAGTGCCGAGCTTCGGCATTTTCGTTGTCAACGTGATCTGGTCGCTGCGCCGAGGCCGACCGGCTGGTGACGATCCATGGAATGCCTGGACGCTCGAGTGGTCGACGAGTTCGCCGCCGCCGCCGTACAACTTCGAGGAAATTCCGACTGTGCGCAGCCGTCGGCCACTTTGGGACCTCAAGCATCCCGATGACCCCGATTGGGAATACGAGTGAGAGACCACGCGCCGGCAAGATTGAGACAGCCAAGCGGAGCATCACCGTGAGTGAAGCAGGATTCGTTCACCCGTTGGATGTCGGGGCGGCGCGGCCGAATTCCCCGAGCCCAACCGCTTTGAATGCGACCGAGTGGGGTATGGTGAGCTTCCTGCTCTCCGAGGTCGCGTTTTTCAGTACGCTGATCGTGACCTACCTCGCCTACGTCGGAAAGGACCGAAGTGGTCCGACGCCCGCAATCTTGTCATTGCCCCTGGTGATCGGCACGACAATCTGCCTGTTGTCGAGCAGCGGAACCGTGCATCTGGCCGAACGGGCGCTCCGCCGCGGAGCCGTGTCGACATTCGCGCTGTGCTGGTCGCTCACGATCCTGCTCGGAGTGATCTTCCTCTTGGGCACCGCGTATGAATGGTACGGACTCATTTTTCGTGACCATCTGACGATCAGCGCCAATCTGTTCGGCACGACCTACTACACGCTCGTCGGTTTTCACGCGTTTCACGTGACGTGCGGGTTAATCGCGCTGTCGATCGTGCTCGCTCTGGTGCTTCGCCGAGAGGTGTCTCCGCGCCACGCGATCGCCGTGGAACTGACTTCCTGGTATTGGCACTTTGTGGACGTCGTGTGGGTGATCGTGTTCACCGTGGTTTATCTGGTGGGAAGGTGACGGCATGACAAGCGAGCCGCATCCGATCTCGCCCGACGAGGCAGCTCCGCACGGCTCCGTCGAGATGCCGAAGCCGACGGTCGCGCCGATGGTGCTGTCGCTGGGCATGATTCTGCTGGCGGCCGGGGTCGTGCTGGGCCTGGAATTCCTGATTGTTGGCGGTGTTGTCCTCGTCCTTGGTCTGGGTCTCTGGATTGCCAGCCTGTTGCCGGGCCGAGGACATTTTCATGAAGCGCTCGTCGAGCCCGAAAAACGCGCCAAGCCGGTGGTGGGAGCGGAGGGACTCGTTGAGCAAATGCGGGCGGGCAGACCGGGATACCGCATGCAAATGCCGGAGAAGGTGCATCCCATCTCCGCGGGTGTCAAAGGCGGGATTCTCGGCGGGTTGGTGATCCCGGTGCCCGCATTGACTTATGGGTTGGTGACCGGCCACGGCATCTGGTATCCGGTCAACCTGCTGGCCGGCATGGTCATGCCGGGCGTTGACAAGTTGACGGTGCCAGAGCTGGAACGCTTTTACCCGTCGCTCTTGATTGCCGGCATCGTGATCCATGCGTCCATTTCGATTGCGTTCGGCCTGATGTATGGCGTGCTGCTGCCGACACTCCCTTCGATCCCGAAGCCCATCGCGTGGGGCGGACTGTTAATGCCCCTTTTGTGGACCGCCGTGAGCTTTAGCTTGATGGCGATCGTCAATCCGGCTTTGCAGAAAGGAGTCGATTGGCCGTCGTTCGTTGTGTCGCAGTTTATTTTCGGAATCGTCGCCGCTCTGACGGTGGCGCAGGCAAGAGGCCTTTCCCCACTGGTCGCGGGGACGTTGGGGGGCATTGTTGGCGGCGTGCTGATGCCCGTTCCCGCAGTTCTTTGGGGAGTGCTGACTGGGCGGGGGATCTGGTACCCGGTCAATTTGCTCGCGGCCATGGTCGAGCGGGACATCGGCCAGCAGCCGCTCGAGCAGTTGAAGCTTTTCCATGGCGACTGGTTTGTCGTTGCCTTGGTGTTGCACGCCGGGCTCTCGGTCGGCTTCGGCATCGTGTATGGTCTCGCGCTCCCGAGATTGCCGGTGATTCCTGGTCCGATGTGCTGGGGGGGGATGCTGATGCCCATGTTATGGACGGGAGTCAGCTTTGGATTGATGGGAGTCGTCAACCCAGTCCTTCAGCAGCGCGTCGATTGGCCCTGGTTTATTGTTTCGCAGTTTGTCTTCGGGTTGGTGGCATCGATCGCCGTCGTTCGTACGGAAGCGATCCGCGTGCCGCCGGCCGGTCCTGGCCCGACAGCGCCGCAGGTGAGTCATAATGTGTAGGGGCTCGGTGATCGCGACCCGTCGCGCGCGTGACTGCTCAGGCCGTCGCGTTGCCGAGCGGTCTCTGCTCGGGCTCGCTGCGCTGCTCGTTGCATTGCTGAGCGGTTGTGATCCACCCGGTAAGCCGAATTCCGCCGACCGTCCGGTGCCGCCGGAAAAGGTCTTGGAATTTGCCACGCTGTTCAAAACAAACTGCGCAGGCTGCCACGGGGCTGAGGGACAATTTGGTCCCGCGCCTCCCCTCAACGATTCGCTCTTCCGCTCGATTGTGCCGGCGAAGGAATTGGAACGCGTTGTGAGCGCAGGCCGTTCGGGCACACCCATGCCGGCGTTCGCTCTCGCCAACGGCGGAACATTGACGGCTGCGCAAATCCGAGTGCTGGTCTACGAGATCAAGGGCATTCCCTACAAGCTTGCGGGCGTAGCCGAGGGAAAAGAGAGCGAGCGTCAGCCGGTGCGCGACGCCGCTGGGATCGCGCCGCAATGGGGATTCCCCAAGACGGTGGCGGCGAATACTCCTTCGTATCTGTCGCCCACACCCACTTCGATTCGAACGAGCGCCGATTGCGAGCGGATCCGCAACACGGTCTTCGCGCGGGCTTGTGCCGATTGTCATGGAGAGTTCGGCAAAGGGGGAGCGGCCGGCCCCATCAACGATCCTTCATTTCTAGCTCTTACGAGCGACCAGGCGCTGCGGCGCCTGATAATCACGGGGCGACCCGACTTGGGGAGACTCACGGGGGAACCCGACTTGGGGATGCCCGATTACGCGGCCACAAACGGTCGAGACTCGGATTTTAAACGTCTGACATCCGACGAGATCAGCGAGCTGGTGGATCTCCTGGCCTCATGGCGAACAGGCGGCACAGCCAGTGACGTATCACAAGCAGAAACTGACAAATGATTCAGAAACGATTCTCTCCGCACGCGGACTTGGGACTGAGGCATGGAATCGGAACGCGACAAAATGACTGACCCGACACCCACTCAATTCGGTCGTCGGACGTTCTTGCAATGGCTCAGCTACGGATTGGGCGGTGTCGCGGCGGCGCTCGCCGGCATTCCCTTCGTCGGCTTTCTGCTCCGAACGCCGAAGTGGCCACCGGAATGGGTAACGCTCGGGCCGCTCGAGAAATTTCCGGTGGGCGAGACCCGCATGGTGACCTTCGACAATCCGATTCGAGAGCCCTGGGACGGGATCACCGCAAACACGGGGGTCTATGTTCGTTACGAAGGTAAAGAAAAAGCTGAAAAGGATCAGTTCCTGGTCCTCGCAGTCAATTGCGCCCATTTGGGGTGTCCCGTCTCGTGGTTTCCGCAGTCGGGCCTCTTTATGTGCCCGTGCCACGGCGGTGTCTATTACGGCAATGGCGAACGGGCATCGGGGCCACCGCCTCGCGGCCTTTACCGCTGCGTTTGGCGAATTCGCAAGGGGCTGCTCGAAGTCCAAGCGCCGCACTACCCGACTCTGCAAGACACGCTCGAGAAGCCCGCTTAGCAATTGGTGAGAGAGCGACGATGAAAGGACTGGTTGCCCTAGGACGTTGGTTCGACGCGCGGCTGGGCGTGCGCGACAGCCTTGTTCCCCTGATGAAGCACCCCGTTCCGAAACAGCTGGCCGGGCCGCTGGGCTGGTGGTACGTCTTTGGAAGTGCCTCGCTGACGCTCTTCATCGTCCAAATCCTCACTGGCATCGGCCTGTCGCTCGTCTTCGTGCCCTCCGCGGACAAAGCCTACGAAAGCTTGCTGTATCTGAACTATGACCATCCCCTCGGCTGGTTTCTTCGGGCGCTGCACTACTACGCGGGGACCGGCATGACCGTCATGGTCCTGGTTCACATGACGCAAGTCTTCCTGCACGGAGCCTACAAATACCCTCGCGAGCTGACGTGGGTGACAGGCGCATGCCTGCTCCTGTGCACGCTGGGCATGTTTTTTACCGGCCAGGTCCTGCGCTGGGACCCTGATGCCTACTGGGGCCTGGCGGTCGGTGCCTCGATGGCGGGGCGAGTGCCGTTGCTGGGGCCGCAGGTCGTGCACTGGTTGCTGGGCGGGCCCGTGATTGGCGGCGCCGCGTTGAGCCGGTTTTTCGCACTGCATGTTTTTGTAATTCCCGGCGCGCTTCTCGTGCTGCTCGGCGTGCATCTTTGGCTGGTCGTCAAGCGGGGCGTCAGCGTTCCACCGGTCCCCGGGCAGGTCGTCGATCCAGAAACCTACGACGCCGAGTACGAGAAAGTGCTCGACGACGGGATTCCGTTTCTCGGCGAAGCGATGTTGAAGGACGTCGTCGTTTCCGCGCTGGCCGTGATCGTCGTCGTGGTCGTCGCGGCCCTTGTCGGTCCGAAGGGACCGACCGGCCCGCCCGATCCGACCATGAGCGGCGCAAACCCCCGTCCGGAGTGGCCCTTCCTGTGGTTGTTCGGACTCTTATCGTTGAGTCCGGCGGGCGCAGAGACGTTCATCATGCTCGTGTTCCCCGTCCTCTTGATTGTCGTGCTGTTCCTCGTCCCGTTCGTTTCGAATCGTGGAGAACGGGCTCCCAGCCGGCGCCCCGTCGCCTCGCTCGGCGTTGTGGTGATCTACACCGTTCTCGGAGCACTGACCTGGCAAGGCGCCACCGCGCCCTGGTCACCAGTGATGACCGCTTGGAGCGGAGATCCAATTCCGCAAGACATCGTCGCGCAGAGCACTCCTCGCGAGTTCGTGGGGTCGCTCGTGTTTCAGAACAAAAATTGCCGCAACTGTCACGCGCTCGAAGGCGTCGGCGGCAAGCGCGGTCCCGATTTGACTTTTGTCGGCACGCGCCTGACTCGCGACCAGTTGATCGATCAGATCAGCAACGGCACGCCCGGGGGCGGCAATATGCCAGCCTACGCAGAGCAAATGAAGCCGGCTGAAATGTCGGCTGTTGTCGATTTCCTGGTGAACCGACGGCCCGCAGGCCAAGCGCCGGCCCGTGAGGCGTCTCTTCCGTTGCCGAAAACGTCGAAGCCATGAATCCAACGGTCGACGCCTTCCTGCGATCGTGGCCATTCGACCCTTGGATTCTTTTTACGCTGCTCGCGACCGGCGCGATTTATCTGCGAGGTTGGATCGCGCTGCGCCACCGCGATCCCTGGCGCTGGAGTGTGGCTGAGCTCTGCGCGTTTGACGGCGGATTGGTGGCCCTCTTTCTGGCGCTGGCCTCACCGATCGAGCCGTTTGCTGCGCTCTTTCTGCAAATCCACATGCTGCAGCACGTGTTGCTCATGATGGTCGTGCCGCCGCTCTTGTGGCTGGGCGAGCCGTTCTTCCCTTTGCTCCGCGGATTGCCACGGTCGATCCGCACCGATTGGGTCGGTCCGATTTTGCGATCGCATCTCGTAAGTCGATTTTCCACGTGGCTCTCCCATCCCAAGGTCGCGCTGCCTCTGCTTGTTGCCGCCAGTTGGGGATGGCATCTCCCGGCGGCATACGAATTGGCCTTGCGCTCATCGGGTTGGCACTACGTGCAACACGCGTGCTTCCTGGGAACGGGGCTGTTGTTCTGGTATCCCGTTATCCGCCCCTACCCCAGCCGACCACGATGGTCGCTCTGGCTGCTTTTTCCCTACCTGATTTTGGCCGATGTCCAGAACACTGTCCTCTCGGCCCTGCTGACGTTCTCCGACCGCCTGTTGTACCCGTACTACGCGGAAGTCCCGCGTATCGGCGGCCTGTCAGCCCTCGAGGATCAGTCCGCAGCGGGCGTCATCATGTGGGTGCCGGGCTCATTGGTCTACTTGGCCCCACTCTTCGTAATCGGCGTTCGGCTCCTGATTGACGGCAAGCGGGCGACACCGAAGCGAACCGTGCCGAGGCGCTCGCTCCTTACGCACAGCCCATTGCCAGCTCGAGCGGTCCTCCCAATTTTGGGACAGGCACAACAGATCGGGCGGCGGCCAGCAGCGTTCGACGCTTTGCGCATCCCCGGATTGGGACGCTTTCTGCGCTGGCGGCACGCGAGGATCACTCTTCAGATTCCGCTGATGCTGGCGGCCGGCGTCATCATTTATGACGGACTTCGGGGGCCACCCGTCGGGGCCATGAACCTGGCCGGCGTGCTGCCTTGGATTCACTGGCGCGGTCTGGTCGTGATTGGGATGCTGGCGGCGGGCAACGTCTTCTGCATGGCGTGTCCGTTTATGCTGCCTCGGGCTCTGGCTCGACGCTGGCATGTGGCCACACGCGCGTGGCCGACCTGGCTCCGCAACAAATGGCTGTCAGTTCTGTTGCTGGTCATTTTTCTGTGGGCATACGAGGCCTTCGCCCTTTGGAACAGCCCGTGGGCGACGGCCTGGATTGTGCTGGCCTACTTTGCGGCCGCCTTTGCGGTCGACAGTTTTTTTCACGGCGCTTCGTTCTGCAAATATGTCTGCCCGATCGGACAGTTCAACTTCGTGCAGTCGCTGATCTCGCCGCTTGAAATCAAGGTGCGCGAGCCGGCAGTCTGCACCTCGTGCAAAACCAAGGACTGCATTCGCGGCAGCGAGACGAGTCCTGGATGCGAGCTGCGGCTGTTCCAGCCCCGCAAATCCAGCAACATGGACTGCACTTTCTGCCTCGATTGCATCCATGCTTGCCCTCACGAAAACATCGGCATCCTGACCGTGACGCCCGGCAGAGAGCTGTGGCGCGATCCGTTCCGCTCGGGCGTCGGGCACTTTGGCAAGCGGCTGGACCTGGCCGCCTTGTGCGTGGTCCTGGTGTTCGGTGCTTTCGCAAACGCCGCCGGAATGACCGCCCCATTGGTGGCCTGGCAGAGCCGAATCAATTTGGACCTCGGCCTGCAGTCTCCGGTCGTCGCAACCACTGCGTTTTATTTCTTCGCCCTGATCGCGATTCCACTGCTGTTTGTAGGAAGTGCGGCCTTTCTCAGTCATCGCTGGGCCGGGCTGACTCCCAATTGCACGGAGGTTGCCACCCGATATTCGTATGCTCTCGTCCCCTTAGGCTTCAGCATGTGGTTGGCGCACTACAGCTTTCATTTTTTGACAAGTTACGCCAGCGTGGTGCCGACAACGCAACGCTTCTTTGCCGATCTTGGCTACGCGCTGCTCGGATCGCCCAAGTGGAGTTGCGCCTGTTGTGTTCCGCCCGCGACCTGGCTGCTTCGACTGGAAATTGTTTTTCTCGATCTGGGCTTGTTGCTGTCTCTCTATGCCGGTTATCGAATCGCCCTGTCGCAGACGCTTAGGCCGGCAGCGGCGATCAAAGCCGTGGCGCCCTGGGCGGCACTCCTGCTGCTCTTGTTCGGCACGGGTATTTGGATTGTGTTTCAACCCATGCAAATGCGGGGCACTCTGCCGATGGCGGGATGAGACATGCGCGGAATTCTTGGTGTGATCGGCATTTTCTCCGTTTGGCTCGCACTGGGAGCGGAAACGTCGGTCGCTCGGGCGGACGGGGGCACGCTGCGCTACTCCGGGCGCTGTGGCGATCGCTTGATCACGGTCTTTACCGATCCGACGCCGCCGCGCGCGGGGCTCATGGACGTCAGCGTCCTAATCCAAGAGGCAAGCTCGGGAAAGCCACGTCCAGACGTACCGGTGACCGTGCAAGCCCACCTGGTCGATCATCCCCAGGAGCAAATCCGCG
>DASZIA010000551.1:0-2752 GCA_035949535.1 Planctomycetaceae bacterium | reverse complement strand
CCGCGAACGCACTCAGCGTCCGATATGAAGACGCGCACATTCGAGTCTGACAACAGAACATTCCCGTGATCGCCACTTCCGACGGCGCTCGCCTTGTCGGATACGCTCGGGTCAGCACGGAAGGCCAAGAGCTGGCTCTCCAACTCGATGCTCTGCGAAATCACGGAGTCGCGAACGACCTGATTTTCACCGACAAGGCGTCGGGCGCAAAGCGTGACCGACCAGGTCTCGATGCCTGCTTCCGCGAGCTCCGCTCCGGCGACATCTTGCTGGTCTGGCGTCTCGACCGACTGGGAAGATCGGTACGGCACCTGGTCACCTTGATCGATCAGCTTCGGGACCTTGGCGTGGGATTCCGGTCTGTCTGCGACGGCACCATCGACACGACGACGCCCTCGGGGGAGTTAATCTTTCACATCTTTTCGTCACTCGCGCAATTCGAGCGTCGGCTGATCCAGGAGCGGACCAAAGCCGGTCTCGCAGCCGCTCGTGCCCGGGGTCGCACGGGTGGTCGGCCCCCACTGACTCCAAACGACGCCAAGGTTGCGCTCGCCAATAAACTCTTCGCCGACAAGTCAGTGGATCCGGATGACATCTGCGCGACGTTAAAGATCTCCAAGACCACGCTGTACCGTTATGTAGAGATCGCGGCCGCGATTTCGGCCAGTTTTCTTGAGTTTCTGTGCGTCCGCTGCCCAGACGGCATTGAAGACAATGGTCGGCCGGGGCATATGAATCCCATTACGAGTCGTTCAAGCGCCTGCTGCAGGACATGGCCGGGGAGCAATCGGCGGCCACACTTCTTCCGCTGATCGTGCGGCGCCCTTCGCACGCTCGATGGGGCCTCTGGCTGCTAGCAGTTGTTGACGAAGCGCAATTGAGCCAGACGAGTGTCTCCGTGCTTCCGCGAACGTTTTCCCGGACACGCCATCAAACCACGGATAAGTGCCGCCACGACAGGCGCCGGAAACTCATCCGTTTTTCGGCACGGGCTCTGTGCACCGGATTCTCATACCTTTCGGCGGAATGCGGCCTCGGGCTGCGAGAGCGGGTCAAAACGCCCCGAAGTGGCGGCAGAATTCGAGCTTTTTTCGGCAGATGGTCTTCGGAGAGTTCTGCGCGCCGAGTTCACTGATCGCCTCGCTGCCTCGTGCTCGTCGTCGCCAGACAGTTGCTCGAACACTCGCAAGAGCGTAAGAATATGAGACTTCGAGTCGTAGGATGCCTTTTCACGGAAGTCGTGGACTCGACGGTGAGCAAAACGAGGCAAGCGGACCAGATCCGCCGGCACGCGCGATGTCGCCGAGCCCTACCTAGTCAGCAAGCATCGCGACGATCCTGCCGGATGGTGTCTTTGCCGGCCCTCGATGCGCTTGTTTTGACAATCCGTGAATGGACTGTCGTCACAACGAAGACGGAATGAGGCCATGATTCGACGAGCTGTTGCCATGCGGGCCCCCGTTGTTGCGTTTCTTGTGCTGTTAGTCGTTCCGGCGGCGCGGGCCCGCGCCGAGGATCACAGTCCAAACCTGACAGATGAGGAATTCGCCGAACTCATCAAAGCGCACGATCACTCGCTGAACATGCTGCTTGGGCTAATCAGCGGCCTCACCGACGAGCAATGGACCTTCAAGCAAAACGCCAAGCGCTGGTCCGTGGGCGAGTGCGCGGAACACATTGTGAGATCTGAACGCGCTCTCTTTCAAAACGCGGTCAAGGCAATAAAGAATCCGCCTGACCCGGACTGGTACGCGCGTACCAAAGGCAAAGCAGCTTTCATTCGCAGGGTCATACCAAATCGTAACCCGGGCGGCGTCGGTGGCGCGCAGGCACCGCTGGAAATCCAGCCGACCGAGAAATGGGGCCGCGCGAAGGCGATCGAGGAGTTCTACAAAATTCATGGCGAGGTGCGCGCGTACATCGAAACCATGCCGCGCGAAATCAAAAACCATACCACCCGGCATCCCTTCCCAATCTTCAACTGGCTGAACGCACACGACTGGCTGCTGTACTTGCCTCTGCATACAGAGCGTCACTGCAAGCAAATTATCGAAGTGCAAGCCGATCCAAGGTATCCGAAAAAAACGGCCCCAGTGGCGGCTGCGGCGAAGTAATTAGCGTTGCTTGCCAACGCGCTCAATTCGGACGACACTGCAGGAATTAGTCGGCTGGCTTTGGTTGACAACCTGTTCCTCCCCTAACGCTTTGAGGAGACATCATGACCATGCTTCGTGTCATCGTCTTGGCGACCGTGGTTGGCTTGTTGAGCACGGCTCCCGCTTTTGCGCAACGGAATCGCCCTCGCAAACGAGTCAGCCCTCATGAGACCGTAAGTGCCGTGATCGCCGGCAACGAGGTGAAGGTCACCTATGGCCGGCCCTACTCCAAAAATCCGCGCGGCACCGACATCCGCAAGATCTGGGGATCGCTGGTGCCCTACGGCAAAGCTTGGCGACTGGGCGCCGACGAAGCGACGACCATCGTGCTGCAAAAAGGGATCAAGATTGGCGACGCGGCGATTCCCGCCGGAACCTACACCCTGTACCTGATTCCCGAAGAGAACGGCGGCAAGCTGGCCTTCAGCAAGACCACGGGTCGCTGGGGTGTTCCGGTCGACGAGAAGAACGATCTGGTCCGCGTCGACGTCAAGAAAGAGCCGCTCTCACCCGCACTGAATCAACTGGCGATCGCCATCGACAAGACAGACAACGGTGGCGTGCTCAAAGTCATGTGGGAAGAGTCACAGTACACC
>DASZIA010000550.1:0-3046 GCA_035949535.1 Planctomycetaceae bacterium | reverse complement strand
AATCGGGCGGTTCACCCGTCTGTATCGCCTGCGCGGATCGGTCGTCCGTGCGCAGCGCGGCATGGTGGTCGCGTCGGTTGTAGAACGCAAGTTGCTGCGCAATCCGCGCCTGCATCTCACCAAGCTTCAGGACGCGCTTCTTGAGAAAGAGCGCGAAGCCGAAAGACTGCGTGCGCAAATCCACGACTTGGAGCTTGAAATCCGTCGCCAGGAAGAGGCCCGTCGCCGCGTCGCGTGATCCTTTGCGAGCGACGGCAGTCATTCGCGAGAACTCGTCTGTGCCACGCGTCTGAGGAATTTCACCGACGCCAGGCGTGCCACCGCGCCGCCGAGCGTCGGAAAGAGGGCCACAAAAGCGCTCAAAGGCCGCAGAGGCGGCCAGTTCACGATCAGTTCGGCCTTGTCGCGTTCAATCGCGCGGACGACGGCCTCGGCGACACGTTCGACAGTCGTTGAGCCGACGAAGAAAGGCGATCTGCGACCCGATTGCTCGCGCATGCGGTCGTAGATCCCCCCCTGCTCCGTGAACCCCGGACAGATCGCCGACGCGGAAATGCCGCGGCCGCAGTACTCGGCCCGCAAGCCCTGCGTGAAGTTGATGAGCCCAGCCTTCGTAGTCCCATACGTGGCGCCAAAGGCCGGGCCGAACTTGCCCGCCGTCGACGCCATGTTGACCACGTGGCCGCGCCCGGCTTTGAGCATATGCGGAATCACCAGTCGCGTGAGCAGCAGGGCCGACGTGAGATTGACGGCAATCGTGTCGGCGATGCGGTCCAGCGACAGCTCTTCGTAAGGACAAAAGGCCTCGACGCCGGCGTTGTTCACCAGCACGTCGATCGCGCCGAATTCGCTGATCGCACGGTCGACCAGCGCTTCGAGCGCATCGAGTCGCGCGACATCTGTGGGCACGGCAATCGCTTTGACACCCGACACGTGCAGCGAGGCAGCCGCCAATTCCAGCGGTTCCGGGCGCCGAGCGGCCAGCACGAGGTTCGCCCCGGCCCGTGCCAGTCGCCGCGCGACGGCCAGGCCGATGCCGGCCGAGGCTCCGGTGACCAGTGCCGTGCTGCAGCGAAGCTCGATCCGAGGATTAGGCATAACAACTCGCAACAGATGCCGAGGGGCGAAGTCGGCTAACCACCTGGGCTAACCCTTCGGGCGCGGACCACACGCAACAGTCCGGCTGCATCTTTCACGATGCGGAGGTCTTGATACGCTCCGCTCGATTCGATGCGAGTGCGAACGGCGCTGGCCTGCTCCGGCGAGATTTCCAGAATCAGCGTGCCCCCCGCCGCCAACCGCGGCGGTGAGCCATCGATGATGCGGAATAGAATTTCCGTTCCAATCGGGCCGGCAAACAGCGCGGCGTGCGGCTCGTAGCGGCGGACGTCGTTCTGCAGTGTCTCCTGCTCACGATCGGCGATGTAAGGCGCGTTGCTGGCGATGACGTCAAACTGCTCGCCCTGGGCCAATGGCGCGAACAGGTCGCCCCGCAGGAACCGGATACGGTCCGACACCGCGTGCTTCTCGGCATTCTCACGTGCGATGGTGAGGGCCGCGTCGCTCAAGTCGGTGGCCGTGACGCGGGCCGACGGAAGATTGGCGGCAGCCGCGATCGCGATGCAGCCGGAACCGGTTCCGAGATCGAGAACCCGCGGCGACTCGACCGCCCGCGCGGCGTCGATCAATTCGACCACCAGCGTTTCCGTGTCCGGGCGGGGAATCAACACGTCCGGCGTCACGCGCAGGTCGAGACTGAAGAACTCGCGATGGCCGACGAGATAGGCAACTGGCTCCGACTTCGCGCGGCGCTTGGTCAGGTCGCGCATCACGGCCCGCTGGGCGTCGGTCAGCGGCTCGTCGAAGCGTGTATAAAGTTCGATCCGCCGACAACCCCGAGCGTGAGCCAACAAGATCTCGGCGTCGAGCCGCGGAGTTTCGCTCCCGTGTTGTTTGAGGTGGGCTGTGGTCCAGTCCAGTACGCGCCGGACAGTCCACTCCTCGGCCATAACGCTCACCGGGTCACCTGGAATTGCGGGAGGGCGAGGCTCCCGCCGAGTCTCTCTCTTGAGAAATTCAAAACCGGCTCAGCAGGAGCTTCGCCCTCCCGATCTGTCGCTCACATTCGGAAACCGCCAGTGTCCCCCAGTTATTTCGACGAATGTCCCGCGCCGCCCGCCGCGCCGTTGAGGCGTTCCTGCCGGTCGAACTCGACCAGTGCTCCGACCAGCTCGTCGATATTTCCCTGCATGAACTGGTCGATCTTGTGCAGCGTCAGGCCGATGCGGTGATCGGTCACCCGTCCCTGCGGAAAATTATAGGTGCGAATCCGTTCGTTGCGGCCACCGCCGCCGATGAGCGAACGCCGCTGCTCCGAACGCTCCTGATCGACCTGCTTTTGCTTGTGCTCGAAGATGCGGCTGCGAAGCTGGCGCATCGCCTTGGCTTTGTTCTTGTGCTGGCTCTTTTCATCCTGGCACTTAACGACAATGCCGGTCGGCAGGTGCGTGATGCGAATCGCGCTTTCGGTCTTGTTGACCTTTTGGCCGCCCGGGCCACCGGCGCGCATCGTATCGATCTGCAAGTCTTGATCGCGGATGTCGACCTCCACCTCGGTAACTTCAGGCAGCACGGCGACGGTGGCGGCACTCGTGTGAATGCGGCCCTGAGCCTCGGTCTCGGGAACGCGCTGGACGCGATGGCCCCCGCTCTCGAACTGCAGTTGCTGGAAGGCCCCTTCGCCGGTCACCGAGAAGACGACTTCCTTCAGTCCGCCCAGCTCGGTGGGGCTGAAGTCGAGAACCTCGTACTTCCAACCGCGTTTGTCGGCGAACCGCTTATACATATCGAACAGCTCGCCGGCAAACAGGGCCGCTTCGTCGCCGCCGGTGCCGGCGCGAATCTCCATAATCAGGGCGCCGCGTGTGGCCGAGTCGCCGGCGGTGGCGAGATCTTCCAGCTCGGCTTCGAGCGACTTTTGCTCTCCGAGAAGTTGCTCGAGCTCGGCCTTGGCGTACTCGCGGGCCTGGTGGTCTTTTTCTTCGTC
>DASZIA010000549.1:0-18365 GCA_035949535.1 Planctomycetaceae bacterium | reverse complement strand
TATATGGAGCACATCCAACAGGCGGCCGCTCGAAAGATGCGTTCGGCCCTCTCGCGAATCGCCGATGGCACCTACTCTCGCACCGATCATCTCGACGATGGCACACCGATCTGCGTCTCGATCAAAAAGAAAGGAGAGCGTGCGGTTGTTGATTTCGCGGGGACCGGACCGGTTCTCGCCACCAATCTGAACGCCAATCGTGCCATCGTGACCGCCGCCGTGCTGTACGTTTTCCGCTGCTTGATCAACGAAGACATCCCGCTCAACGGCGGCGTGCTGGAACCCGTTGAAATCATCCTTCCGACTTGCTTGCTGAACCCGACGCCCGCCCCAGATCCCGCGATGTCGCCGGCCGTTGTCGGGGGCAACGTCGAAACCTCGCAGCGAGTTGTCGACATCTTGTTGGGTGCTCTCGGAGCGGCCGCGGCCAGCCAGGGAACGATGAACAACCTCACCTTCGGCGACGCGACCTTCGGCTACTACGAGACGATCTGCGGCGGCAGCGGCGCGACCGCGAATGCCAGCGGAGCCGACGCCGTCCATACCCATATGACGAACACGCGCCTGACCGATCCGGAAGTCATCGAGCGGCGATATCCGGTCCGCGTCCGCGAATTTCGCATCCGCGAGGGCTCGGGGGGAACTGGCCAGCATTGCGGCGGCGACGGCGTCGTACGGCGATTGGAATTTCTCCGGCAACTGACGGTGTCGATGCTCTCGGAACGTCGAGCGGCTTTTGCTCCCTTCGGTCTGAACGGTGGCGACGACGGTGCGAAAGGCCGTAACACGCTCCAGCCTGCCGGCTCGTCTGAGATCGAAGATCTCGGTGGCAAGTTCGCGATCGAGGTTCAACCGGGCGACGTGCTGACGATCGAGACGCCGGGCGGCGGCGGTTTTGGACCAGCAGACGACACGGGCCACACATGACGAACTCTCGCCGTTTGATTAGCCTATCGGTCGGAATCAACGTCCCCAGGAAACCAAAAAAGACACATTCGTCGGCGTCTGGCGGCTCGCGAGCCTCTCGATCCCCCGACCGCTCACTGCAAAAAAGGAGTTCTCATGGCCGCCAGCCGCAAAGCCGAAGTCGATGCCGCCGTTAAGGATGTCGACTTCGAAAAAAACAGCTATCAGATCGAGCTCGACACCTCGCTGGGGAAAATCCTGATCGACCTCGACGCCAAGGCCGCTCCCGGACACGTCAAAAACATGATCGGGCTGGCGAAAATCGGCTATTACAACGGTGTGATGTTTCACCGCATCATCAAGGGCTTCATGATTCAAGGGGGCTGTCCCCTCGGCACTGGCACCGGCGGCCCCGGCTACACGATCAACGCCGAATTCAACGCCACCCCCCATGAAGCGGGCGTCCTCTCGATGGCCCGCACCAGCGATCCCAACTCGGCGGGTTCGCAGTTCTTCCTCTGCCTCGACCGCCACACCCATCTCGACCGCCAGTACACCGCCTTTGGCAAGGCGGCCGACGCCGCCAGCCTGGCCGTCGTCAAAAAGATCGGCGAGGTCAAAACCGACAACCGCGACCGGCCGGTGAGCGACGTGACGATCAAGACGGCTCGCGTGATCGCCAAGCCGAAGACTTAGGGGCCGTCCGGGGCGCGGACGCCCGTCGGAGAGGACTGTTCGCGAGCGGACGATTTGTCATGTCTCCGAGCGCCCCGAATCGGTGGGTCACCTTCCGTCCCGCCTTAGTGCGCAAAAGTGACCCGACCCAGTCTTTTCTCGTCCTAAGTGACTTGCAAGTCAGCTGTTAGACTTGGTCACCTTTCTATTTCGCCAAGTGGGAGCAAACCTGAATTGGTGACCCACCATTTGTGCCGATTCGGGGGTCTTTTTGGAGCGTCTTGCCCCAGCGGCTCCTCGTAGCGCAACTCTGCCGCGGGGGTGGGTCAACTACTTTGTGGGTCATCTTCCTATAGAAAAAAGGTGACCCGACCCACCGTTGCCACTTCGTGTCCCGTCCCAGTTCCCGCGTCCCGTCGCAGTCTCCCTCCGCAATCCAGTCCCGTCCCAAGTCTGGACAAATCGAAACGGTTGCCCCGGGGATAATCGCCGCCCTTCCTTCTCTCAGAGAGGCAGTCCCATTTCGACGGCAGGAAGCCTTTCCCAGCGGGCAAAGGCGGCTGCAACCGCGTTGAACTGAAAGGCGCGCACCGCCCCTCCCTGCGCTGACGATTCCGCAGCATTAGGGCATCAATTGTTCGCTGTTCTTAAGTTCAAAAAAAGCTCGATTTTCGGAAACTGGCCAAATTGTCGAGGAGCGCCGCTAAACTGTCGGTCGCTCACGTCGTTTGTATCCAAGACTCACAAAGGCGGTCCAGTCTGATCGGGACACTTCCATGAACAGACGGCTCATCAACCCAAACGCGACGGGCCGCGGGTTATGAAGCTCAACTGGACCAGTGCGGTTTCAGCATTGGTTCGTGCGCGTCTCGGGGCTTTGCTTGATTCTGAACAAGAGGACACTGATAACCAGCGCCGGGCCGCACGGGCGACAAATGCGCTGCCGGTCTACTTTGGCTGGACTGGCGATCTTTGCCTCACCGCTGAGGGAGCCGTCCTGTTTTACGATGAGCAGTCGGAACAGGTAAGACCGGAAACAGATGACCGCTGGATTATCGCCGCAGCTCTCTCGGCGGTCGAAAAATACCCTGAGTTGCGGATCATCCTTCCGCAACAGCCGTCGACGGCGGCAACGTGCGCTACCTGTTCAGGCACTGGAAGACTGCTTGATACCAGCGTCCATTGCGGAACGTGTTTTGGATTGGGTTGGGTATCGTAATCTGGTTGTCCGTCTCACCGGGACGTGAGTCACGGCCTTTCGCAGCATCCGCGCGCGTCACAGGCGCGGCAATGAAATGCTAGGGCCGCCTGCCGAAATCCTCGCCTTCCGTCGGTGCGCCCCGCCGACATACTGTTGATCGCGGTGCTCCGGTTTCAGCATCTCGGCCACGGTGTATTCGTCGGGATTCGTCGAGAGAAAGTCCCGTAGGATCGGGTTTTCGTCGTAGCAGTCGACGAAATAGTTCCACCAGGTGTTCCATTCGCCGGTCTCGGGTCGCAGAGTTTCTCGTTGGGCGTAGGCCGTATCCATGAAGTCCGCCAGAGACTCGACACCGATTAAGACGAGGGCTTGCTCTTCGGAGCTGGCCCCTTCGAAACGCGCCTTCACCAGGTCACTGTGTTCCTTGGCGGACTGCTTCCTGTTTGGTCGTCTCTTGAAGTAGTCGTAGAGACTCGGATGGTCCTGGAGGAACCGCGTTGTGGTATACACCTGCGTGTAAAACGTCGCCGTCTGCTGGTTCTGAAAGGCCCGCACGAATTGGTCGAGGTGTTTCCGTTGAACGTCCAATTGACGCTGAAATCGATCTCGCTCGTCGGCACTGGCCTTGGCCTGTGAATCGATCTGCTCCTTGAGTTGGGTGTTTTGGACGCTGAACGCTTCATAGGCGATCGCCAGTGCGGCTATCGTGCCCAGCGCGCTCAGCACGGTTCCCCATTGCGCGCACAAATTGGCGTGTTTGTTGACTCGAATCACAATCGCGGTAATGCGGCCCATCGTCTGCCTCCGACTGCAAAGCGGCGATTAGAATTCAACGCGTTACACAAAGTAACGCCGATGAACGCCGGCGAGATCCGAAGATTTTCAAGAAATCGGCGTTGGCTTGGATTTTTGCGCCGCCAGCTTATCCGCCTTCGGCGGGGCGGCTCGCCGGACATGCATGAATTGCCCGGCCGCAACGAGTCGCTCGAAACCACGATCCCGTTGTCATGTCCGAAAACGGCCAGTCGATCTGCTGATCACGGCTACAATGCGGGTATGACCATCGATGACGATGTTTGCTACCGGGCTCTGCTCGCGCGAGACGCCCGCTTTGACGGGTTGTTTTTTGTCGGTGTGAAGACGACCGGCGTTTACTGCCGGCCGGTTTGCACCGCCAAAACGCCCGGGCGCGGGCGCTGCCGGTTCTTTGCGAGCGCTGCATTGGCCGAGCGGGACGGCTTTCGGCCCTGCTTGCGGTGCCGCCCCGAACTCGCGCCGGGCCATGCGCCCGTTGATAACGTCCGCACGACGGCCCGGGCCGCGGCCGCGCGGATCGAGGCCGGCGCCCTCAGCGACGGCGGCAGCCTGGAAGATCTGGCCGCGAGTTTTGGACT
Organism: Planctomycetaceae bacterium; assembly: GCA_035949535.1. Lineage (GTDB taxonomy): Bacteria > Planctomycetota > Planctomycetia > Planctomycetales > Planctomycetaceae > DASPSM01. The sequence goes on along the minus strand of DASZIA010000549.1, from coordinate 14,189 downwards.
CAGCTCGCGCCAATTGCGCCGCTCCGTGCGAAAAGAACTCGGCGTGTCGCCCGTCGAGCTGGCGCAGACGAATCGTTTGCTGCTGGCCAAACGGTTGATCGCCGAAACGCAGCTTCCCCTGGTGCAGGTCGCGTTCGCGGCCGGGTTCGAGAGCGTGCGGCGGTTTAACGCTCTCTTTCGCAGCCACTATCGGCTGACGCCCAGCACCCTCCGGCGTTCGTCATCCAAGGTGGTCACCGCCGATTGTTTGCGATTGGTGCTCGCCTATCGCCCGCCCCTAGATTGGGAACCGATGCTGCAATTCCTGGCGGCGCGAGCGATTCCCGGCGTCGAGTGCGTGACCGGCGACGCGTATCATCGCACGGTTCGCGTCGGCGAGCATCGCGGCTGGCTGAGTGTTTCGCCGGTCGCCGATCGCAACTTGCTGGCCGTCGACCTCGCCACCGCTCTGGCACCCGCGCTGCCGTCGATCCTCGTGCGCCTCCGGAATTTGTTCGACCTGGATGCTCGGCCCGACGTCATCGCACGACATCTCGCGCTCGATCCGCTGCTTGCGCCGTCGGTCGAGCGACGGCCCGGGTTGCGCGTGCCGGGCGCATTCGATTCGTTTGAGCTGGGCGTGCGAGCGATCTTGGGACAGCAGGTTTCGGTTCGCGGGGCGTCGACACTTGCCGGCCGCGTTGCGCAGCGGTTTGGCGAAGCGATTGAGACGCCGCTGGCTTGCTTGAGCCGCATCGCCCCGACGGCCGAATCGCTCTGGGCGGCTCGCGCTGCAGCGATCGCCGGCGTCGGCCTGCCGAGTGCTCGCGCCGAATGTCTGCGGAATCTGGCCCGCGTCGTCGCCCGCCGCGAGATCGATCTCGAACCGGGCGTCGATCCGACGGCGATCGTGGCCAAACTCGTGGAGCTTCCCGGCATCGGACCGTGGACCGCTGAGTACATCGCGATGCGCGCGTTGCGATGGCCCGACGGCTTTCCAGCGGGTGACCTCGCCTTGCTGAAAGCCTCACGACTGAAGTCCGCCAAAACTCTGGAAAAAACGGCCGAGCGGTGGCGCCCCTGGCGTGCCTATGCGGCCATGCACTTGTGGGAGAGTCTCAGGACACCTTCCAAATGAACGGTCCAACCCGTTAGGAGAACCGAACGATGACCACGCCCATTTATTACAGCTACCTCGATTGGCCGCTGGGCCGATTGTTCCTTCAGGGTGACGGACAGTTCCTGACAGGGCTCTTTATGCAGCCACACAAAGGCGGACGGGCTCCCGACGCTTCGTGGCAGCATTCCGATGCACCGTTCATCGCGGTGCGCGAGCAACTCGCCGAATACTTTGCCGGCGAGCGGCAACAGTTCGATGTGCCGATCAAGCTTGCCGGCACGTCGTTTCAGCAGCGCGTCTGGCAGGAGTTGGTGCGAATCCCGTTTGGCACGACGATCAGTTATTGCCAGCTTGCCGAGCGCGTCGGCAAGCCGACCGCGTCGCGCGCCGTGGGTCAGGCCAATGGGCGCAATCCGATTTCGATCATCGTGCCCTGTCATCGTGTGATCGGCGCCGACGGGAAACTGACGGGTTACGGTGGTGGCGTCGACAAGAAGAAGTGGTTGCTTGCCTGGGAACGTTCCGCGACTGTTGCCGCACCTCGTTCGTTGTTCGACCCACGGGCTGACGCCGATCCACTCCACTCGGCCGATTTGCGGCAGCGTGTCGAGGTAATCGTGGACCGTTTTCATGGTTAACTTGCGAGAGCACTTTGATCTTAGGAGCCGCGCACGAAGTAAGCGGTGCATCAGGCGCGCGGCGAAAATCCCCGCTTGCTTCGTGCGCGGCCCCTTAACCCAAGACGGCTCGGCGGGAGCCTCGCCCTCCCGCCGTTATGTATATTATCGGGATGCTCGAACGATCCGCCCTCACCACTGGAAAGGCCGTGCGCCTCGCCTGTCGAAACGATGGCTTTACCGGTCAGACGTCGGCGCTGGCGGCTGGGTTCGCGCAGGCGAACCTGGTTGTGCTTCCGGCTGCCTTCGCTGGCGATTTTCTCGAGTTCTGCCGGCGGAATCCAAAACCCTGTCCGCTCTTGGACGTGACCGACGCTGGCGACCCGGCGCCGTCGCGGCTGGCTGCAGATGCCGACCTGCGGACCGACCTGCCCCGCTATCGCGTCTGGAAGAACGGCGAGCTGGCTGGCGAAGTAACCGATCTGCTTGATCTGTGGCGTGACGATTTCGTGAGTTTTTTGATTGGCTGCTCGTTCACGTTCGAGGCCGCCCTGATCCGCGCGGGACTTGCGGTGAGGCATATCGAGCGCGGCGTCAACGTCCCGATGTATCGCTCCAATCGCCCGTGCGAAAGTGCCGGGCCGTTTCACGGTCCGCTGGTCGTGTCGATGCGTCCCTTCAAGCCCGCCGACGCGATTCGGGCGATCCAGATTACGTCGCGTTACCCGGCAGTACACGGGGCGCCGGTCCACGTTGGTCTGCCGGGCGATTTGGGGATTGCCGATCTCACGAAACCTGATTACGGCGACGCCGTCCCCGTGGCCGCTGATGAGCTTCCCGTTTTCTGGGCGTGCGGCGTCACGCCTCAGGCGGTGCTCGCGTCGGCCCGTTTGCCGCTGGCGATCACTCACAGTCCGGGCTGCATGTTCGTAACCGACGTGCGCGACGAATCGCTGGCGACATTCTGAAGCGCCGGCGGCCTTCCGACGAACTGGGGGCGAACCGAAGCGGTTCGACCCCAGCCACCCCGAAGAAATCGACTGGCGCGCAGCTGACACGATCCTGGCGCTGTCGGATCGCTGCTGCAATGCGTTGACCGTTGTGCTCAAGATTTGCCGGGTTAGAATCACCCCTAATTCGGCATCACGGATGAAACCGGCATCTCTTCGCCGAAGTAAAACCGAGGTCATCCAGTTGCCGTATTCGATTCTTTGGGAGCCACACCCATGCTGGACCGTGATCGACAGCAAAGAACGAGCGCCGGCTTCAATCGCCGCGATTTTTTGAAGGGGTCGGGAGTCGCGGTGGCCGCCACGGCCATGGCGACGGCCGCGATCGAAGAGCAGGCCGTCGCGGACGTCAAACCGAACGTCGTTCCGGCCAAGCCGACCGAGGTTGTGCTCAACGTCAACGGCAAGGAGCACCGGGTGATGATCGAGCCCCGGACCTCGCTCCTGCATTGCCTGCGGGACGACCTGAATCTCACGGGCGCTAAAGACGTCGAGGACGGCAGCGCGATCGGCGCCGATACGGTGCTGATCGACGGTAAAGCCGTGCACTCGGGCAGCGTTTTGGCGATGAGCTGCATCGGCCAGAAGATCGAGACCATTGAATCGCTGAAAAACGGCGACCAGATCGACGACGTGATCGCCGGCTTCGTCAAGCACGACGGTCTGCAGTGCGGCTACTGCACGCCGGGATTCGTGATGGCGACGCGGGCCGCTCTCAACAAGAAGCCCAATGCGACGGTCGATGAGCTGAAACACATGCTGGGCGGAAACATCTGTCGCTGCGGCACGTACCAGGGCATCCTGCAGTGTGCCCTCGAGATCGCCAAAAAGGGCGAAGTTGCCACGAAGGGAGGTGCCTAAATGAGCGACACCGACACAAAAAGTGAAGCAGGCACACGCAAGGTCGGCTGGAAACCCCGCGGCGAAAACACGCTGCTCGGCACCCGCGTCCCGCGCATCGACGGCGTCGAAAAAGCCAGCGGCGCTGCCAAGTACGCGGCTGACATCAACACGCCCGGCACGCTCTACGTGCGGCTGCTCACCAGCGACCGACCGCACGCGAAGATCAAGAAACTCAACGTCAAACAGGCGGAAAAAGTGCCGGGCGTCAAGATGGTCCACATCATCAAAGACATCGACGCCGAGGTGCATTGGGACGGCGACATGATCGCCGCCGTCGCCGCCGAGCGGATCGAGCAGGCGATGGAAGGGGTCAAGGCGATCGAGATCGAGTACGAGGAATTGCCCGCCGTCGCGAACGAGCCTTTGCCCGTTTGGGTAGACGACCGTGACCTCGCAGCCGCTGAAAAAGCAAAACGCACCAAGTCGCTCGGCAAACGCGAAACGAAAGAGTTCGACGCGGCCCTCAAAGCGGCCGTCCACACGCACAAGGGGTTCTACGGCATCCCGGTGATTTCCCACATGTGCATGGAGCCGCACGGCTCGCACTGCGAGTGGAAGGACAAGGAGAACCTGCTCGCGCACGTCTCGACGCAGTGGACGTCTGGCATACCGGGCCAACTGGCGCAGGTTGCCGGCGTGGATGCGGCCAATGTCACCGTGATTTGCAACTACATCGGCGGCGGCTTCGGTTCGAAATTCTCCGCCGGCGAATGGGGACTGGTTTGCGCGGTGATGGCGCAGAAGGCCGGCCGCCCGATCCGCTTGGTGCTCGACCGGGCGACGGAACTCAAGACGCCGGGCACGCGGCCCTCAGCGTTTGCCTTGATCACTGTCGGCGCGGACGCGGATGGCAACGTCACCTGCTGGGACAGCCAGCAATGGGGAACCAGCGGTCCGGGCGGCGGAACGATCAGCTCGGGCGTGCTGCCTTATGTCTTCACAAAGATCAAGAACTACCGTCGTAAGACGACGGGCATCAGCACCGATACCGGGCCTTACCAGGCTTGGCGAGCGCCCGACCATCCCCAGGCCGCCGCACTCACGCACACGGCCATGGACGATCTGGCCGCCAAGATGGGAATGGATAGCCTCGGCTTCTTTACGAAAAACTTGAAGCTCACGGACCGTGCCGCCCTCTATGCCGACGAGCTGGCCATCGGCGCCAAGATCATGGACTGGAAGGCCCGCTGGCATCCCCACGGCAAGGGTGAAAAGAAGAATGGCACGCAGCAGGGGCTCGGTTTGGCTCTGCATACGTGGGGCGGAGCGGCCAACGTCTCGGCTGTTTCTCTCCGGGTCAACCCAGACGGCACTGTGGAGTCGACCTCGGCCACTCAGGACCTGGGGACCGGCACCCGCACGTGTATTGCCGTCATTCTGGCGGAGACCTTCGGCATCCCGCTCTCGTCGGTCAAGGCGCACATCGGCTCGAGCAAGTATCCGAACGCCGGCGGCTCGGGCGGCAGCACCACGATCGGCGGTATCAGCGGTCCGAATCGCCGAGCTGCCCTCGACGCCCTGTGGAAGATCTACGACCTGGTCGCCAAGCGCTACAAGGTCGATGCGGATTCTCTTTCCGCCAAGAACGAAAAGATCTACTCCGGTGACAAGGAGGTCTGCTCCTGGAAGCAGGCCTGCGGTCTGTTAGGTCCGACGCCGCTCGAGACTCAGAGCAAAGGCAAGAAGAACGACGGCCTCACCAGCCAGGGAGTCGGCGGCATCCAGATGGCCGACGTCTCGGTCGACACCGAGACCGGCGTCGTGCGGATGAACAAGATGCTCTGCGTTCAGGACTGCGGAACGATCATCGACCTGCAGACGGCCGAGAGCCAGGTGCTCGGTGGCCTGATCATGGGCATCTCGTACTCGCTCTCTGAGGAGCGGATCATCGACAAGGCGACGGGCCGCTACATCAACGCCGACCTCGAGAACTACAAGTTGCCCCGAATCGGCGACGTCGGCGAACTCATCGCGGAGTTCTACCAGCCTGATGACCAGTACAAGAAGGGTGTCGTCGGCCTGGGAGAGCCGCCGGTCATTTCCACGGGGGCCGCAATCTCCAACGCCGTTGCCAATGCGATCGGGGTCCGCGTTCCCGTGCTGCCGATGACTCCGAAACGGGTGCTCGAGGCGCTGAAGGGAGCCAAAGCATGAACTCGTTCGAATACGCCAGTCCCCGCAGCGAAGCCGAGGCGGTGGAACTGCTTAACGATTCGGATCTGCCGGGCAAGGGGGCCGAGACCGCGGTGTTGGCCGGCGGAACCGATCTGGTCTCGCTCTTGCAGCGCGGGCTCGTTTCTCCGCGTCGCGTCGTTGACTTGAAGCACGTCAGCACAATGTCGGGAGTTCGCGCGGTCGAGGACGGCGTGATCATCGGTGCCCTCACAACGCTCGAGGACATGGAAGATCGCGCGCTCTTGTCTCAGTACGCGTCGTTGCAGCATGTTATCGGAGCGGTCCACGCGATTCAAATTCAATCGCGCGGAACTCTCGGCGGCGACCTGTGCCATCTGCCGAATTGCTGGTACTTCCGTAATGGATACGGCCTGCTGGGCTTCCGCGACGGAAAGTCGCTCGTCGAGGCGGGCGACAATCGCTATCACGCAATTTTCGGCAACCGCGGGCCGGCCAAGTTCGTGAGCGCATCGCGATTCGCCCCTGCCCTGTTGGCGTGGGGTGCGCGGGTCCGGGTGATCGGCCCGCAGCCAGAGCGCGAGGAATGGCTGCCACTGGCGAATTTCTACGTCACGCCGAAACTTGCCAGCCAGAGCATCACCGTGCTCAAGCCCGGACAATTAATCTCGCACGTCTGGCTTCCGGCTGCGGGCTTGACGCAAAGCGCGTCGTACGAAGTGTTGCAGCTTCGCGGCTTAGACTGGCCGCAGGCGGCGGCTTCCGTCTGCGTCGAGCTCGAGGGGGGATTCGTCCGCGAGGCGCGGATCGTGCTCGGTCACGTGGCTCCCGTTCCCTGGGTCGCTACCGCAGCCGGTAAGTTGCTCGCTGGACAGTCAATCAATGAAGAGACCGCCGAGGTGGCCGGTGAAGCGGCCGTCCAAGGGGCGACGCCGCTTTCCGGCAACGAGTACAAAGTTTCGATGGCCCGTGCCGCGGTCAAACGCGCGCTGCTGCGAGCCGTCGGCCAGTGGGAGGAATCTGACCTATGAGCGACGCACTCCCCAACAACGCGCTGCAGGACGCGCTAAAGGTCATCCAGATTGGCGAGCGCTGCCGGTTTTTGCTCTCGAAGGGTATGGCCGTGAACGCCGGCCTGCCCGAGGAAGAGCACGTAGTCGGCGACGGCCACTTCTGGTGTACGCGGACGCAGAGAATCTACGGTCCGGACGGCGGCCTGTGCGCCGACGAGCCGTGCCGCGATGCGTCGCGAAGGTGTTTCGAGGCCCGCTGACGGAACTGCCGCGCCAACGACGCACCTTGACCTCTTTGGGGGCATTGCAAGAATCAAGGTGTCCGTTTACCGACTGAGCGATCCGCAAAAGGACTTCCCATGAACCGGTTCACCTGTCTCGCCGCGTGTTCCGCGATCCTCTTGGCTTGTTCGTCCGTGCAGGCGGCCGAGATTTCGGGTGAATATCTCGAAGCCCGTTCCTGCGATGTTTACACGGGCCCATGCTTCGCCAACTCGCAAGTGGGCCTGGCCGGTCGCGAGGCACTCATGGCCTGGAAGGTCGATGATGGCCAATGGAAGGGTGTCAACCTCTGCGGCCTGGGAGTCGCAGTCGTGCTGAATGCGGAAAGCACGCTGGGCGAAGACGGCGTGTTTCCCATGGCGGCCGGAGAGATCAAATCGGTGATCCTGGTCGATCAGAAGGCAAACAAACAGCAGCAAGCCGCACTCGTCGATTTCGCCCGTCATTCGGCCAAAGGCGTGCTGGGCAAGGTGCAAACAGTGAAGTCGATCCCGCTCTCGCTCTCGAACGACCACCTCGCGGGCAAAGGCGTGTTCAAAGCCGGCGATCTGGCGGCCATCGAGACCCGCGCACTTCAGAAGTCGGATCGCTGCTGCTCCAACGAGAGCTGCTACTACCAGCCCCTGTCCAAGGTCGACAATTCGAGCCCTGCGTACGCCAAGACGCTCAAGTACACGGGTGACGGCCTCGACAGCCAATGGGAGTTGCACAACATCCGCAGCGCTGTGCTGGCGACCTTCGAGCGCTAGTTCTCGCAGGCAGCCGTATGTCCGGGCGGCACTGGCAGCTTGCTGCCAGTGCATTCTGCACCTGCCTAGGAAACCCCACTGGGCGGACAAGCCGCCAGTGCCACCCACTCATCATTGGGTTCTCTTCCGCGCGCTCGCGCGGGTGCTGGCTGAAAATGGTCGGCCGATCGCCTAAGATGGAGATGGAGTTCTGTCGGCAGACTACAGCATGCCAACCGCTTGAATTCTGCACCCTGGGGAGTCCGCGATGTCGTTTCGCTCGACGTTTCTCGTTGTCGTAGCGGTCTGCGTTTTGTTGCTGACCGGGGCGGCGGACGAAAAGACGCTCATCAGCGTCGACAAAGCACCGAACGGGCTGGCTCCGGGTATCGCGTCGCTGGTCAACCCGAAGGGTTTTCGGGTGCAGAGTGCCGAGGGACCGGTTTGCGACGTGTGGCTGCTCAAGAACGTCGCGCTCAAGCCGGGCTTCAAGCAGACGCTGAATGTGAAATACCCGTTCCAAACGGGCGAACTGGTCGGCGTGCTACGGGTGGGCGACAAAGTCGAGTTCAGTGATTTCCGCGGACAGCCGGTGAAGCCCGGCGTCTACACACTCCGCTACGGCCAGCAGCCGCAGGATGGCAATCACATCGGCACAAGCGACGTCTACGATTTTCTGGTGGCTCTGCCTGCGGCAACGGATACTGATCCCAAGCTTTTCGTGCCCCCTGACCGATTGCACAAAGCCAGCTCGAAATCAGTCGGTACCAATCACCCGGCCATCTTGTCGCTCCTGGCCGTCGAGGCCCCCATCGCGGCGGCGACGCTCACCAAGGAAGAAAATGATCGCTGGGTCCTGGGTGTTCCCGTTCAAGGCGACGACAACGGCAAGAAAGCCGCCCTGTCGCTGCGAGTCGTCGTCGTAGGAAAAGTCGCCGGATGACTTCTTTGGCGTATCGACCGAGGCGCGCCGGCCGTGGCGTGCTCACGCTGCTCGCTCTTTTTGCGCTTGGGAACATGTTCTCGGCGAGATCGGTTTCGGTCGGCGAGAACAAAGTACCGACTGGCGCAACGAAGAAGACGGCAACGGGCTCGGCTGCCAAACCGCCGACCGCCGACGCGTCTTCTCAGGGGCTGTTTCGCGGCAAAGTCGTACTCGTTCGCGAAGCGCTGGCGCGCCGCAAGATCGAGGCGCGGGAAGAATTCGACAAGCAAGTTGCGCTCGAGACCGAATCGGGCGAACTCATTCCGATCGTGCCCGACTGGCGCGGCCGGGCGTTTTTTCAGGACGAGCACTTGCGAAATCGCCCCGTCGAGTTGGTCGGCAAGCGGGCCAAAGGCGTCACGTACCTCCAGGTGCTGATCATCTTTACGTTCGACGAGAAAGGGACCCGCCAGTACACCGATTATTACTGTGACACGTGCGGCTTCGCGATTTACGAGATCAAACCATGCGAGTGCTGTCAGGGTCCGGTGCGCCTGCGGTATCAGCCGCGCGATCTGCCCGATTACATCAAGGCCGGGCTGGGAAAAGTGTCTGCCAAATCCGCTCGCGGCCAATAGCGCAACGGCCGAACACAAACCGTAGAATTGCGTTTCAGCGATTTAGGACGATCCGCCGCGGTCAGCCCCTCAGGACCGCGAGTCAGATCGGTCTTCGGCCCCCTTCCTAGCGATCAAGTATGCGATACGATCTCAACCTGCGTGCGGCCCAACTCGTGGAGCGCGTCGCGGCCAGTGCCGACGACTTTCGCGTCCGAACTTCCACTGTCGAAGAGGCGCAGATTCTCGACTTCGGCGTTCGCACCGAGGGCGGGCTCGACGCGGGGCAGGCGCTGGCCGAGATCTGCATGGCTGGCTTGGGTTGGGTCTCGATTCAATCGTGCGAGTTGCTCGATTTGAGCTGGCCGCATGTGTTTGTCACCACCGATCATCCGGTGGCATCGTGCCTCTTGAGTCAATATGCGGGCTGGCAGGTCAGCGTCGATCGCTACTTTGCGATGGGATCGGGACCGATGCGGGCCGCCTACGCGCGTGAGGCCGTGTTCAGCCGGCTCGATTATCGCGAGCAGCCGGGCGAAGTCGTCGGCGTGCTCGAGGCTCGAAAACTTCCGGATGCGTCGGTGGTTCGCTACCTCTGCGAGCGCACGGGCGTCACGTCCGACCGGCTGCGGATTCTGGTCGCCCCGACCGCGAGCCAGGCGGGCAGCCTGCAGATCGCCGCCCGTTCGATTGAGACGGCCCTCCACAAGCTGTTCGAACTCGGTTTCGACGTCAATCAGATCAAGAGTGCCTGCGGGAACGCTCCCTTGCCGCCGGTCGCCGCCGATGACATGGCGGCGATCGGCCGCACGAACGACGCCATCTTGTACGGGGCTCGCGTCACGCTCTGGGTTCGCGGCGACGACGCGGCGCTGGCCGCCCTGGGCCCCAAGGTCCCGGCCGACTCGTCCCCCGCCTTCGGCAAGCCGTTCGCGGAGGTGTTCGAACAGGCCGGCCGCGATTTCTACAAAATCGATCCGCACCTTTTCAGTCCGGCGGAGATTACGTTCTGCAATCTCGACACGGGGAAAGTGCAGCGCTTTGGAAAAATCCAACCGGAGATCCTGCGGACCTCCTTCGGCCTGTAGGTTGCGGCTCGACGAAAACAGATCATGAAGATCGCCATCCTGGCCAAGCCGCGAAGCTGGTACTGCCGAGATTTGTCGCGGGCCGCCGCTGAGCGAGGACACCGCTCGAGTCGGATCGATTTTCCGAAGATCGTTGCCTGTGTTGGCGGTGTGGACCCGGCGGTGGTCGCCGGCGAAGCGGACCTGACGGCATTCGATGCCGTGATCGTTCGTACGATGCCCCCCGGATCGCTTGAACAAGTCGTCTATCGGATGGACGCGCTCTGGAGGCTGTCGGCGGCCGGCGTCACAGTTCTTAATCCGCCCAAAGCGGTCGAATGCGCAGTCGACAAGTACCTCGCATCGGCCCGGCTCGAACAGGCCGGCCTGGCCGTTCCGCCCACTGTCGTGTGCGAAGATGCCAACGACGCGTTGGCCGCGTTCGAGCGATTGGGCGGTGACGTTGTCGTGAAGCCGATCTTTGGCTCGGAAGGCCGTGGCATCGTTCGCGTGAGCGACCGAGAGATCGCGCTGCGCACGTTTCGGACGCTCGAACGCATCGGGTCCGTCGTTTACGTGCAGCGGTTTATCGAAAACGAGGGCTTCGACGTCCGCGTGCTCGTCCTTGACGGACGTGTGCTCGGAGCCATGCGTCGCCGGGCCAACGGCGACTTTCGTGCGAACGTCTCTTGCCGGGGGACCGCCGAAATTCATTCGGTCACCGATCGCGAAGCGCAGTGCTCATTGACGGCGGCCCAAGCGACCGAGGCGCGCTTCGCCGGCGTCGATTTGCTTTACGGTCGTGACGGGACCTGCTATGTCATCGAAGTGAACGCAGTTCCCGGCTGGCAGGCGTTTCGGCGAGTCACCGGCATCGACGTCGCGGCGGCGGTGATCGCCCGATTGGAAGCAGGCCTCTGAGCAGGAATTTCAATGGTCGACGCTTCGGAAGTCGCAGCCGCACTGTCACGGCACATGCCCGGTGTTTTGCGCTGGTGCGGAGCGCTGGCCAAAAGCCTGCGCGGGCACAAGATCGCTCTCTCGGGTAAGCATACGGGCAGCGCCAACACAGACGCTCTGACCCTCGCCGATTTGACTATCCAAGAGTTGATCGTCGCCGCGCTGCGGGACGCCGACCCTGTGTTGCGAAGGTGCCGCATCGAGGCCGAGGAATCGACCGGCGACTTGGCGCGGTTTGCAAACGAGGGCAAGCTGGTCGTGGCGATCGATCCGATCGACGGGACGAAGCAATACCGCGACCGCACGGGGAACGGTTATGCCGTCATGCTGCACCTGCGCAATCGAGAGACGGTGCTCTATTCACTGGTTTTTGTCCCCGAGTGCGGGCCGAACGGCGCGTGGGTCGAAGTCCACGACGGCCGAATCGTGTCCGGCCCCGACGACTGCGGCCGGCCGGCGCGCGGCCTGCTCGACGGCCTCAAGCCTGTTAGTCGCGACCAATTGCCCGAGCCGAGGAAGATCTACCTGATCGGATTCCAACGGCACGATCCAGAGCGGGCCCGCGACGTCAGCGCCTTGGGACTCGAGGGGCATACTTCCGAGACGATGGCCGGCAGCATCTACGAACTCATGGCCCGCGGCGAGTACGCCGGATCGCTGATCCACTCGCCCAACGTCTACGACTTCCCCGTGTCACTGCACCTGGCCCGCGCGCTCGGTGGCGACGCCCTGTGGGTGCACAACCGTCAGCCGGTGCATTTCGGCGAGACGTGGGTGGACGACCGGGCGAACATGATTCGGCTGCCGGGCATCGTCGCTTGCAGCCCCTGGCGCGCGACTCTCGATCGACTGTGTGAGCTGGCCCGCGATTGGAACCCGGTCCGCTATCCGCCGGAGTAGCTCGGGGCTTTGGCGTCTTCCACCCTCTCCCATTCCGATAGGAGAGGGCCGGGGTGAGGGCTCTTAAGCGATAGGAGCACTTCGCGCCAACCGGCCGGCCATCGACAACTCGAAGACCCCTCACCCTGCCCTCTCCCCATCAGAATGGGGCGAGGGTCCCACGCGCCACGCGGGCTGCCTAGGCGTTGCGGCTGAAGATCATGATCGTGATATCGTCGTTCTGATCGCGGCCGTTGGCGTGGGACCGCACGTCGGCGAGAAGCGCCTTGCCGATCTCGGCCGCGCTGCCCACGCCTTTGCGCAGAAACTCCCGAACTCGCTTGTCGCCGTAAAGGTCCCCTTTGGGATTCATCGCCTCGCTGACGCCGTCGGTGTAAAACAGCACCGTTTCTCCTGGGGCGATCGGACGCGCAAGCACGTCGTACGGGTAGTCCTCGATGACGCCAACGGGAATGCCGACCGATTCTTCGTCGAATTCTTCGATCGTGCCGTCAGCTTTACGGATCATCGGCGACATATGGCCCGCAATCGCCAGCTGGATCTCGTGTGCCTGCGTGTCGACCAGGGCCAGAATGTAGGTCACAAACCGCCCTTCGACGGCGCTCGAACACATGTGGTTGTTGACGGCCTTGATCGCCTCGCCCACGTCGTCAACATACATCAGCGTGCTGCGGACGACGCTTGAAATCCGCGACATCACAAGCGAAGCGGGAACGCCCTTCCCCGCTACGTCGCCGAACGACAGGCAGACCTTGCCGTCATCCAACAGCATCGCGTCGTAGTAGTCGCCGCCGACGGCCAAGGCGGAATCGTACGACGCATAGAAGTCGTATCCCGATGCCTGAGGCAGCGTTTTGGGCAAGAGGGCCTGCTGGACGTTGCGGGCGATGGCCATCTCACTGTCTTGTTTGAGTTTCTCCATGTGCGAGGTCAGAAGCCGCGCGCTTTCATAGGAAAGCGCTGCCTGGCCGGCCACCGCCAAGAGCAAGTCGAGGTCGTCCTTCGTGAATCGCGACAGGACATTTTGCGTGTCGAGGTTGATCACGCCCATCGCAGCGCCGTCGAGCCCCAAGAGCGGAGCACACATCATCGAGCGGATCGTGAGGCTCGAAATTGAAGCGGCCGCCTCGAACCGCGCGTCGCTCGTGGCATCGGCCGAAAGGATTCCCGTCTTCTCGGAGAGGACTTTGTTCAAGATCGTGCGGCTGAGCTTGACGGTCTCGTCGGCGTCCGGCTTGCGATGCTTTTGCGCGACGGGACGCATATCGGCCGTTTCGGCATCTTTGAGCAGAATGCAGCCCCGGTCGGCCTGCGGGAAAATCGTGAATAGAGTGTCGAGGATCAACGGCACGATCGCCTGTAAATCGACCGTGCCGGCCAGACTCCGCGCGATTTCGATGACGGCCCGCAGCTTGGCCTCGGGCCGCACCTGCAGCACGCCGAAGCCGGTGGCGTTGTCGGCCGACTCCATGATCGTGGCAGTCACGTCGCCGGAGATCTCGACGCTGCTCGACAGATCCTTTTCGAGAGAGCCGGTCGGTGATCCGTCGCCCGGTTCAAACCGCAGCAGGATCGGGCCGAGCTTGATGCGATCGTTGGCCTTGAGCAGCGTGCGCTCGTCGATGCGCTTGCCGTTGACGAACGTGCCGTTCCCGCTCCCCAGGTCCTCAACGACGTAAGAACCCTTGTCCCGCGTGACCTGCGCATGGCGGCGGGAGACCATGTTCGAGTCGAGCTGGATCTGGCACTCGGGGGCGCGGCCCAACACGGTAACGGCATCGACCAGCTTGAATGCGATCGCCTCGCCGTCCTTAAGTAACATCAGACTCGGCATGGCCGGGCTCCTGCGCCACTGGGTAAGCCCGCGCGCCCCGCGCAGACACGCCAGTCGATTCTAGGGGCCAAAAATGGTGGCCGCAACAGTTGGTTTTTTGC